>JANOQG010000034.1:0-16066 GCA_031422255.1 Actinomycetes bacterium | reverse complement strand
AGCTCATCGCCAGCCTGATCCCTGGCTACCTCACCACCATCGTGGGCTTCGGCATCTACTCGCTGATCGTCAACACCATCGTTGGGCCCGACGTCGGCGGATGGTTCTTCCCCACCAAGCAATGGTGGGTCCTGATGCTCTGGGTCGTACCACCGTTCCTCGCGCTCACGCTGTCGCTGGTACTCCGACTCAGCGCCAAGGTGAAGTCCACCGCCGCCGCACAGCAGGCCTCCGCGCTGGTCAGCCTCCCGCTGATCATGGTGGCGTATACGCAGGCGAGTGGCAGCCTCTACGGCGGCGACAAGGTGGCCTGGTACATCGGCGGCATCGCCTGGATCCTCGCGAGCGTCGCGCTCTGGCGGGGCGTTCGCTCCGTCACCCGAGCCCGCCTGCTCGGCGTGGCCGACGAGCAGTAGCGAACGCGCTCGAGACAGGCACAAACCGCGCCGTCGGAGACGGCCCGAGGGAGCCGCTGGGTTCAGCGGTTGGCGTCGTTGTCGAGCCAAGCTCCTACGACGAGTGACAGGAACTCGGGCTGCCGGGCGAACCCGAGCGAGGCGTAGAAGCCCTGCGCGTCGTCGGTCTGCAGCCCAATGTGCTGGCCCGGCACAGCCACGGCAAGCGAGCGCACCATGGCCGTCGCTATTCCCTGGCGACGGTGACGGGAGTCGGTCCAGACGTCGACGAGGTAGGCGTTGCAGACGCCATCGGACAGGAGGCGAGCCATCCCGACGAGCTCGTCGCCGATCCAGGCCAGCGCCACGTGTGAGGACTGCTCGAAGGATCGCCGTAGTGCGTCGGGTGTCCGGCCGTTGTCGAAGTCGTCCGCGGCCAGCCGCTCCTTGGCGGCGGCCCAGTCGACCTGGTCGATCGCCTCGTCGATGTGCACGGCCACATCTGCATGATGCCCGCCGGCCACGCGATCACCGCGGCAATCTGGTGGACTGCGTGGCATGGCTGATCTCGTCGTGCGCAACGCCCACCTTGTCGATGGCTCCGGAACGCCGGGGCGGGCGGCCGACGTGGTCGTGGAAGGCGGCCTCGTCGTAGCCATCGAAGCGCCGGGTGCCGCGTCAACCACTGGAGCCACCCAGGTGGTCGACGCGGAGGGACGCCTGGTCACGCCGGGGTTCGTAGACATCCACACGCACTACGACGCACAGGTGACGTGGGACCCCTACGTCACGCCGAGCTCCTGGCACGGCGTCACCACCGTCGTGATGGGCAACTGTGGCGTGGGCTTCGCGCCGGCTCGCTCGGATCGGCATGAGTGGCTGATCGATCTCATGGAGGGGGTGGAGGACATCCCTGGCTCGGCGATGACCGAGGGCATCAACTGGGACTGGACGAGCTTCCCCGAGTACCTCGATGCGGTGGACCGCACCCCGCGCGTGCTCGACGTCGGGGCCCAGATCGCCCATGGTCCCCTCCGGGGCTTTGTCATGGGCGATCGAGGCGCCGCCAATGAACCCGCGACCGAGGCCGACTTGGCGGCCATGAGCACGTTGGTCACCGAGGCGCTGCGCGCAGGTGCCCTCGGGTTCTCCACCAGCCGCACCCCGCTGCATCGCTCGAAAGCCGGTGAGCTGGTACCGGGTACGGGAGCCGCCGCTGCCGAGCTGCTCGCCATCGCCGAGGGCATGGCGGCCGCCGGCCACGGGGTGTTCCAGTTCGCGCCCGACCACGCTCGCGTCCCGCTGGAGGAGTGGCCCTGGATGGAGGAGCTGGCCCGGCGCACCGGCCGCACCGTCAGCGTGAACCTCAACCAGCCCGACCAGGACCCCGAGGTGTGGCGTGAGGTGTTGCACCTGCTCGATGGGGCGGCCGCCAGGGGCCTGCCGATGTACGCCCAGATCGCAGGGCGCTCGATCGGGATCCTCTATTGCCTCCATGGCAGCGTGCACCCCCTCCTCTTCCATCCCGCGTACGCCGAGGTGGCCGACCTCCCGATGACGGAGCGACTGGCCGCCCTCACGGACCCCGAACGACGGCGGCGAATCATCGAGGACGTGCCAGATGACGGCGGGCTGTTCGTTCGGGCCGTCCTCAGCAAGCTGGACCGCGTGTGGCCCGTCGATGGGGCGGACATCGACTACGAGCCGACCACCGGCACCTCGGTCGCAGCGCTCGCCGCCGGGCGCGGCATCCCCCCCATGCAGCTCGTGCTCGACCAGCTCACCAGCGACGACGGCAACGGGATGCTCTATGCCCCGTTCTTCAACTACACGTACGGGGACCTCTCGATGACTTACGAGGCCACGCTCCACGCTCGAACTCGCCTCGGCCTCTCCGATGCAGGCGCCCATTGTGGTGCCATCTGCGATGGCGGTACCCCGACCTTCATGCTCACGCATTGGGCTCGCGACCGGCGCCGTGGCCCCACCATCCCCCTCGAGTACGTGGTCCACCGCCAAACCCGTCAGACCGCCGAGCTGTACGGCCTCGGCGACCGGGGGCTGCTTGCTCCCGGGATGCGGGCGGATCTCAACATCATCGACTTCGACGATCTGTCCTTCGGACTCCCCCGGATGGCCTTCGACCTGCCCGCAAAGGGCCGTCGGCTCGTGCAGCGCGCCACGGGGTATGTCGCCACCTTCGTCGCCGGCGTGCAGACAGTGGCCGACGACGAGTTCACCGGTGAGCTCCCCGGGCGTCTTCTTCGCGGGCCGCGCTGAGCCGAAAGGTTCGTAACGGTGCCGGACAGAGGTTGGCGGATGGACGTTGCGCCGATCAGCAGACGCGCCCGGTTCGAGGCAGTGATGGCGGAGGTCTACGAGCCTCTCCAGCGCTACGCGCGCCGTCGCACCGATCCCGACACAGCGGACGATGTGGTCGCCGACGCACTCCTCGTCGTTTGGCGTCGTTTGGAGGAGGTGCCCGCAGACGGTGTACTGCCCTGGTGCTACCGCGTCGCCGCCAACTGCCTGGCCAACAGTCGCCGCTCTGTTCGTCGGGGCGCGAGCCTCGTCGCCCGAATCGGCATGCTCGATCGCCTCGGCCCAGCTCCTGGGCCCGGGGCGCCCGCGGATCCGGAGCTCCACGTGGCCCTGTCCACCCTCGCCGAGGCCGACCGCGAGCTGCTGCGACTCTGGGCATGGGAAGGGCTCGGCCCCCAAGACCTTGCGATGGTGTTCGACGTCACTCCGAACGCGATCAACATCCGCCTGCATCGGGCCAAGGGACGGTTGGCGGAGGCCATCGGAAAGGACCCGCGTCAATCCGGACAGAGGTCCTGTGAGGACACCAAGGAGGTGACGTGACCGACGACCTGGAGCAACGCCTGCGAGCCGCCGATCCGGCGCCCCCGACGGTCCCCGTCGACCCTGCCCACAGCATGTGGGCCCGAACCCTCTTGGAGCACATCGTGACTGACGAAATGATCACCCTGGACCCCGCGCCCTCCGTGTCGCAGCGCCGTCGCCTCCTCGCCGTAGCCGCCGCCGCGGTCGTCCTGGTGGGAGGCGGGATCGCCGTTTGGAGTGTCGGGGATAGCGATGACCCCGCGGCTGAGCCTCTTGCCCTCTCCGTGGCAGCCGACGACCCGACGCAGAGCTGCGTTCAGATCACCGGCGAGTCGGTCCGGTCCCTAGCGGAGGTTGCGTTCGCGGGCACGGTCACCGGCGTCGACGGTGAGGCGGTGACGCTGCGCATCGACCGCTGGTTCACCGGAGCCGAAGTGAGCGAAGTCGTGCTTGCGGCGCCCGCCGCCGCCGACACGGCCCTGCTCGGGGGTGTCGAACTCGAAGCGGGCGGCGAGTACCTGATCAGCGCATCCGACGGCGCCGTGGTCACCTGCGGCGTCAGCGGAGCGTCGTCTCCCGAGCTCGAGGCGATCTATGAGGATGCCTTCGGCGGCTGAGGGGCCTCAGCCACCCGCGGACCGAACAGCGGCCACAAGCTCGCTCGTGCTGCGAAAGGTGAGACCAGCAACGGCTCGGTGGGCGTAGCGCACGACTCCCTCGGCATCTACCACGAAGGCTGAGCGCCGGTAGAACCCCAGCGGTCCGAGGATGCCGTATGCCGCGCCCACCGACTTGTCCGCGTCTGCGAGCAGCGGAAACGCGAAGCCGCCTTGCTTGCACGAGAAGTCCTCGTGGCTGACCACCGATTGCGGGCTGATCGCCAGCACCCGAGCACCCGCCTCGGTGAAGGATTCGATGTCCTCGGTGTAGGCGTTGAGCTGGCGGGTGCACACCGGGGTGTTGTCACCCGGATAGAAGACCACCACGACGACCTGGCCGCGGTAGGCGGACAGGGCATAGTCCCGCCGGCCGACCACAGTGTAGTCGCTGCCCGGAAGCGTGAAGTCGGGCGCCGGCCGGCCAACCTCCGCGCCCATCAGGTTTCGATGCCTTCGAGGATTGCGTCGGGGATGTCGAAGTTGGCGTAGACGTCCTGCACGTCGTCGTTGTCGTCGAGGATGTCGATCAGGCGAAGCACCTTCTTGGCTCCCTCACTTGTGTCGAGCGAGATGGTGGCCGTTGGCACCATCGTGAGCTCGGAGGACGACACCCCGAGGCCGCCCTCCTCCAGGGCGGTGCGCACCGCATGGAGATCCGACGCGCCGGTGGTGATCCGCCAATGGTCTCCATCGTCAGCGATGTCCTCCGCTCCGGCGTCGAGCGCGAGGAGCATCAGCTCGTCCTCCTCCGCTGCGCGATCGGCCACGACGATGCCCTTCCGCTCGAACTGCCAGGCCACGGCGCCCGGCTCAGCCATCGAGCCGCCGTTCTTCGTGAACAGGTTGCGGATCTCTGCGCCGGTCCGGTTGCGGTTGTCAGTGAGCACGTCGACGAGCACCGCGACGCCACCTGGGGCGTATCCCTCGTAAGTGATCGACTCGTAGATGACGCCCTCGAGGTCGCCGGTTCCTCGCTTCACGGCCCGCTCGATCGTGTCGATCGGCACTGACGCGTCACGCGCCTTCTGGAACATCGTGCGAAGCGTGGGGTTCATGTCAGTGTCGCCGCCGCCCTCACGCGCGGCCACCTCGACCTGTCGGATCAGCTTGGCGAAGAGCTTGCCGCGAGCGGCATCGGCTGCGCCCTTCTTGTGCTTGATCGTTGCCCATTTGGAATGACCAGACATCAGATCCCCCTGAGGAAGTGATCGTGGAGCCGGAGGTCGTCGGAGAGCTCCGGATGGAAGGCCGCGACCGTGACCGCGTCCTGGCGGCAGAGGACAGGGTGACCGTCGACGCTGGCGAGCACCTCGACGTCGGCCCCGACCCGCTCCACGAATGGAGCGCGGATGAAGATGGCGCGGAACGGGTCTCCATCGAGATCGGCAATCGTGAGATCAGCCTCGAAGGAGTCGATCTGGCGACCGAATGCATTGCGGCGGACCGAGATGTCGACGACGCCGAAGCAGCGCTGATCGGACCGACCATCAAGGATCTCAGTGCCAAGGAGGATCATTCCGGCGCAGGTACCGAGGGTGGGCATCCCAGCCGCCAGTCGCTCGGCCAAGGGCTCGAACAGGTCTGACGACTGGAGCAGCATCGACATCGTGGTGGATTCGCCACCCGGGAGAACCAGTGCGTCGACCCCGGCCAGATCCGCCGGCGTGCGCAGATCGATCGGCTCAGCGCCGAGCGTTCGCAGGCATGCCGAGTGGGCGGCAAAGGCGCCCTGGAGTGCCAATACGCCAACCTTCACCTGGGGGCCTCGCTGCGAACATCGGCGCCAGCGTAGGAGGCGAACAGAGGACCTACCAGCCGCGATCCGCGAAGGTGGTCTCCAGACCGGCAATCTCGAGACCAGGCATGGCCGCACCGAGGCCACGCGACACCTTGGCGACGATGTCGGCGTCGGTGTAGTGAGTGGTGGCTTCCACGATGGCCTTGGCCCGCCGCGCGGGGTCGTCAGACTTGAAGATGCCCGAACCGACGAACACCGATTGGGCTCCGAGCTGCATCACGAGCGCCGCGTCGGCCGGTGTGGCCAGGCCGCCGGCACAGAACAGCGGCACGGGCAGCGCGCCCGTCTCGGCCAGCTCCTGCACAAGTCCGACGGGCGCCTGAAGACGCTTGGCCCAGTCGTAGAGCTCCGCTGAGTCGGCCTGAGTGATCTTGCGAACGTCGCCCAAGATCGAGCGCAGGTGGCGTACGGCCTCGACCACGTTGCCTGTTCCCGCCTCACCCTTCGAGCGCAACAGGCAGGCTCCTTCGCTGATCCGCCGCAGCGCCTCGCCCAGGTTGGTGGCCCCACAGACGAAGGGCACGGTGAAGGCCCACTTGTCGATGTGGTGGGCTTCATCGGCTGGCGTGAGCACCTCGGACTCATCGACGTAGTCGACGCCGAGAGCCTCCAGCACCTGCGCTTCGACGAAGTGCCCGATCCGCGCCTTCGCCATCACGGGGATCGTGACGACCGCCTTGATGCCTTCGATCATCTCCGGGTCCGACATCCTGGCGACCCCACCATCTCGGCGGATGTCGGAGGGCACCCGCTCCAGGGCCATCACCGCTACCGCGCCCGCATCCTCAGCGACCTTGGCCTGCTCGGGATCGACGACATCCATGATCACGCCGCCCTTGAGCATCTCGGCCAGACCTCGCTTCACGCGCGTGGTGCCGGTGTCGTGGGTGATGGGGCGGGAAGCGGCGTCGGCCATGGCCTGATCGTACCGCCGCGCCTTCACAACCTCGAAGCCGATACGGCCCGACTCAAAGGCGGGAGGCACCGCCCGCTGTCGGAAGGGCCACCCAAGTGCGGCCCGGCGTGAACAGGATGGGGTTTCCATCGACGTCCGTGTAGGTGGTGACCGCGCCGAGGGCAGTCTTCTGCCAACGACCCGCCACGAGTCCGGGCTCGCTCAAGCCCCCACCGGTGAGGATCCATACCTCGCCCTCGCCGACCGTGCTGGCCTCGGGGATCGGGTTGCCGAACTGGTCGTTGACATCGGTACCGACGTAGTCGACGAACTGGATCACCACGTTGGACGGTGCCACCTGCACGCCAGCCGCGTCGACGTGGGGGGTGCCGGCTTGGGTGCGGGCCCAACCCGCGCCGTTCCAGCGGTACTCCACCGGTGCACTGCCACCACTCGATCCGAAGTTGATCCGCACGCCGGTCGTGGGCTCCAGATGCGCGGTGGTGGTGCCGGCGGCACGGAAGGAGAAGAGGGCCGGGGGCGGTGAGGACCCCTCGGCGCCGAGGCCCTGCAACACCGCGGTGGACTTGAGCATCAAGTTGCTGGGAGCCGACCGACTCGGCTCCCGGAAGTACTCCCCCGTGCGAGCATCGAAGCCCACGTCGACGAGGTCGGCGGCGCGGATCCGGCGCGCAAACGTGTCGTTGGCGCCGCTCCATGCAAAGTACGGCCGGTGCAGGGCCGACACGATCGCGATGTCTGATGTGCGGGCCGACCGCACCGGACCCACCGGCTCGGAATCGGTGGAGTGGAACACGGCGAGCAGACGAGTGACGCTGCCTTCCACACGCTCCTCGTAGACGACATCGGCTTGGTTGATGCCGGCCTGCGGGCGCGCCTTGGGCTCACCGTTGTCGATCTTCACGACGAGGGCAGGGCGACCCAGTCGATCGCCGTACTCCCCCGGCAGTCCCGTGAGCGGGGCGACCGGCAGCGGCGCAGTGGTGGTTGGCGCCAGCGTCGATGCCGTGGTGGTGGTCGTGTCGGGAGCCGCCTTGCCTCCGCCCGTGAAGACCGCCGTGGCCACGCCACCGACCACGACGAGTCCGGCTAAGACGGCAGCGATGCGCTGATTGCGGGACTCGAGCATGCGGCCCGCCTAGAGCTCGCGGAGCAGCGCGATGCGCTCATCGATAGGCGGATGGGTGTCGAACATCCGGTTGATCTTGGCCATGCGGCCCTCGCTCTCGGCTACGGCTTGAGGCTGTTCGATCCAGAGGTGCGCTGTGGCGTGCGAGGTCGATCCAACAACCGTGTAGTCGTCGCGCAGCTTCTCCAAAGCCGAGATCAGGCCGGGCGGATAGCGGGTGAGCTCCACCCCGGACACGTCGGCGAGGGTTTCACGCTTCCGGCTCACCGCCGCCTGCATGACCCGGCCGATCAGGGGCGAGAGGATCAGGAGGACGAAACCAAGCACGGCAAGGATTGCCATCACGCCACCGCCGTCGCGATCGTTGGAGTTGTTGCGACTGCGACCCATCCCGAACCACATGAACCGCACGCCGATGTCAGCGGCAATCGCGATCACCCCGACATCGTGACTGCCAGCGTGGACACCAGGATGTCGTAGTTCTTGATGTGGCTCAGCTCGTGAGCCAGCACCCCCTCGAGCTCAACGCGGTTCAGCTTCTCGAGCAGGCCTGTGGTGACCGCGATCGCCGCGTGCTTGGGATCGCGCCCCGTGGCGAAGGCGTTCGGTGAGGGGTCGTGCACGACGTAGATGCGGGGCTTGGGAAGCCCCCCGGCGATGCACAGGCCCTCAACGATGTTGTGCAAGCGGCCGTACTCCTCGACCGATGCCGGCTGGGCGCGGCTCACACGCAGGGCGATCGCATCGGACTTCCAGTAGGAGAACGCGGCCGAACCGCCGGCTAGCAGGAGGGCGAAGATCCCGAAGTAGGGCCCACCACCGATGAGGAGGTTGAGGGCCTGGAGAACGGCCGCCACCAGGATGACGAAGCCAACGATGAGCAGGACGGAGCGGCGCTTGTTCTGGGCAACCTGGTCGTACACGCGGGGGTCAGTGTCCTTCGGATCAGGTTGCGGTCGGGGGAGCCGGAGGCGCCGGCGGCGAGTCGAGGTCCACCTTGGGAGCAGCACCGAAGTCGACCGTGATGTTGCCGCGGGCAGCGTCGTCCACCTCGAAGTACTCGCGCTCCGTGAAGTTGAACTGGCCTGCGATTGTGTTGGCCGGGAAGGTCTGGATCTTTGTGTTGTAGCGAACGACGGTGTCGTTGTAGAACTGCCGCGCGTAGGCGATTCGCCCTTCGGTGCCCGTGAGCTCCTCCTGCAGGTTGAGGAAGCTCGCGTTGGCCTTCAGATCGGGGTATGCCTCCGACAGGGCGAACACCGACTTGAGAGCGCCGGTGATCATGTTCTCGGCGGCAGCCTGATCATGGGGGCCTTGGGCTGACATCGCCATGTTGCGAGCCTGGACGACCTTCTCGAGCGTCTCGCTCTCGTGGGCGGCGTAGCCCTTGACCGTCTCCACCAGGTTCGGGATGAGGTCGTACCGGCGCTTGAGCTGCACGTCGATCTGTGCCCAGGCGTTCTCGATGCGGTTGCGCAGGCTGACCAGGCCGTTGTAGGTCACGATCACGTAGCCGACGAGCACGACCACGATCGCCAGGATGATCCAGAAGAAAATCACGACTGCTCACTCCTCGTCGTAGGTGCGACCACCCTAGTGCCGCGTGCAGTCCATTCCGGCTCCACTCAACGAGCGAGGAGGCCCTGGTAGATCTCGACGTATCGGTCCGCGAGGCGAGCCATCGAGAGCTGTTCAGCTCGCCGTCGGCCACCGGCCACCAGCTCGGAACGCAGGGCTCCATCGGCCAGAATGCGCCGTAGCGAGACCGCCAGCGCTACGGGGTCGCCCACGGGAGCGAGCAGTGCATCGACACCGTCGGTGGCAACGTTGCGGTGCCCGGCAAGGTCGGACGCGACCAAAGCGCAGCCCGAGGCCATGGCCTCCAACAGCACCATGCCAAAGGACTCGCCCCGGACCGACGGTGAGCAATACACGGTGCACCCGCGCAGGCGGGCCGCTCGCTCCTCGTCGCTGATTCGACCCAACCACTCGATCCGTTGATCGCCGCCGAACCGATCACGAAGCTCTGCGGTCTGTGGCCCGTCGCCACCCACCCACACGCGAAGGTCCGCCGGAAGGTGAGCCAGGGCTTCGAGGAGCACCTCGAGCCCCTTGCGCGGCTCGTGACGGCCGAGAAAGAAGATCGTGGGCGCCTCGACGGGGTGGGCCTCGCCATGAGCGAAGCGCTCCACCTCGATTCCGTTGAAGAGAAGCTCGTAGTCGCCGCCGAGGGCGGACTGGGCCAGCGCCATTGCATCCGGGGACACCGCACAGCGATGGTCGAGCTTCCTTGCGAGTCGCTTGAGGGCCCAGCCCATGACCCGGTAGCCAGCGCTCTCCCCCGCCGCGTGAAACGTCCCGACCTTGGGCGCATCAGCGAAGAGGGTCGCGGTCATGCACGGGCCGGGAGCGATGGGTTCATGGAGGTGGACCACGTCAAACCCTTCGTCCCGCAGGGCCCGCATCGTGCGGAGCTGTGCCGACGGATCCGGAGCCAAGGGCGCCACCGATCCGTTGGCTGCGGTGGGCACACTGCGCCCTAGGGGCGTAACGCCCGCATCGGGTGGTGGCCCATCGCACGGGCCCAGCACCCGCACGTCGTGTCCCAGCGTCCGTAGGGAGCGAGCGAGACCCAGCACCTGCCCCTGCACACCGCCGGGAATGGTCAACGAATAGGGACACACCAAGCCGACACGCACCAAGCCGAGCCTAGGTCTCCTCCCGCGCGGACTACCGAACGCGGTCCGAGGGCCAGTTCGGTTGAAGCAGATGCCATTGCTCGGGGGCCCTGCGAATGAGGTCCTCCAGTGCGTGGGCAAGATCCTGGGTGACGCGCTGAACGTCCTCACGAAGCCGTCCGTGGCGGGTGGTGTCGAGCGGCGGGAGCACCACACTGCGGCGCAGGTCGGGCCCGTCGAAGTAGATCGCGGTGGGGAGCAACGCCGCCCCGGTTCGCAGAGCCAACGTCGCGGGACCACCTGGCAGGGTGGTGCGCTCACCGAAGAACTCCACCTCAGGTCCTGTTCCCGTGAGATCGCGGTCGGAGAGCAGCGCCAGGGTGTGGTTCGCCTTGAGGGCGCGTGCCGTGGCCACGCCAGCATCCGGACCGAGGGCAACGATGTTGAAGCCGAGCGATCGGCGCAGCTCGACGAACCACTCGAAGAGCTCAGGCGGATCGAGCCGTTCGACCACTGCGGTGACCGGCCGCTGGCGAACCTGCGTGACCCAGAAGCCTGACCACTCCCAGCCACCGAGGTGAGGCATGGCCATGATCGCGCCGCTGCCCTTGTCGAGCGCTGCATCGAGGAGATCCCAACCATCGGGGGCGAACCCGGCGGCAATGGCATCCGGGCTCATCCCGGGGAGTCGGAACGACTCCTCGTAGTAGCGGGCGTAGCTGGCAAACGTCTCGTCGACCAGCCGCCGTAGCCGAGGGCCAGACAGAGACGGGTCGACTCGACGAAGGTTCCGTTCGACCTGGGCACGTCGCCCCCTGGCGAGGTGGGCGGCGAGGCGGCCGAGCCCACGTGCGCCTGCCGCAGCCACCGGCTGGGGCAGCGAACGCGCAAGCTGTGCCGCGCACTTGTACGCGGGCGTTACGACGTCGACCACAGCGACGGTGACGAACTAGCGGCGCGTGGTGCGCTGCTGTCGGCGCCAGGCCCGCTCGGTAGGGCGGGCGGCCCGACGGGCCTTCCATCGGCTCGTCTGCACGACCGGCCGTGCGACGCTTGCCTGCTTCCACACCTTCATGAACCGCTGCCCAGCTGTGATGAGGGTGAGCACGAGCATCAGCCAAAGGACCGGAATGAGGATCGAGTCGAACAAGAGCCCAATTCCGAGCGCGATGATCCGCTCCGCTCGCTCCATCAGTCCGCCACGAGCGTCGAACCCGAGCGCATCGGCCTTGGCCCGCTCGTAGGAGATGAGCATCGACGCGGCGAGCACGGCGAGCGGCAGCACCGCGATGCGCCCGGGGTGGGTGGTGGAGAGGTGCCAGGCCACTCCGCCCAGGAGCAAGGCGTCGGTGACCCGATCGGACACTGAGTCGAAGAAGGCACCGCGCGGGCCAGCGGTTCCGGACGCCTTGGCGACAGCCCCATCAAGCAGATCAGGCAAGGCGCAGAGAACGAGCAAGAGCAGGCCAGCTCGCAAGGCGCCATTGGCGATCGCTACGGACGCGGCTCCCGCCATCACAACGCCGGTGGCGGTGAGGTGGTCGGCAGTGATCCCGGTACGGCGAATGTTCGCGCCTACCGGCTGGAGACCTGCTTCAAAGCTCGTGCGCCAGCGTCCGTCGAACATCTGGTCCCTCAGGGTCGGGTGGGAGTGCTCCCGAAAGGGTACCTGGAGGGGTCCTCACATCGCTGCATCGCGGCGAAGGGACCGAAGGATCCCCCGCCAGTGCGGGAACAGCAGATGGTGGGAGGCGCCGTCGGAGACGTCGAGCACCGCGTTGGGCAGGCGAGAGACAAGCCAGGACCCCACGAGCGGAGGCGACACGGTGTCACCTCCCCCATGGAAGGTCCGAACCGGCGCAGCGATGGCGGCGAGGTTCAGACCCGGCTCCAGCTGGAGCGCGACGTCGTGCTCGAGGGCATCCGTGCCCTGGGCGACGCTCGCCATCAGGCCCAGCGCGAGCTGCTCCGCTGCACCGGGCACCGCAGCCAGTTCCTCGCGACCCAGCGCGCCGGCACCTTCCAGGATGTGGTCGAGGGCCAGCTCCAGCGTCAACGGTTGGGGAACCAGGTAGGGCACCACCTCGGCCGCAAGCTCCGCCGCTGGCACCTCCAACGCGAGCGCTGCGAAGCCTCGACGACCCGGCCCCAGTGCTGCCACCAAGGCTGCGTCGGCGTAGGCCTCGACCGGCGGGACCGTGGCCACCAGGCCGACGGAGCGGGCTCGGTCCCCGAGCACCTCTGCCGCGGCCAACACGCTCAACCCGCCAGCCGACCAGCCGAGCAGAAGCGTTTCGACCAGGCCGAGATGGTCGAGCAACGCAGCGATGTCATGGCCGAGCCCCGCAAGAGGAGCATCGAGATGCGGATCGCTTGCACCGGTGCCGGGACGATCGATGGCCAGGAGTCGCACGCCCAGCGACGCGGCAACCGTGTCATCCGGATGACGGGCGAGCCGCGAATCCGGCGTGCCGTGCACATAGACGATCGGGGTGCCGGAACGGTCGCCCACGTCGTCAAAGGCCAGGGTGCGCCCGTCGGAAAGGACGATCGTGTCGGGCCTTTCCACCTGCCCAGCGTAGGACCAGCGCCAACCCGTGAGCGCAGCAGGGCAGACTGCGACCGTGAGCAATTGCGATGAGTGCCAGTACCGCTACGACTCAGAGGACGAGGAATCGGTGCCCGCCCGACTCCGAGTGCTCGGCGGACGCTTCACAGCACCGCTCTCGCGCTTCCTTCCCGGGGAGGACGGCCCCTCGATCCTCCGGGCTCATCCCCTGGCCGACGCCTGGTCAGCCCTCGAGTACGCGTGTCACGTGCGGGATGTCCTCGAGGTGAACAACGGCCGGGTGCAGCAGTCGCTGGTGGAGGACGTGCCGGTCTACGAGCCGATGGGTCGCGATGAACGAGTGACCGATCTGGCATACAACGAGCAGCAGGCGAGCTCGGTCGCTGCGGCGATCGCCACGAACGCTGACGCGCTTGCCGCCACCTTCGAGGGTCTCGACCCGGCGCAGTGGGAGCGCACAGGGATCTACGGCTACCCCGAGTCCGAGGAGCGCTCCATGCTGTGGATCGGCCAGCACACGATCCACGAGGTGCACCATCACCTGCTCGACGTCGGGCGCACGATGCGCGCCGCCCGGGGTCGCTGAGATGCCAGCTCGACCGCCGGCCGACGCCATCGTGGCCCTCCGCTCGATGGGCAGGCGCTGGCGGGGTCTCCTCGCGGGTGTGGCCGACGATGACGGCTCGGACGACCTTGCCTTTCGCGCTGCCCTCGACGGTCACAGCGCCGTCGATCACCTTGTGGCCGCCACCCGTGGCTTCACCTTTCTCGGCCGGGCACTCGAGCAGGCGCTCACGGAGCAGGACCCGGTGCTCCATCCCGCTGTCGCTGACGCCCATGCTCGAGAGTGGGGCGACGTCGGTGGCACCGTGGAGGAACGCCTCGTCGAGCTGGTGTGGGAGGCCGAGGCACTCGCTGATCGAGCCGGTCGGGTGACGGCCGCCGATTGGGGCAGGGCGGCGCGGGTAGCCGGCCAGGACGCGACCACGAACGCGCTCGCCTTGCTCTGGGACGCGGTGGACAGCGCCATCACCCATCTCAACGCAGCCGAGCACGTGCTCGCCGAGGTGCGCGGCCGCTGAGCAGCGTGGGGCTGCGGGCCCTAGGCCTCTCGCGTACGGACCTCGCGCGGCGACAGGTCGGACCAATCCTCTGGGTTCTCCTCGACGAAGTGGGCGACGATCTCGCCGTCGACGCCGTCCACGAGCACCAGACCTCGCTTCAACGGCGGTTCCTCCGCTGAGTACAGGAGGATGCGCCAGGTGGGCTTGCTGCGCAGGCCGCGCCAACCGAGCTGGGCCGACGCGTGGCCGATGGCGAAGCCGACCTCACGCGTGGCTGCGACGAGCGCATCGCGCTCGTCCACGTCGAGGTTCCAGCCTGCCACCAGGTGATAGCCCCCGAGGAGGACGAGCAGGATGCCGGCCCCGAGAAAGCCACCGTTCACCAGGACGCCCTCGCTGCCCGCCAGAACGCCGCCCGCGATGCACGCCAGGCCGATCATCAGGTACAGGTATCCGGGCACGCGCCGGCGGTTGTTGTTCGGGAACACGTACGGCCCGACATAGCCGGCCGCGTTGAGATCGTCGGGCAGGGCGTCGGTGACGTCGGCGTCGCTTGTGGTGTGATCAGCCATCGTGGCCATGACGGTACCGGCGGCCGCGTCAGGCGGGCCAGGCCGCGCGGATTCGTTCCCCCGCCTCGGACAAGCTGACCGGCAGGACACGGGTGTCAGCCGCCACCGCGATGAAGTTGGCGTCGCCGTTCCAGCGGGGAACGCAGTGCACGTGCAAGTGGTCGGACTGTGATCCGCCCGCCGCTTCACCCAGGTTCAGACCGACGTTCACGCCATCGCACTGGAAGGCTGCCTTGAGCGCCACCACCGCGTCCCGCACGGCTGCCCACAGCTCGATGTGCTCGGCATCGGACAGCTCGTCGAGCTCGGCCACTGCGCGCTGTGGCAGCACCATCAGGTGGCCGGACGTGTAGGGGTAGCGGTTGAGCAACGCGAAGCAGGTCGGGCCTCGCCAGAGCACTCCGGCCTGTTCGACTCCCTCCTCCAGGGACGCAGCGTGGATCCGCTCAAACAGGGAGCGCCCGTCGGTCTCGGCTGAGCTTGGAAGTGTGCGGCTGTCGGCGACCTTTCCGACGTAGGCCGCCCGCCAGGTAGCCCACAGATGCTCAAGCGGCATGGAGTGCCCCCGTTCAGACTTTGGCGGTGACTTCGGCGGCGAGACGCTCGGCGAAGACGTCGAGGTGGACGTCTCGTTCGGGCTGCTCGGAGCCACGGGCGTTCACGCCAACGGTGCCGGCCACGACGTCGGAGTCGCCCACCACGAGGATGTACGGCAGCTTCTCCAGCTTCGCCTTGCGGATGCGACCGCCGAGGGGCTCATCAGCCTCGATGAGGTCGGCTCGGAAGCCATCGGCTCGCAGGCGGTCCGCCACTCGATCGGCGTAGGCATGGTGGTCGCTGCGCACCGGAAGCACGCGTACCTGCACTGGAGACAGCCAGGCGGGAAAGGCGCCCGCATAGTGCTCGACCAGCACGGCGAAGAACCGCTCGATCGACCCGAACAGTGCCCGGTGGATCATGATCGGCCGATGACGCTCGTTGTCGGCACCGATGTAGTCGAGCTCGAAGCGCTGCGGGAGCTGGAAGTCGAGCTGAATCGTGGACATCTGCCACGTGCGGCCGATGGCGTCGCGAGCCTGGACGGAGATCTTGGGGCCGTAGAAGGCGCCGCCGCCCTCGTCGAGCACAAGCTCCAGGTCCTTCGTGGCGGCGGCTGCCCGTAGCGCCTCGGTGGCCTCGTCCCAATCGGCGTCGCTCCCGACGAACTTCGTGTCTGGCTTGGTGGACAGCTCCAGGTAGAAGTCATGCAGGCCGTAGTCAGCCAGGAGGCCAAGCACGAAGTCGAGCAGCGACGCCAGCTCCTCAGCCATCTGCTCCTTCGAGCAGAAGATGTGGGCGTCGTCCCGGCTTCATCGATCTGTGTCGTGGCCCGCACGTACCGAACACGGGATACCACCTTGGCCACTTCAAGCTCATGCGAGTGGCGGGGGCCTACTGGC
>JANOQG010000033.1:0-8966 GCA_031422255.1 Actinomycetes bacterium | reverse complement strand
GAGACGGCCCAGCTCGAGGGCGGTGATCACCCGAGCGAGGGCGCCTTGATCGCCGGCCAGCACATCGTCCACGGAGGAGAGGGGGACGGCGATGGGGTCGACGTCGGACGCCCGCACGATCGTGTTGATCATCCGCGCCAGGCCGAGCTGCTGGCCGTCGTCGGGAGAGAAGATGCGGGTGACGCCGTAGGCCTGGAGCTCGGCGATCTCACTTGGGATGATCACCCCGCCGCCGCCCCCGAAGATCTTCACGTGCCCGAGGTTGCGCGCCCGCAGCTCATCCACGAGGTAGCGGAAGTACTCGTTGTGGCCGCCCTGGTACGACGACACCGCCACGCCCTGCGCGTCCTCCTGCACAACGGCGGTGAGCACCTCCTGCACCGACCGGTTGTGTCCGAGGTGGATCACCTCACACCCTTGCGACTGGAGGATCCTCCGCATGATGTTGATGGCGGCGTCGTGGCCGTCGAAGAGGCTGGCTGCCGTCACGATCCGGATGGGGTGGACCGGTTCGTGCAGCGGTTCGTCGGTCACCGTCTCAGGATACGGTGCCAGCCATGGCCGAGATCCTCGAGGTCGACCTCCTCCGCTTCGAACAGGGCGATGCCGTAGCCCGCGCTGCCGTGGTGGACGGTGTTCGCCGGTCTCTGGCCACGGGTTTCGTCTACACGAGCCACGACCTCCCCGAGGCGGTGATCGACGAGGCGTACGCCAAGCTGGCCGAGTTCTTCTCGCTCGATCAGGCCGCCAAGTCCAGCTTCGTGGCGCCCGGATCCCACGGGCAGACGGGCTATACGGGCCTCCTCGTCGAGACGGCCGCTTCCGCAGATGTGCCCGACTGGAAAGAGATGCTCAACTGGAGCGACGAACCGCCGGTCGGGCACCCGCTGCGTCGCAAGTACCCCCACCGCTACATGGATCAGGTGCTCCCCGAAGCCGCGGTGCCGGGCATCACCGACGTGTTGATGGTGTTCCACCAGCGCATCTACGACCTCCAGCGGCGCTTCCTGCGGATCATCGCGGTGGGCCTCGGCGCGCACGAAGACCTCTTCGAGTCGATGCTGCCGAACGGCTCCACGCTCACCCGCGCGATTCGCTACCCACCAATGCCGGAGGCGCCCGACGGAGCGGAGCACGTGTGGGCCGGCGAGCACGCCGACATCAACCTCATCACCGCCCTGCCTCGCGCCACCGCACCCGGGCTACAGGTGAAGACCGACACCGGCTGGGTCGACGCGGTCGCTCCCGAGGGCAAGGTCATCATCAACACCGGGATGATGCTCGAGGTGCTCTCCAACGGCGTGATCCCTCCGGGCATCCACCGCGTCGTGGCCGATCCGTCCTACGCGGGGGAGCGCTACAGCGTCGTCCAGTTCTGCCACCCCACCCCCTGGACGATCCTCTCGCCGCTTCCGTCGTGTTGCACGGAGGACACCCCCCAGCGCTACGGCGCCATCGAAGCCGGCGACAAGCTCGACGAAGTCCTCTACGACATCAACCTGGTGGAAGACGCCCGTCGCGTCGAGGGCTGAGCGAGCAACGCTAGAGGAGCTGGTAGCTGGGGTTCATGATTGCGAGCCTCGCCTTGTGGACGCCCACGGTGCCTTCGACCGTCATCCGGGTGCCCACCGACACGCCAGCCAGCGCGCGGCGTCCGAGGAAGACGATCGAGATCGACCCTGAGGCGTCGACGATGATCAGCTCGAGGGTGGGAGCGTCGTGTTGCGGCGCGACCCGCACGGAGCGCACGCGGCCCGCGACGCAGACCTTCTGACGCCAATGCGCGTCGATGATGGGCGTGGTGCCGGGAGCCCCGCGCTCCTCGGGTTCGGCCCCTCCGGCTCTCGGGATCGGTGCGGGTCCCTTTCGCCCGACGCCGTCCCGCCGGGATCGGGGGGCGACGATCGCCGACAGGGGCACGGCCTCGTCGAGCGAGTCCAGGTGAAAGGGCACCGTGGTGACGTTGGCGTGGGGAAGGCGGGAGACCTGCCGGAGGATCGCGTCGGCCGTCTTGTCGTGGAGCACCCGGTGCCAGACGCCCTTGTACTTGCGATCGGGGAGGAGCACCGACACCTCGGTCTCGCCATCGCCGAGCTCTCGCACGACGCACTCGACGGCTGCGCGCAGGAGGCGGCGATCAGGGCACTCGACGAGCTCGAGCGGCACACGCTGGAGACCGGTGGACGACCACTCGTCGGCGAGCTCTTGCGCCGCCGCCTCGTCGATCACGAAGTGGACGACCCGCAGCTCGTCGGGCGTGAGCGTGCGGGCGTACTGGATGGCGCGGGCGGTGGCCATGTCGAGCCGGTCGACGAAGACGAGCACCACGTGGCGGCGAAGGATCGGCGCGGTGGCGGCGGCCGGGACGTCGTGCTCGAGGAGCACGGCCTCCTTCTGGTACTGCCGGTTGAGCCGCAGCAGCATGAGCACGAACAGCGGCATGGCCACGACCATCACCCACGCCCCCTCCCAGAACTTGGTGGTGGCGACGATGAGCACCACGGACGCGGAGATGAAGGCGCCGACGCCGTTGATGGCGAGGCTCTTGCGCCAGCCCGGCTCCTTGAGTCGCTGGTGGTGCTTCGTCATGCCGGCCTGCGAAAGCGTGAAGCCGACGAACACACCGATGGCGTACAGCGGGATCAGCTTTGTGACGGCGGCGTTGGTGGCGACGACCAAGATCGCGGCTGTGCCAGCCAGGCCCAGGATGCCGTTTGAGAACACGAGGCGGTGACCTCGCTTGGTGAGCTGGCGGGGCAGGAAGCTGTCGCTGGCCTGGAAGCTCGCCAAGCGGGGGAAGTCCGCGAAGCCCGTGTTGGCGGCGAGGACGAGGATGAGCATCGTGGCGGCCTGCAGCGAGTAGCTGAGCACCTGGCCCATCGCGCTGGTGCCGTAGACCGCCTCGCCTATTTGGGCGAGGATCGTCGGGGTGCCGTCCTCGAAGGGGATGACCTTGATCTTGCTGGACAGCAGCGAGAGGCCGAGGAACATGACGGCGAGGCCAGCGCCCATCACGACGAGCGTCTGGCGGGCGTTCTTCCACGCGGGCTCGCGGAAGGCGGGCACGCCGTTCGATATCGCTTCGACACCGGTGACCGCGGCGCCACCCGAGGCGAAGGCCCGGGCGAGGAGGAACGCGCCAGCCCCGAGGTACAGGCCGGCGTCGGCCGAGACCTTGCCCACGTGCACGGTGCCCTCGGCGTATTCGGTCACCGCAGCGAGGTCGCCGCTGGCGAGCCGTACGAAGCCCATGACGAGCAGCAGGCCCATGTTGAGCATGAAGAAGTACGTAGGAGCGGCGAAGACCTTGCCGGACTCCTTGACGCCGCGCAGGTTCCCGTACATGACCAGCACGATGAAGAAGAGGGAGATGGGGATGCGGTACGGGCTGAGCGCGTCGAACGAGGAGATGAGTGCCGCCGTGCCAGCCGAGACCGACACGGCCACGGTGAGGATGTAGCCGACCAGCAGTGAGGCGCCGGCGACCTGGGCGGGGACGATGCCGAAGTTGTCGCGCGTCACGAGGTAAGCGCCGCCAGCGGACGGATAGGCCTTGATGGTCTCTCGGTAGGAGAGGATCAGGAGGGCGAGCATCACCAGCAGGGCGATGGTGATCGGCATGACGATCGAGAACGCCGCCAACCCGACGATCGGCACGAGGACGTGGAGGATCTCCTCGGTGGCGTAGGCGCTCGACGAGAGGTTGTCGGAGGCGAAGACGGCGAGCGCGGTGGGCTTGCCGAGACGCTGATGATCGAGCTCGTCGCTGTGCAGCGGCTGACCCAGCAGCTTTCGCTTGAGGCGGTAGGTCATGCCGTCGGGCGGGAGGGGAACGCCGGACGCAGCGAGAACCGGTGGCGGCGGTTCGTGGTGCGCCGTTGTGGGGCTGATCGGGTCGACCTCGTTGGACATCGCAGCGGAGCCTAGGCGGGGCGATGGGTTGGTCAGAATCGGTCCACACGATGACCTCGAGGTCGACCAGCGGATAGGTAGGGTCGCGGCTCGTGCTGTTCGGACAGATCGATCCCGACCTTCTCCGAGCGGGGTGTGGCGACACGCCGTCGTTCATCTGTCGCGAGGTCCTCGAGCGCACCGACTCCGAGCGGCTTGCTGAGGGCATCGACATCCTGCTTGCCAGGCCCCTGAAGATCGCCGTTGTGGTGATGGTGGCATGGGTGGTCACTCGGGTGCTGCGGCGCATCATCAACAGGTTCGTGCTGTCCCTGTCGGACGCGAGCCAGACCAGCCGGCGGCTCAAGGGAAGCGTCCGACGCTCCCGGATCGTGAGCGCCATCGAGGGTGCCGAGCACACCGGTGGCGCGGTCTCCCTGCGCGCCGCTGGCCGCGCTGAGACCCTCGGCTACGTGCTCCGGTCAGTGTCGGCCTTCAGCATCTGGACGATCGCCGCCCTCACCATCCTCGGAGAGCTGGGCCTCAACCTCGGCCCGCTGATCGCGGGCGCGGGGATCGTCGGCGTGGCACTGGGGTTCGGTGCCCAGAGCATCGTGAAGGACTTCCTCGCGGGCATCTTCATCATCATCGAGGATCAGTACGGGGTAGGCGACCTCGTCAACCTGGACGAGGGCGGCAGCGCTCCGGTGGCCGGCATCGTCGAGGCTGTGTCGCTGCGATCCACCCGTCTCCGGGCTGTAGACGGCACCGTGTGGCACGTCCCCAACGGCACGATCGTGCGGGTCGGCAACATGAGCCAGGAGTGGGCGCGGGCGCTGTTGGACGTGTCGGTCGGATACAACGCAGACATCCCGCTCACCGAAGCGGTGATCAAACGCGTAGCCGACGGGTTGTGGCACGACCCCGACTGGAGCGCCCTCGTGCTCGAAGAGCCCGAGGTGTGGGGCGTGGAGGATCTCGGCGCGGACGGTGTCACGATTCGGTTGGTGGTGAAGACCCAGCCTTCAGCGCAGTTCACGGTGCAGCGCGAGCTTCGAAGTCGCATCAAGGTGGCGCTCGATGAGGCCGGTGTGGAGATCCCGTTCCCGCAGCGAACCGTGTGGCTAGGTCGTGATCCAGCAGGCTCGGTCGGCGTCGACAGCGACGACCTCGGCGCCGTCGCCGAGGACCAGACCTAAGTCAGCCGGCGGGTGCTAGGTCAGTCGGTGGAGGCAAGGGTGACGATGACCGAAGCGGCGTCACCGATCTGGGTGTCCAGCGCAGCGACGACACCCGCGGCGGCGACGTCCCCAGCTACGGCGTTCAGGGCAGCGATCCGCTCTGCAGTGTCGGTGACCACCACCCGCTCCACCTCGGCGCGCATGGAGCCCTTCGCCTCGGACTTCGCTCGACGGATCTCCGTGAGGATGTCGGCGGCCACGCGTAGGGGGAGAGCATCAGCGTCGCTCCCGGCTGACCGCAGCGCGGCAGAGGTGGGCCACGACGAGCGGTGGATGCTCCCGGTCTGCCACCACGACCACACCTCTTCGGTGGCGTAGGGCAGGAAGGGAGCGAACAGCTTCAGCAGCGCCTCGAGGGCGGTGCCGAGGGCCACTCGCGCCGACTCGGCTTGGGGCCCGTCGCCGTACGCCCGAGTCTTCACCAGCTCCAGGTAGTCATCGCAGAACCCCCAGAAGTGCGCTTCGGTGCGCTCAAGGGCTCGGGCGTAGTCGAAGCGGTCGAAGGCGGCGGTGGCTTCGTCGACCACGTCGGCCAGCTCGGTGAGCATGGCTTGGTCGAGCGGCTCGGTGATCGAGCTTGCACCCGATCGAGCACCGAAGCTGAGTGCGAACTTCGAGGCGTTCAGCAGCTTGATGGCGAGCCGGCGGCCCACCTTCATCTGCCCCTCGTCGAGGGTCATGTCCATCCCGGGGCGGCCGTTGGCCGACCAGTAGCGGATGGCGTCGGCCCCGTGTCGCTCGAGCAACGCCGTTGGGTCGTCGGCGTTGCCGGCCGACTTGGAGAGCTTCTTCCGGTCCGGGTCCACGATGAAGCCGGAGATGGCTGCGTTCGCCCACGGCAGCGAATCATGCTCGTAGTGGCTGCGCACGACGGAGCTGAACAGCCAGGTGCGGATGATCTCGTGCGCTTGAGGCCGCATGTCCATCGGGAAGGTGCGCTCGAACAGATCCGGGTCGTCCTCCCAGCCACACACGATCTGCGCACTCAGCGACGACGTGGCCCATGTATCCATCACGTCGGGGTCGGCCGCGAATCCGCCGGGCTGGTTGCGCTGCGACTCCTCGAAGTCGCGTGGCGTTGCCGTGGTGGGGTCGATCGGCAGGTCGGACTCGTCAGCCAGGATCGGGGAGAGGAAGTCTGGTTGGCCGTCGGCATCGATCGGATACCACACCGGGAAGGGCACGCCGAAGAAGCGCTGCCGGGTGATGTTCCAGTCGCCCATCAGGCCGTTGACCCAGTTCTCGAAGCGCACGCGCATGAAGTCCGGGTGCCAGCTCAGCGCGCTCCCGCGGATCAACATCTCGTCCTTCGGCGGGTAGCGGATGAACCACTGCTGGCTGGTGACGATCTCGAGGGGCCGACTGCCGTTCTCCCAAAACTTCACGGAGTGGGTGATCGGGCGGATGTCGCCCTCGATGAGCCCGGCCTCGGTGAGCAGCTCGACGATGCGGCTCTGCGCCTGCTTGACGGTCTTGCCCGCCAGCTCGTCGTAGGCGGCCTGCGCGCCGGCGGTGTCGTTCGACTCCCAGCCCGGCTCGCCCCACGCCACGCCGCGGAGGCGCCCATCGCGCTGCAACACAGCGCGCACCGGAAGCGACAGCTCCCGCCACCAGGTGACGTCAGTGGTGTCGCCGAAGGTGCAGATCATGGCGATGCCGGTGCCCTTCTCGGGATCGGCCAGCTCGTGGGCGAGGATCGGCACCGGCACGCCGAACAGGGGGGTGGTCGCGAGCTGCCCGAACAGGGGTTGGTAGCGAGGGTCATCGGGGTGGGCCACCACCGCCACGCACGCCGGCAGCAGCTCGGGCCGTGTGGTGTCGACGAGGAGCGGCCCGTCGGGGCCGTCGAAGACGAGCTTGTGGTAGGCGCCGGGCAGCTCCCGGTCCTCGAGCTCAGCCTGCGCGACCGACGTGCGCATGTCGACGTCCCACAATGTGGGCGACTCGGATCGATAGGCGAGGTCGCGCCCTGCCAGGCGCAGGAACCCGCGCTGCGAGGTGCGGACGGCCTTCGGCCCAATCGTCGTGTACGTGTGGTCCCAGTCCACCGACAAGCCCACGGTGGCCCAGAGCTCGTGGTAGGCGGTCTCGAACTCAGGCACCACCTCCTCACACAGCTCGATGAAGTTGGGCCGACTGATGGCGACGGCCCGCGCCTTCTTGTCGACCTTCTCAGGCCGCCGGAAGTCCGGGTCGTAGGGCAGCGACGGGTCGACGATCGTGCCGGTGAGGAGCTGCACTCGGCGCTCGACGTTCAGCCCGTTGTCGTCCCACCCCATCGGGTAGAACACCTCCTTGCCGCGCATCCTTTGGTAGCGAGCGATGAGGTCGGTGTGGGTGTAGCTGAACACGTGGCCGGGATGCAGCGAGCCGCTCACCGTCGGCGGAGGGGTGTCGATCGAGAACACCTCGGCGCGGGTCTTGGTGCGGTCGAAGCGGTAGGTGCCGTCGGCATCCCACTGCTGGCGCCACTTGGCCTCGAGCCCCTCGAGCGAGGGCTTCTCCGGGATGGTCGTCACGAGGGCGCAGGGTAGTTGCGACGGCATCCCGCCCCGAATCCGGGCCAGAACCCGTCAGGGGTGGGGTGGTCGCATCGGTCATGATTCCGGGGTGACCGACATCGAGCCGACCCCGGGGCTGGAAGCGCTGCGGCTGTACGACACTCGCACCCGCCAGGTGCAGCGGTTCGAGCCGCTCGCCCCGCCCGCGGTCGGCGTCTACTCCTGCGGGCCCACCGTCTACGCGCCGCAGACGCTCGGCAACATGCGCAGCCAGATCGTGCCCGACCTCCTGCGCCGGGTGCTCCTCGCGTCGGGCTACGACGTCACCTACGTCACGAACATCACCGATGTCGGGCATCTCGTGGCCGACCGCGATGACACCGACGACAAGATGGAGCTCGCGGCGGCGGCCAGCGGTCAGACGGCGGGTGAGATCGCGGCGTTCTACACCGAGCAGTGGGCCACCGATCGGCGGCGTCTCGGGTGCCTCGAGCCCGACCTCGTGCCGCGGGCAGCCAGCCACATCCCCGAGCAGATCGCCATGATCCGAACGCTCGAGGAGCAGGGCCACATCTACGTGGTCGACGACGGCGTCTACTTCGATGTGGCGACGTTCCCCCGCTATGCGGACTTCGCCGGCCTCGATCTCGACGAGATGGAGACGAGCGGCCGCATCGAGCACATGGAGGACAAGCGGCACCCGGCAGACTTCGCGCTCTGGAAGCTGACCCCGGCCGGCGTGGTCCGTCAGCAGGAGTGGGACTCGCCGTGGGGCCGTGGCTTCCCTGGCTGGCACATCGAGTGCTCGGCGATGGCGACGAAGTACCTGGGCGAGCGCTTCGACATTCACACCGGCGGGATCGACCACGTGCGCGTGCACCACACGAACGAGGTGGCGCAGAGCGAGTGCGTGCTCGACGTGCACCCTTGGGTCGGCACCTGGATGCACAACGAGTTCCTCGACCTCGGCGGCGAGAAGATCTCCAAGTCCAAGGGTCACGTGCTCGTGGTGGACACCGTCGTCGAGCACGGCCTCGAGCCGCTCGCCTTCCGCTACTTCACCTACCAGGCCCACTACCGCCAGCAGCAGGCCTTCAGCTGGGAGGCGATGGCGGCGGCCAACACCGCGTTCGGACGCCTGGTGGCCAAGGCCGTCGAGGCCCGGGACGCCGAGGGTGAGCCCGACCGGGAGGCGATCGACCCGCACCTCCGCCGCTTCTGGTCAGCGTTGGCCGACGACCTCAACGCGCCCCAGGCGCTCGCCGCGGTGTGGGACGCCGTGCGCGATCCCGAGCTCAGCCTGGCGAGCCGCTGGGCGTTCCTCACCAGCGCT
>JANOQG010000032.1:0-16958 GCA_031422255.1 Actinomycetes bacterium | reverse complement strand
CAGCCAAGTCGGAAGCGATCCGGCGCGCCGCTGCCGGGCTTTCGACGACGAAGACCCCCCGGCCGTCATACCCGCCGGTCGCGGCCTTGACCACGACGGGCCAGCCATGGAGTGCGGCGAACGCGATGACATCGATCGCCGACTCTGCGCGGGCAAATGGCGGGACCGGAAAGCCCATCTCCAGCAGACAAGACCGCTGATGCGACTTGTCAGCGAAGCGAAGCACCTCCCCCCCAGGGCGGACGTGACAGCCGCTCCGTTCGATCTCGTCGAGCAGCGCAGGCTGGACCAGCTCATGGTCGAGCGTCAGCACGTCACAACCTCTGGCAAAGCGGGCGAGAACGTCCCCGTCAGCGGGATCGCCCAACTCGAGGATCGAAGCCGCCGAGCACGCCGAGTCGCTCGGGTCCTTCGCCAGGACCCTCGTGTCCACCGCCAGCGAGATCGCGGCCTGGGCGGTCATCCGGGCTAGTTGTCCGGCGCCGACGATTCCGACGGTCGCGCGCCTCATGCCAGCACCTGGCTCGCTGCGACGAAGAGTGGGATGCCGACGAGGAGGTTGAACGGGAACGTGACGCCGAGCGCCGCTGACAGACCCAGTGCGGGGTTCGCGGCCGGCAGCGCGATCGAGACCGCTGCTGGGGCAGCGATGTAGGAGGCGCTGGCCGCCATCGTGGCGAGCACTGCAGTTCCGCCAGGGGAGAGCCCAGCGAGCAGGCCAGCGGTAAAGCCAAGGCCGCCGAACAGAAGCGGGACGGCGAGCGCAAACCCAACGAGGAAGGCACCTGCCTTGCGCACCTCGCCGAGTCGCTCACCCGTCATCGCCCCAAGATCGAGGAGGAAGAGGGTGAGCAGACCCGGAAACAGGCCGACGAAGAAGGGCTCCACACCAGCGATGGACTGCGGACTCGCCGCGGTTCCGATCACGGTGCCGACGACGAGGAGCATGACGCTCTTGCCAGCCATCGCCTCACGACAGGCTGCGCGAAGGTCCCCCGCCCTATCGCTCTGCGCGAGGGCGAGGGCCACTGCGATGCCTGGGACCTCGAGCAGCACGACGAGCGCCGGGAGGTAGGCCTCCGCAGGGAGACCGGCGGCCGTCACGGCGGCGATCGCCGCCGTGAAGGTGACGACAGACACCGAGCCGTAGTGCGCGGCGATGGAGGCGGCATCGGGTACGCCGAAGCGACCAAAGCGGCGCAAGACCGTAAAGGCGATGACCGGGGTGACGACCCCGAGGGCGACCGTGGCGAAGGCCGGGCGCACGAGGTCGCCCGCCGCAGTGTGTTGGATCGCGACCCCGCCCTTGAATCCAATGGCGATGAGGAGGTAGGCCGACAGGAGCGACCCAACCGCCGCCGGGAGCCGGAGGCTGGTCCCCCACGTCGCCGCAGCGAGGCCGATGGCGAAGGCGATCACCGCGGGTGAGCTGAGGTTGTTCACGGCAATGTCGAGCACGATCAGCCGTCCAACGCCGGGTCGCGCCGTTGGCCAGCCATGGCGTGTGCGCCACCGTCGACGTGCACGACTTCGCCTGTGATGGCTCGAGCCATGTCCGAGAAGAGAAAGCAGACGACGTCAGCCACCGGTGCCGGATCGCAGGGGTCCCAGTGCAGCGGCGAGGTCGAGGCCCAGATGCGAAGCAGACGATCGAAGTCCGGGATCCCCGCTGCAGCGCGCGTGAGCAGGGGCCCTGCAGCGACCAGGTTCGCCCGGATGTGATCCGGTCCGAGGTCGCGAGCCAGGTACTGGTTCAGGGACCGGAGGGCCGCCTTGCACGGGCCCATCCAGTTGTAGACGGGCCAGGCCCGGCCACTCTCGAAGTCGAGCCCGACCAGGCTGGCGCCGCTTGTCGGTGCGAGCCGCTTGAGCACCCCGGCGAGCGCTGCGTACGAGTGCACGCTCGTGCGAAATGCGATCTCCACCGCAGCGGCGGGCACGTCGAGCACAGCGTCGAGCGCCGCCGCCGGAGCGAAGGCCACTCCGTGCAGGGCAGCATCGACGTGCCCGAGGCCTGTTCGGAGCTCGGCCTCGAGGGTCGCGAGGTCGGCTTGGGACGTCACATCGATCGGGAGGACGAACGCTGGTTTGGCGGGCAGGCTTCGAATCACGTCGCTCGCGCTGGCCAGGTCCCGTGGGTACACAGTGAGGGCCACGTCGGCGCCTTCGCGCATCGCCCGATCGGCGACGGCAAAGGCGATGCTGTCAGCCCTCGCGATGCCGGTGACCAGCACGGTCTTCCCCATCAGGATTCCCACTGCCACCTCTCCCAGGTTCAGGCACACCAGCTACGCCGTCCCTCAGACAGTAGCGTATCTAAATTCACGTATTGCAAATCGCCTATTGGAGGTGGGGAATCGCTATACGGTGGATGCCTCCGCCCGATCGATGGGGAGCTGAGTGACCGACAACGCACACCGACCGACCTGGACGTTCCTGAGCAACCACGGCCACGTGCTCATCTGCATCGCCGAGGACCCAGACATCCGGGGCAAGGACATCGCCGCCAAGGTCGGCATCACGGAGCGTGCCACCCAAAGCATCGTGGCCGACCTCGTCACAGCGGGGTATCTGGGCCGCGATCGGGTGGGTCGACGCAATCAGTACACGATCCATGCCGAGCTGCCACTGAGGCATCCGGTCGAGCACGAGCACTCGATCGGTGAGCTCCTGGTCGCGCTGGCGCGGTCCAACTCCACCTCCGCCTGACACCACCAGCAACCAGCGAGCGCTGCGGGACGCGCGCGTGGTCAGCCAGGCGGGGCGAAGAACTCCAGCGCGATGTTGTCGGGGTCGGGGGACGACGGTCCGGGGGGCCGGACAGTGGCCCATGCGCTTGAAGGTTCGGTCCTTCTCGAGGATGAAGCTCCCGAAGACCTACTCGTCGCGGAGCAGCTCGGTCGGTTCGAGGCGGTTGACCAGTCGCGCTGCGGCGGTGGTCGAGCCGAAGGTTGCCAAGATCACCAGGCCCACCGCGATCGCAACGCCGTCAACGGGGACGACATACCCGGGGCTGAGCACGAACAGGGGCCGGAGGACCATGACGAAGTAGGAGCCCATGAGGACTCCGACGACAACGCCAACGATGGCGCCGGCAACCGCAACGGTGGCGGCTTCGAGGGTGATGAGCCGCCGGATCGTTGAGGACTCCAGGCCCTGAGCCCGGAGGGTGATGTACTCGCGACGGCGCTGGAGGAGCAGGCCGAACACGAAGATGGCGATGGTCACGACGGCCATGGCGAGGGAGAAGGTGGAGTCCAGCTGGATGAGGCCGGCGATGTTGAGCGCAGCGAGGCTCGACTGGTCGCTGGCGAGGGTGGCGGTACGGGTGTCGATCTGGAGCTCGCCGCCGCTGCCCGCCGCGTCGGCTCGCAGCGAGTCGACCGCCGTGCGAAGCCCGCCGCGGTCGCTGCGCTTGGTCACGGCGAGGAAGAAGTCGGGGTTCTTCGACGGCACGGCAGCGGTGTGTGCCGAGATGGCCATCACCGCGTCGGCGCCAGCCGGGAACCCGGGGAGCCGTTCGAACAGCCCGGTGATGTGGAGCGGAACCTCCACCTGGACCTCCGTCGCGCGAGCGAGCACCACCTGCAAGGTGTCCCCGACCTTCGCCTTGAGGAAGGTCGCCATCTCCTCGCTGACGAGGATGGCGGTGGGGTCTTCGCGCAAGGCCCGGAAGGCCGCCTCCGGGCTGCCGCCGGTGAATCCGCTCCCCGACAGGGGGGCGACCGACGGATAGCTCACCGGATCGACAGCGGCCAGGTTGGCGGGGTCGGACGTGCGGGCGCTACGCAGGATCACGTTGCTGAGCTCGTAGACCACAGGGGTGGCGGCGGTGATGCCCCGGGTCTCGAACACCTTCGCATCGTCCACCGTGTAGGGCCGGCCAGACGAGGGGCTGGGGGTGATGCGGACGTCGGCACCGGTTGCGTAGCGGGCGTCTCGGACCTTGGCGGCGTCATAGGACGACGTGAACGCGGCCAGGCAGGTTGCCAGCCCGACGATGAGCGAGACGATGAAGGCCCCGTTGCTGATGGACCACGGGCGCCGGCCGATGCTGAGCCGATAGAGACTGGTCAGCGGGGGCCCCACCGCCGCGGTCGAGCGCGGCTGGGTCCGCCCGAGGATCGCGCCCACGATCCGCGCGCCCAAGAGACAGCCGGTGATCCAGACCGCCAGGGGCAGCACGAGGAGGGCCACGTTGAGGGTGACCGCTCGCCCGAAGTAGACCGATCCCGGGGTCCCGTCGAACGCACCGGCGCGCACGGCCAACCCGGTGCCGACGGCGACGACCGCAACGCCGATGAGATCGAGGCGGGCGCGCCGCCACACGGGGACGATGATGGCGTGTCGGACCCGATCGCCGTTGATCTCCTGATTGATGGACCGGCGGCCGGTCAGGTACAGCGCCAAGCCCGTGGCCACGAACCCGCCGACGGTTCCCAGCACCGCAGAGGTGACCAGGCTCGACGGGTTGGCACGGCCGAGCGACTCCTTGCCCAGGATCGCGGCGGCGAGGAGGTAGCCGCAGGCGAGCCCGATGGCGGATCCGACGGCGGTCAGGGCTCCGGTGCGCAGCGCGAGCATGCGCAGCAGGTGCGGCCGGGCCGCCCCGCGGACCCGGAGCATGGCCTGCTCGCGGCGTTGCGCCTCGGCGAGCACGGTGCCGGAGTAGGCGGCGAGCATCGCAGCGAGGAACCCGCCCGGGACGCCGAGGAAGAGGAACAACCGCTTGGCAGTGCCCGCGTCCCCCGCCGCGACGTCGAGCGTGTTGGAGATGTTGTCGAGCAGGTAGTTCGAAGGGGAGCCGGCCGCAACGACATCTCCGCCGATCCGACTCGTCTCGAGGCGGGCCGTCGCGGGATCCGCGTTGAGCAGGCCGCGGTTCAGCGCGATGTCCACCTCCCGGATCGGAGGAGCCTTGATCCGCCCGCCACCGGCGGCGGCGCGATCGAAGGCGGGCTGGACGATGTCGGCGAAGGTGCCCGGCGAGACCACCACCGAGTTGGCGGTGTAGACGAACGTCTCGAGGTCGCCCCCGCGCCGACTCGAGAACAACGATCGAGCTCGGGAGAGGTCGGCGATCCCAGTGACGACCAGATCGATCGTCGAGTCGTCTGGCAGCCGCACCGAGACGGTGTCGCCGAGCGACAGGTGCAAGGCAGCGGCCGCCTCCGCGCTGAGCACCGCGCCGTCGGCCGAAAGCGCTCCGTCCACCATCTGGATGGTGTCGTCCCGCGACGCGTACGCGTCGTCGAAGGCGAAGATCTTGGCCGGACCGGAGGCGGTCGATCCGGCGCCCGTCAGCCGGGAGGTGCCGAGGTCGGTGATGGACAGCGGGCTGGCGGCGGCGACCCCGTCGAGCGCCGCGATCCGGATCGCCAGCTCGCGCAGATCCACCAGCGGGGGCTCGTTGGCCGCAACCGGGATGGGGTTCTCGCGGCTCGAGTAGGTCGGCTGCAGGGTGGTGTCGTCGACGCGGACCTCGCGGCCGGCCGTCACGCGATAGCCCAGGTGCCGGGAGTCGCCTGGCGCGAGGGTTCCGAGGTTGAAGCCGATCTGTCCGAGCCCGTGAGAGAACGGGTTGCCGTCGATCTCCACGATCGGGGTCCCGTCGACCTCGGCCGACTGGGGAACCACCGTCAACCCGTCGACCGGCCTCGACCGGATCGTCACGTCGTGGGCCTCCACCTCGCCGGTGTTGGAGATCTCGAGGGCGACCGACGTCTCACCTCCGGCAGCCAGATGATCCGGCGACCCCACCGTCTGCGTCATGGTCAACGCCGCCCCGATGGGCTGGGTAGCGACGAGCTGCATGTCGATGGCCAGCGGCGCCACCGCCCGCTGGGTCATCGACGCCGAGAGCCCGTCCACGAAGAACAGCACGCCGCAGAACAGCCCGACGCCCAAGGTCACGCCGACCATTGTCGAGAGCGTCCGGCGAGGGTTGCGGACGAGATCGGCGAACACGTACCTAGCGAGCATCGATCGACTCCAGAGCGCGGACGGGTCGGCGCAGGCCGACCGTTCGGTCGAGGTTGGTGGCGATGGCCGGATCGTGGGTGACCAGGACCAGCGTGGCGTTCATCTCCCGCTGTACCTCGACGAGGAGCTCGATCACGACCTGGGCGCTGTGCCCATCGAGGGCGCCGGTGGGCTCGTCGGCCAGCATCACCGACGGTCCGTGGACGATGGCACGGGCCACTGCGGCCCGCTGGCGCTGCCCCCCGGAGATCTGATCGGGGAGCCGCCTCGCGAGCTCGCCGATGCCAAGCCGGTCGAGCACCCGGGCTACCTCCTGGCGCGGGCCGGCAGACGTCGTGACCTCGCAGATGGCGAGCTGGAGGCCCACGTTCTCCTCGACAGTCAGGTGCGGCTGCAGGTTGTCGGCCTGGTACACCATGCCGAGGTCGCGGCGTCGGAACGCGACGCGACTCGCCTCGTCGAGGCCAGAGATCGTGGCGCCACCGATGGAGACCGTCCCGGACGTCGGAAGGGCGAGGCCCGCCAGCAGGCCGAGCAGGGTCGACTTGCCGCAGCCGCTCGGACCCATGACTGCCACGCTGGTACCTGCCTCGACGGTCATCGACAGCGGCTCCAGGGCCCGTACGACCCCGGAGCTGGTGCGGTGCTCGACCATGAGGTCGATCGCCACGATCGTGTTGTCGCCGGTCATCGGTTCACCACCGCCTGTCCCTCGAGTGCGTAGCGGTGCTCGACAAGATCCGCCAAGGCCAGGTCGTGGGTCACGTACAGCACGGCGAAGTCGGCCTCGAGCACCTCGTCGACTACTCGAGCCGCGGTCTCGCCATCGAGCTGAGCCACGACCTCGTCGGCCAGGAGGAGGGCCGGCTCGTTCGCCATCGACACCGCCAGCGCCACCCGCTGGGCTTCGCCCCCGGACAGGTGACGGGGCCGGTGGCCGGCGCGGTCGCCGACGGCGAAGCGATCGAGCAAGCCCATGGCTCGGGCCCGGGCCGCTGTGCGCGACCGGCCGGTCGATCGACCTCCGAACGCCAGCGCCAGCTCGACGTTTTCGCGGGCGGTGAGGAAGGGGATGAGGTTGTCGGATTGCAGGGCGATCCCGATCCGCTCGGCCCGCATCCTGGCGCGATGGCGGTCGTCGAGCTCGGTCATCGCGACGCCGTCGATCTCCACGGTGCCGGCATCGGGCCGGAGGAGGCCGGCGATCAACGAGAGCAGCGTGGACTTCCCGCTCCCGGACGGCCCGACGAGGCTGGCCTTCTCACCCGGGTGGATCGCCAGGTGCACATCGGCGAGCACAGGTGTCGGGGCTGCGGTGGTCCCGAACGACTTGGAGACTCCGGTGAGCTGCACGATGGGGGTGTTGATCACGATGCCCGCCTCGACGCTGGCGCCCCCGCGAACACCTCGGGTGAGGTCTCCCTGGCGTGGGCCTCGATGTCGAGCACGGTCCGGCTGGCCGCCGCGAGGCCCTCGGGGCTGAGCTCCAAGAAGTTCAGGAGCTCGAAGCGGTCTTGATGGAGGCTGGCGTCGAGCGGCACGTTCTTGATGACACCGACACCGGGCGCGTAGTACTTGTTCTCGTTGTCGGGGGCGCCGACGTTGCCTTCCTGGACCACGAGCACGTCGTCGAAGCACCCGAAGCTCACGCACTCACGAACGCCGACCCGCACCGGCTCGCCGACCGAGCCCTTCTCCTCCGGAGCCTGCCCGATGAACCACCGCGGGGTGTCGCTGGTGACGCCGAGCGGCGACAGGATGCCAACGATCTGGCCGTCGGCCGAGCCCAGCCACGAGGTGTCGATGTTGGTGTACTCACCGCCCTCGTAGTCCTCGTCGTAGCCACCCAGGATCCAGACGTTGCCGTCTTTGTCGAGCGCCATGTAGTCCATGCCGATCTGCGAGACCTCGCCGGAGTCGGTCGACTCGCCGAGCATCGCCACGGTCGGGACGCCGTCGATCTCGCGGATCACGTCGGTGATGGTGACGACGATCCCGTGGGGAACCGTCCGCGAGCCGACCTCGGTGCTCCCGCCGTACACCCACTGGGTCCCCGGCTTGAGCGGGTGGAAGGGGTTGGTGGAAAGGGTTGGATCGACGAAGTTGGCCGGGTCGAACTCCACCCTGGTGCCCTCGTCGTTCGGATCAGCGTTCAGCGCCCCGCCCTTGGGACTCGACCCGCTGCAGGCGGCCAGCAGAAGCAGGGCCGCCGCGATCGGCGCCACACATCCTCGCCATGCCGCATGGAGCGCCCAGCCTGGGAGCAAGGGTGTCGCGTGTTCGAGTGCGGACGCTGATGTGGACGACATGGACTCCGTATACAGCGGCGAACCTGACGATCTCCTGAATGCACAGCCGTCTGCTCGCGCCATCCGCACGCGGCGTCGGCGACGAAGTACTCGAGACATCCATTCCGCATTCACCACCATTGGGGGAAGCAATGAACAAGACCATCTCCACCATCTGCGCCGTAGGGCTGGCCGCGTCACTCGCGGTCGTAGCCCTCCCATCCGGAGCCGCCGATCACCTCGACGCTCCGATCGTCAAGAAGGACGGGCGCACCGACCTCACCGATGTCTACGCCTTCCAGTCGAAGGAGAACCCGGACAACACGGTGCTCATCATGAACGTCAACCCGCTTGCCGGAGTCGTCAGCGGGACATCCTTCGATCCCAAGGGAACCTACGAGTTCTCGGTCGATGACGATGCTGACGCCCGGAGCGATACGAGCGTCAGCGTGACGTTCGGCCCGGTGGCCCGCGGCACCCAGCACGCGCGAGTGACCATCGATGGCGCCACGGTCGGCACTGGACGGACGGGGAGCACAGTGGAGCTCCGCGGCGGCGGCCAGGCCTGGATGGGTCTTGCCGACGACCCCTTCTTCTTCGACCTGCAGGCGTTCAACGACCAGGTGAAGGGGGCAGGAGGCGATCGCACGTTCTGCGACGAGAACGCTGTCGACTTCTTCGCCGGCACCAACGTGAGCGCGATCGTCATCGAGGTTCCCAGCGCGCGGCTCACGGGCGGTGGCGACTCGAACATCGGCGTCTGGGCTCGCACGTTCCATCGCAAGACCATGACGGACCAGATGGGTCGCCCGGCCATCAACACCGTGTTCACCCCAGATGCGATGAAGGACACGTTCAACGTCACGGCTCCCGCTGAGCAGCCGGCTGCGTTCGCCTCGATCGTCACCAACCGCCTCCTGGAGCTGAGCGGGCTCGACGGCTCGCCGTACTCACAGAGCGAGGCGGAGGCGATCACATCGGTGCTGCTCCCCGACGTGCTCACGGTGGACACCGGCTCCGCGGCCGGCTTCCTCAACGGGCGTCAGCCCGCTGACGACGTGATCGATGCTGAGCTCAGCGTGGTCACCGGCGGGTTCTTCGGTGGGTCGGCTGTTCTGACCTCCGACTGCATTCCTGGCAACGACGCCGTACTCCCCGCAACGTTCCCCTACCTCGCGTCGCCGCACTGACCATGAAGACCATCGGCGTCCCCCGGGCCAATCAGGCCCGGGGGACGCGGTCCCTCTCGTCCAAGCTCCCCGCCGCCATGCTCATCGCCGCCGCTCTGATCATCGGCGTCGGGACGGTGACCAACCAGCGGTCGGCGACGGCTGACGCTGTCGATGCGGCCATCGCTGCCCCCTTCATCGACGTGGGCATCGGGAGCATCGACGAAGCCGTCGCCTTCTGGCAACGACGGGTCGACCACGACCCCAGCGACTATCTCAGCAGGACCAGGCTGGCCACCACGATCATGGCCAAGGCGAGGGAAACCGGCGATCTGTCGCTGTACCCCAAGGCCGAGGCCGTGCTGCACGACGCGCTGGCGCTCAACCCGGTCGACCAGGGAGCACTGCTCGCGCTGGCCGCCGTGCGGGCGGCCAACCACGACTTTTCCGGCTCGACAGCGCTCGCCGACCAAGTCCTCGCTCAAGATCCGTCGTCGCTGGCAGCACTCGTCGCCATCGCGGACAACGCCTTCGAGCTCGGTGACTACGACGCGGCCCGAACCCAGCTCGCGGCACTGAGCACCCAGATGCCCGGGGGCGGAGCCGTCGACAGCCGGCTTGCCAAGCAGGCCGCCATCGAGGGACGCATCGACGATGCCATCGTCTATGCCGCCGCCGCCACGACCGCGTCGAGCGAGCTCGACCTCCGACCGTCCGAGGCGGCCTTCTATCGGTTCCAGCTCGCCCACTTCCTGTATCAGGGCGGGCGCGTTGACGACGCCGCTGCGGCGCTCGACGCAGCACTCGCGGTCGATCCCGACCACACGGCGTCGCTCGAGCTGAGGGCCGAGGTGCTCGTTGCGCGAGGCCAACTCGAGCAGGCGGTGATCGCCTACCGGGACCTCGTGGATCGCACCCCCGCTGCGGACCTCCACGGTGCGCTGGCCAAGGTGTATCGAGCTCTCGGACGCGACGTCGAGGCCGACAAGCAGGTGGAGATCGGCCGAGCGGTGGGACACAAGGCGCTTGGGATCTATCCCGCTGAGCGACGGCACCTAGCCGGGTTCTTCGCCGACCACGAACCGGCCACCGCACTCGAAGCTGCTCTCGCGGACTTCGATACCCGCCAGGACATCGGCGCCTACGACACGCTGGCCTGGGCGTACTTCCGCACCGGACAGGCCGAACAGGCGGCCAAGTACATCGAGGGGGCGCTCAGCCAGGGCACCCAGGACGCCCGGCTGCTGTACCACGCCGGCATGATCGAGGCGGCGGTAGGCCACGACGAGAAGGCCATCGATCTCCTCAGCGACGCGCTCGCCATCAATCCCAGCTTCGACCTCGTCGACGCCCCCCTCGCCCGGGCCGAGCTGGCCAGGCTCTGGAGCCGGCACTAGCCCGGTCGTGGGATTCGTCGCCCGGTTCCTCGGTCGGCAACTCGCCCACTCGGTTGGTGCTTGCCGGGCTGCCACCGTCGGGGATGCGGCCCATGGTGGGCAGGCTGGTGGGGACGAACCCCAAACGCCTGCGGGACCCGCGCGTGGTCAGCCTGGCGGGGCGAAGAACTCCAGCGCGATGTTGTCGGGGTCACGGAACGACAGTCCGGAGCCATAGGGGGCGTCGACGACTCCGCCGTTGGAGATGCCGAGGTCGTTGAGCCGCGTCTCCCAGCCCTCGAGCTCTGCTCGGTTGCTGCAGCCGAAGGCGACGTGGTCAAGCCCGGGACGGAGCTCGTCGAACGCTTGCGCACTCGTGGGTGCGACGTGCTGGTGGATGCCGAACAGCGTGCCTCCAAGGAGCCACACCACATGGTGGAAGGAGCCGGTGTCCTCATCGAGGACCGGAGCGGCGTCGAACAGGCGCTGATACCAGGGTCGGCTCTGATCGAGATCGCTCACCGTCACCGCAACGTGCGCAAGGGCGGGAAACTCAGCCATCAGATGTCCTCCGGTTCGTAGTGGTACTCGCCGAACCCTAGACCTCTGAGCAGCTCGTGCATGCGGTCGAAGACCCTCCGAACGTCGGAGTCGTGAAGGGGCGACGAACCGAAATAGTCTCCCGTTCTCGCACCATCCACCCGTCTGTCATCGCCCGATCCGACTGCGTCACGGAGCAACCATGAGTAACGACAACAAGTGCCCGGTGTTGCACGACGACCATTCGGCTCGAGGTAGCTCGGCGAACCAGCACTGGTGGCCGAACCAACTGAACCTGAACATCCTGCACCAAGCTTCTGCGAAGTCCGACCCGATGGGCCCTGACTTCGATTACGCCAGGGAGTTCGCAACGCTCGACCTCGAGGCGGTGAAGGCCGATCTCGCGGAGCTGATGACCGATTCGAAGGACTGGTGGCCTGCCGACTACGGCCACTACGGCCCCTTCTTCATCCGCATGGCATGGCATTCCGCCGGCACCTACCGCACCCATGACGGTCGGGGCGGCGCGGCCACCGGCACGCAACGGTTCGCTCCGCTGAACAGCTGGCCCGACAACGGCAACCTCGACAAGGCTCGGGCGCTCCTCGAGCCGATCAAGAAGAAGTACGGCCGCAGGATCTCCTGGGCCGACCTCATGATCCTGACGGGCAACGTCGCGCTGGAGACCATGGGCTTCGACACCTTCGGCTTCGCGGGCGGCCGTGAAGATGTGTGGGCACCCGAAGAAGACATCTACTGGGGTCCTGAGAACGTGTGGCTCGACGATCAGCGCTACAGCGGCGATCGGCAACTTCAGGAGCCACTCGGCGCCGTGCAGATGGGCCTGATCTACGTGAATCCAGAAGGTCCGAACGGCCATCCCGATCCGGTCGCTTCGGGTCGTGACATCCGCGAGACCTTCCGTCGCATGGCCATGAACGACGAGGAGACAGTTGCACTGGTCGTGGGCGGCCACGCGTTCGGCAAGATGCACGGTGCCGGCCTGGAGGCCTTGATGGGTCGCGAGCCCGAGGGTGCTCCAATGGAGCAGCAGTTGCTGGGCTGGAGGAACGACTTCGGCACCGGCGTCGGCGTCCACACCACCACCAGCGGTTTCGAGGGAGCCTGGACGGCGACGCCGACCCAGTGGGACAACGCGTACCTCGAGACGCTGTTGGACCACGACTGGGAACTCACGGAGAGTCCTGCCGGCCACAAGCAGTGGACGTGCCCGGCCTTGGCCGCCACCGTGCCCGACGCTCACGACCCGAACGTCACGCACGCACCGGTGATGAGCACCGCTGACATGGCGATGAAGATGGACCCGATCTATCGAGAGATCTCGCAGCGGTTCCGCGACGATCCCGATCAGCTGGCGGACGCGTTCGCACGGGCGTGGTACAAGCTGACACACCGCGACATGGGCCCCGTTGTTCGCTATCTCGGTCCCGACGTCCCAGAGGAAGAGCTGCTGTGGCAGGACCCGATCCCGGCTGGCACCGAGCTCAGCGCCAGCGACCTCGCCACGCTCAAAGCCGCGATCTTGGACTCAGATCTCAGCGTCACCGACCTCGTGCGCGTCGCTTGGGCATCGGCTTCCACCTACAGGCAAAGCGACAAGCGCGGCGGTGCCAACGGAGGTCGCATTCGCCTCGCGCCGCAGAACGAGTGGGAGGTCAACCGGCCTGACGATCTCCGTCGTGTGCTTGGTGTCCTCGAAGGCATCCAGTCGAGCGCCGGCGTGGCGGTCTCGATGGCTGACCTCATCGTTGTGGGTGGTGCGGCCGCCGTCGAAGTGGCAGCGAAGGCGGGCGGGCACGACGTGACCGTCGCTGTCAGCACCGGCCGCGGCGACGCGACACAGGAGCAAACCGATGTCGAGTCCTTCGCTTGGCTCGAGCCGAAGGCCGACGGCTTCCGCAACTATCTCGGCAAGGGCAGAAGCCACGTCGCCGAGCATCTGCTCGTCGATCGGGCTCAGCTCCTCGACCTCGGCGCCCCGGAGATGGCCGTGCTCGTCGCTGGCCTCCGTGTGCTCGGGGTCTCAACCGACAACCATGGTGTCTTCACCGATCGTGTCGGCACGCTCAGCAATGACTTCTTCGTGAACCTGATGGACATGGAGACCACGTGGTCGGCAGCATCTGGCGCCGAGGACGTCTTCGAAGGCCGGGACCGCACGAGCGGCCACCTCAAGTGGACCGGTACCCGCAACGACCTCGTGTTCGGATCAAGCTCGATTCTGCGGGCGATCGCCGATGTCTACGCCGCGGACGATGCGGCCGCGAAGTTCGTGAACGACTTTGTCGCCTCATGGACCAAGGTGATGGACGCCGGGCGCTTCGATCTGGCCTAGCGACCGGTCACGACCCGCCGATCGACGGCGGTGCTGCCCGCGCGTGCGTCCGGCCACGCGCCTCCTCTGTGTCCCACGTGGTTCTCGACCAACAGTTGGGGCGGTTACGTCGACGTTCCGCTCTTGCGGGCGATCGGCCATGGACGCCTCGGGGTCGGACCCGGCGCCACCGGGGCGTGGTGGGTTGGCCTTCAGGTGAAGAGCGAGGCCCCGCCGGGTCCAATGAGGAAGCCGACCACGATGAGGAGGACTCCGGGGAGGAGCTGCTTCTGCAAGATGCTGCGCACGCCCGTGATCACGAGCACGACGGCGATCAGCCACAGGATGAGGATCACTTGTCTGCCAGCTTGTCTTTGATGTCGTCGATCTTGTCGTCGATCCAATCCTTGGCGGCATCGACCTTCTCCTTGACCTTGCCGGATGCCTGGTCGAGCTGGCCTTCCCGCTTCAGGTCGTCGTCATCGGTGAGGTCAGCGATGGCTTCTTTGGCCTTGCCCTTGATGTTGTCTTGAGTTGCACTCATGTTCGGTCGTTGCTTTCAGTTGAGGATGGCGGTCGGAGGGGGTGGCCCAGGATGTCCAAGATCGTGGCCTCGGGGCCCAGTTGCTACGCGACCCCCGACGGGTCAGCCGGTGAAGTTCGGGGCCGCAGGCACGGCGCTGACGGGTGGAGCAGGCGGGGCCGTGGTGGTGGGGGTGCTGGTGCAGGCTGCGTTGGTGAAGGTGTCGTTGTTCAGGGTCACGGCACCATTGCGGGCGAGGGCTCGGCCGTGGACGGTTACGCCGCTGTTCACCGTGATTGAGGTGAGCGCCAGGATGTTGCCGACGAAGACCGAGTTGGTGCCGAGCGTGGCGGAGCTACCGACCTGCCAGAAGACGTTGCAGGGTTGGGCGCCGTTGATCAGCGTCACGGTGCTGTCTGATGCGGTGATCAGCTCGGAGTCGGTCTGGAAGATGAACACTGCGTTTGGGTCGCCTTCGCCATCGAGCGTCAGCGGCCCGGTAAGACCCAGCGCGCCCTTGGAAGGTCCGGCATAGACGCCTGGGGCCAGCGTGAGGTTGCCCAGATCCGCTGTCGTGGTGGCGTCGAGCGGCCGCCCAGCGGCATCCACGTACGCGGCGGTCAGGTCGGATTGGGCCTGCTGGGCGGCTGCGTTGGTCGTGTCGGTCGTTCCCGGAGGGAGTACCTGCCCCGGCGGGAAGCCGGTGATCGAGGACCCTGGCCACAGCCCGAGGCTGCCGTCCAGGGTGCTGTTGCCAGTGTTGGTGACGGTCGAGCCGGCCAGTACCGCGTAGTTCGCGGAGGTGCCCAGCGGGACAGTCGCCACCACGGCGGCATTCCCGACGCTGCCAATCAGGACCAGGGCCGCGGCCGCAGCTACGACCGTGACCAAGGCCACGCCGCCCCGCCGAGCTCTCGCGGTGTGAGTTGCCATCAGAAAGAGTTCCTTCGTTCGTTGCGAGGCATCGGGCCATCGCGGTGAGGTCGCACTTGTCCTGCTCAGCGGCAGCGCAGAGCGCTACTTCTGCTTGGTCGAGTCCTTGGCCTTGTCGACCCACTCCTCGGCCTTATCTCTGACGTCGCCGAGCTTCTCCTTGACTTTGTCGATCACGTCCTCGGCCTTGTCCTTGATGTCGCCGACCTTCTCCTTGGCCTCGCCGGCGAGGCGATCGGCTTGGCCTTCGCGCTTGAGGTCGTTGTCGTCGGTGAGGCTTCCGACTGCTTCCTTCACACGACCTTTGGCCTGGTCAGTCTTGTCACTCATGTTGCGTGCCTCCTCTGTTGGTATCGCTGTGGCGGACTGAAGTCTTCAATTCGATCTTGGCCCGGAGCCTGTGCATCAATGGTCGCCCCACAGGCTCCCGCCGACCAGAGGCGAAGGTCCTTTCAGCCGGGTCCTGGTGATCCTCGCGGTCGAACCGGCCGGGTCTGTCTGACCCGCAGCATTCAGCTGCGTCGAACCTGGCGGGACTGGATGAACTGGGCTCCCATGGCGGAGCCAATGACTGCGACGAGGCCGCAAGCGGCGAGGAACCACGCTGTTCCCGGCGTGTAGCCGAGGTCGTGTTGGATCGTGTCCGATGCCGCGACGCCGACGATGCCGCCGACCACGGCCAGCAGGCCGAGGCCGCCCATGAACGGGCGAGTCGCCTCGGAGGAGGCTGACAACACGATGAGCGCGCCGACCACGAGCTCAATGAGGCCGACCGCCGCGCTTTGGTTCATACCGAAGACAACGACCACGGGCGTGTCGAGGGTCGCATCGATGCGGGCCCGAAGGATCGCGACGAGGCCGGTGATGAGCAAGGCCAGCCCGGCAATTCCACCCACCACGCAGCCCGGGCTGAGCCAGTAGGCGTGCTCGCGGACGACGGTGGTGTCGGAGTCTTGGTCCTGGCTCTGGTCGATGCTCACGGGGTCTCCCTTGGGTGGAACAGAAGAAAGTCTAACCTGGAAATATGTAACCAGCAATTTGTTTCCAGTAATTCTTGGCTAGGGTGGGCATAATGCAGAAGTGGAGCTTCCTGACGAACCACGCACGGGCCCTGCTGTTCATCGCGCGCGACCCCAACACGCGGCTGCGCGACATCGCCGATGCACTCGGCATCACCGAGCGATCCGCCTACGGCATCGTCGCCGAGCTCACCCAAGCTGGCTACGTCGTCAAGACGAAGGACGGACGCCGCAACCGCTACCGCATCGAAGCCGACCGAGAGCTCAGCGAACAGGTCATCCCCGATCGCACCACCAGCCACCTCCTACAGCTCCTCGGCGACGACTCCTTCAACTGAAGGCTCCCCCGGCGCACATCGGCGTCGAGCAGCGCTTGGCCGTACGCGACGCGGCGTCGTTGACCGCTTGCCAGGCCGCGCCAACCTCCTCCAGGTCGAGCCAACGCGCCGGGGATCGCCACCGATCGCGGCGAAGCAAGCCCAACCGGCAGCCAGCTTGTGGTCAGCTCGCCTCCGCCGGAAGGTCCAGCGGGAGTCCCGACGGTCTGCCAGCTCAGGGCTGTCCTCGCGCCCGAGCCCGACTAGCGCTTCCGCTTTCGGACCGATGCTACGGGCGACGAGGACACCGGCGTTGGAGACGCATGACGGAACGAGGTACGTGGCCGACGTGATCCATGCGGCGTTAGGGGCCTCGCCCCTCAGAACGACGGCGAGCTGGTTGACGCATCCCAGCGGGCGAGCTGGGTGCGGAGCCAGCCGTTCTCCCAGAAGCTGACGTCGCCGCCGTGGTCGAG
>JANOQG010000031.1:0-2694 GCA_031422255.1 Actinomycetes bacterium | reverse complement strand
TCGGCTCGCAACAGCTCTTTGCGCATGACGTCGGTCTAGCGCCGGGCCGATGCCAGGCGCTGGAGGGCGTCCCGAAGGAGCGTGCCGGCGTCGCCGTCGTCGGGCAGATCGGCCATCACCTCTCGCACCTCTGCGTCGGTGTACCCGAGACCGCTGAGGGCGTCCCGCACATCAGCGCGGGTCCCACTCCCCGGAGCTGCAGAGGAGACGCCGACGAGGGCAGGCGAGCTGCCGAGGTCGGGTACGGACAGACGCGACTTGAGATCGATGAGCAGGCGCTGGGCCGTCTTCTTGCCCACCCCCGGCACCAGGCACAGCGCGCCAAGGTCGTCCTCTGCCATGACCCGGGCCAGGGCGACCGGCGAGTGGATCGACAGGATGGCCAGCGCCAGGGCCGGGCCCACGCCGTGAGCGCCGATGAGCGCCTCGAAGCAGGAACGCTCGTCCTTCGTGGCGAAGCCGTAGAGGGTGACCGCATCTTCGCGCTGGTGGTGGTGCACCCAGCAGAAGACGGTGTCGCCAACGTCGCCAAGCGAGACAGCGGTGGTCGGGCTCACCGCCACGCGGTACCCGACGCCGGCGACTTCGACGGTGATCTCGGCAGCGCCGCGATCGAGGAGCGTGCCGCGCAGCGATCCGATCATCGGGCTACCGCCCGCGCTACTGCGCCGCGCATGGGGGCGTGGGCGAGGTAGCAGAGCGCCAGGGCCACCGCATCGGCCGCATCAACGGGCCGGAGTGGCTGGGCGATGCCGAGGAGGGTCTGCACCATGCGCTCCATCTGGTCTTTCGAGGCTCCGCCGACGCCCGCGACGGCCTGCTTCACCTGGTTTGGGGAGTACTCGACCACCGTCGCTCCGGCTGCCACCGCCTCGGCCATGGCGATGCCCGCAGCCTGCGCTGTGGCGATGGCCGTGCGGACGTTGACCTGGAAGAGCACGCGCTCGATGGCCACCACCGCGGGCTGGTGCTCACGAAGCAGCGACCGGAGATCGGCTTGAAGCTCGGCTAGCCGATCAGGGGTTGGCAACGATGGTGGCGTGCGAAGCACCCCGACGGCAACGGCGCGTGTGGCGCCGCGCTGCTGTTCCACAAGGCCGTACCCGCAACGAGAGAGGCCAGGGTCGATGCCTAGGACGTACACGCGTTCGATCGTATCGGAGAGGCGAGCCCGCCAGGCGGACCCTCAAGCCCAGGACTGCAGGGGCCGACACCCTTCCCGTGACCACGATCACAAGCACTCCTCCCGGTACGGTCCCTCTCGTGTCGACGCCCGAGCCCGTGATCGTCCTCGAGGGCGTGGCCAAGGCCTTCGGGCCGGCTCACGCGCTGGCAGATCTCGATCTCCGAGTGCCCGGCGGGCAGATCACCGTTCTCCTCGGCCCGAACGGCGCCGGCAAGACGACGGCGATCCGCACGATCACCGGCGCCTTCACGCCCGACCGCGGCACGATCCGTGTGTTCGGACTCGACCCTGCGGTGCACGGCGATGAGGTGCGATCCCGCTGCGGTGTCGTGTCCGCCAAGCCATCGCTGTACGACCGCCTCTCGGGGCAGGACAACCTCCGCTATTCAGCTGAGCTCCACGGACTGGGGCGTGGCGTCACCGTGGACGCTCGCATCGCCGAGTGTGCCGGTCGGTTCGGGATCGGCGCTGCCCTCGACAACCAGGTGGGCAGCTACTCGACCGGCATGAAGACCCGACTCGCCCTGGCCCGCTCAGTGCTGCACCACCCCGAGCTCCTCCTCTACGACGAGCCGACCTCCGGGCTCGACCCCGAGTCATCCCATGCCGTGCTGGACCTGATTCACGAGATGACCGGCGACGGCTCAACTGTCGTGATGTGCACCCACCTCTTGCTCGAGGCGGAGGGGCTGGCCGACCAAGTGGTGGTCCTGCAGGACGGCACCGACATCGTTGACGGTTCGCCCGGCGAGCTGACGAAGCGATTCTGGCCCGATGCGATGGTGCGGCTCGGCGCCGATGATCCCGCCGCCCTGGATGCCCTCGAGCATCACGACGGTGTCGTGGGATACGAGCGCACAGACAGCGTCGCCACCGTGCGTCTCGACCGCCCCGAGCGCATTCCGGACCTTGTCTTCGCACTGGCAAGCGCAGGAGCGAGAGTCACCCGCGTGGAGCCGCACGAGCCTTCCTTGGAAGACCTCTACTTCGCGATCCGCGGAACGTCTGGGCACAGCCGCCTCGGCACCGTCGATGGGAGCTCCGTCTGATGGCCGCAACCGCCGTCGCCGCCCGAGCGCGGCAGCCCCTCCAATGGGCGCACATCCGAACCGTTGCTCGCACCGACTTGAAGCAGCTCGCCCAAGCCAAGGACTACTGGATCCCGATGCTGATCCTCGGCGGGATCTTCTTCGTCTTCGTGCCCACGATCCTGCTCCTGACGATCACGCAGATCGGCAGCGTCGGGGCCGTGGCTCAGCTCTCACAAGCCCTCGAGATCCTCCCCGACTCGGCGGCCAGTCAGCTCCGTGGAGACACGGAGACTGGCCGTGCTGCCTATGCACTCGCTGTGTTCCTGTTCGCCCCGGTCGCAGTGGTCGTACCGATCACCATCTCCACCGCGGTCGGTGCCGCCACCATCGTTGGAGAGCGCGAGCGAGGCACCGGGGAGTTCCTCGCCCACTCCCCTGCTGGGATCCGTGAGATCTTCCTGGGCAAGCTCATCGCCA
>JANOQG010000030.1:0-13816 GCA_031422255.1 Actinomycetes bacterium | reverse complement strand
ACCGGTGGCTCGCTCGCGCCCAGACTCAGGTAGTGGGTCAGTTCGAACTGGACTTCGGGTGCGGGGTGAAAGACGGGGCGCCGGTAGCCTTGTCGGGCCATGGGTGGAAGCGAGTACGTCGATCTCATCAACGAGAAGGTGGTCGTCTACGACGGCGCCTTCGGCACGTACGTGCAGACGCTCGACCTCGGGCCCGACGACTTCGGGGGTGAGCACTTCGAGGGTTGCAACGAGCTCCTCGTCGTCACCCGACCCGACGTCATCGCTGGCATGCACGAAGCCTTCTTCCAGATCGGCGTGGACGTCGTCGAGACGGCCAGCTTCGGCTCGTTCGCCATCCCCCTCGCTGAGTACGGCATCGCCGAACGCAGCCACGAGCTGAACGTCGCGTCTGCTCGCATCGCTCGCGAGGTGGCTGATGGGTTCGGCGGCCTCGTGGCCGGCTCGATCGGGCCGGGTACGAAGTTCGCCTCACTCGGCCAGATCCGCTTCGCCGAGCTCCGGGACGCCTACGAGGTACAGGCGCGAGGCCTACTCGAAGGCGGCATCGACGTCTTCCTCGTTGAGACCCAGTTCGACCTGTTGGGGGCCAAGGCGGCCATGATCGGCTGCCGCCGGGCGATGGCCGCCGAGGGCCGCGAGGTCCCGATCCAGGTACAGGTGACCATGGAGCTGACCGGCACCATGCTGCCCGGCACCGAGATCGGCGCCGCACTGGCCGCGCTCGACGCCATGCGCCCCGATGCCATCGGCATCAACTGCGCCACCGGACCCGCTGAGATGAGCGAACACCTCCGCTACCTCAACCAGCACTCGCGGGTGCCGATCGCGTGCCTGCCCAACGCGGGGCTGCCGTCGGTGCTCGAGGGCAAAATGCACTACGACCTCACGCCACCGCAGCTGGCCGAATACCAGCGGCGGTTCGTCACGGAGTTCGGGGTGGGGATCGTGGGTGGGTGCTGCGGCACCACCGTTGAGCACATCGCGGCTGTCGTCGAGGCCGTGAAGGACCTCTCGCCCACACCGCGCACGTTCGAACACGAAGACGGCGCTACGTCGATCTACAGCTTCACGCCGTTTGAGCAGGAGCTCACGTACCTCTCCATCGGCGAGCGCACCAACGCCAACGGTTCGAAGAAGTTCCGCGAAGCGATGCTGGCAGGCGACTGGGACATGTGCGTCGCCATGGCCCGCGAGCAGGAGAAGGAGGGCGCCCACGTCCTCGATGTGTGTGTCGACTACGTCGGCCGAGATGGCTCGGCCGACATGGACGAGATCGCTTCCCGCTTCGCCACGCAAGCCACCGTGCCGATCATGATCGACTCAACGGAGCCCCAGGTCATCGAGACGGCGCTGCAGTGGATCGGCGGTCGCGCCATCCTCAACTCCGTCAACCTCGAGGACGGCGATGCGCCCGGCACGCGCCTCGACCGCTTCCTCTCGCTCGCACGTGAGTACGGCGCTGCGGTCGTGTGCACCTGCATCGATGAGGAAGGCCAGGCCCGCACCCCCGAGTGGAAGCTGAGGGCCGCCAAGGCCATTCACGACATTGCCGTCGACCGCTACGGCCTCGAGCCCGGCGACCTGTTCTTCGATCCGCTTGCGCTCACCCTCGGCACCGGCATGGAGGAGAGCCGCGGCGACGGCGCGTCCACGCTCGAAGGCATCCGGCTCATCAAGGAGAACCTGCCGGGCGTCCACACCACCCTCGGCCTCTCGAACATCTCCTTCGGCCTCAACCCGGCGGCTCGCCACGTCCTGAACTCCGTCTTCCTGCACGAGGCTGCCCTGGCCGGACTCGACTCAGCCATCGTCCACGCCGCCCGCATCACGCCGCTCGCCAGGATCCCCGACGAGCAGAAGCAGGTGTGCCTGGACGTCATCTACGACCGTCGCACTGACGACTACGACCCGCTGCAGGATCTCCTCGCCATGTTCGACGGCGTGAGCGCCAGCACGGTGGAGAAGGAGGACCGCTCCGACTGGTCCATCGAGCGACTTCTCTCCACACGCATCATCGATGGCGACCGGGATGGCCTCACCGCGCACCTCGACGTAGCCCTCGCTGAGGGCAACAAGCCGCTCGCCATCATCAACGACATCCTCCTCGAAGGCATGAAGGTCGTTGGCGACCTCTTCGGCAAAGGCGAGATGCAGCTGCCGTTCGTCCTGCAGTCGGCGGAGACGATGAAGGCGGCGGTGGCCTACCTCGAGCCGATGATGGACAAGGTCGACGGCGAGTCCACCAAGGGTCGCATCGTGCTCGCCACGGTGAAGGGGGACGTCCACGACATCGGCAAGAACCTGGTGGACATCATCCTCACCAACAACGGGTACGAGGTGCACAACCTCGGCATCAAGGTGAACGTCGCCGCGATGGTCGACAAAGCGGTCGAAGTGAAGGCCGATGCCATCGGCATGAGCGGCCTCCTCGTGAAGAGCACCCTCATCATGCGCGAGAACCTCGAGGAGCTGAACAGTCGCGGGCTCGCCGACATCCCGGTGCTCCTCGGCGGAGCGGCCCTCACGCGCGTGTACGTCGAGCGCGACCTCCGCGAGGTCTACGACGGCCGCCTCTTCTACGGCAAGGATGCCTTCGAGGGCCTCCACGTGATGGACCGGATCGGCGCCACCAAGCGAGGAGACTCCCCGGACGACCCCGACTGGGGCAGGGTGCCCCTCGACTCCACGATCGAGCTGAAGGGTCGCTTCGCCAAGCCCGGGTCCGCCGACGCGTTGCCGGTCGATCTCCCGGCACGCTCACCGGAGGTCGCCACCGACAACACGATCTTCGTCCCCCCGTTCCTCGGGAGCCAGGTGGTGAAGGGCATCTCGCTCGACGAGATCGCCGGCTTCATCAACGAAACCGCGCTCTTCCGCAACCAATGGCAGTTCCGCCCCCAGAAGGGCGAGAACGACGCCGACTTCAAGGACAGGATCCGACCGATACTGCGCGAGCAGGTGGCCAAGGCGAAGGCGTCCGGCCTCCTGCAGCCACAGCTTGTCTACGGCTACTTCCCCGCCAACGGAGACGGCGACGACCTCGTCATCTGGACCGACGAATCGCGCACGACCGAGCGGGCTCGCTTCCACTACCCCCGCCAGCAGAAGGACAAGTTCCTCTGCATCGCCGACTTCTTCCGCCCAGCCGATGGTCCCGAGGTCGACTACGCGGCGTTCCACATCGTCACGATGGGATCGGCCGTGAGCGAGGCAACCGCCAAGCTCTTCGCGGACGACAAGTACCAGGAGTACCTGCTGCTCCACGGGCTCGGAGTCGAGATGGCCGAGGCACTCGCAGAGCTCTGGCACAAGCGAATCCGCACCGAGTGGGGTTTCGTAGAGGAGGACGGGCCGGCGCTGGCCGGACTGTTCCGCCAGCAGTACCGAGGCGGCCGCTACTCCAGTGGATACCCCGCTTGCCCGGACTTGGAAGACAACGTCACGATCCTTGAGCTGCTCGACGGCGCTCGCGTCGGGCTCGAGTGCAGCGAAGACACCGGCTACCAGTACCAGCCTGAGCAGACAACCAGCGCGCTCATCTGTCACCACCCGCAGTCCAAGTACTTCGTCGCCCGCTAGGCACGAGTTCTGTGAACGGATACGTCCGGATTCCGGACGTATCCGTTCACAGAACAGGTGGTTAGTTCGGCTAACTATCTGGTAGGGTGGCGGTCGTGTCTGAGACCACCACCCTCACGGAGGCTGAGATCGCCGCTCGACTGCGGTTGAGCGCCACTCGGCTGGCCCGGCGCCTGCGCAAGGAAGCCGGCTCGGGCCTGTCCCCCAGCCAGGGATCGGCGCTCGCGGCCATTCACAACAACGGTCCGCTGACGCTTGGGGCACTCGCCGACCACGAGCGGGTCGCTCCGCCCACCATCACCAAGGTGGTGGCATTTCTCGAGGCCGAGGGCCTCGTGGTTCGCAGCGCTGACCCCACCGACGGTCGGGTCAGCAGAGTTTCGACCACCAAGGCGGGCGACTCTCTCGTGGCTGAGAGCCGGCGACGCAAGACCGCGTGGCTCAGCACCCGAGTTGGGGCGCTGAGTCGCGAGGACCAGGAACGGCTCGCCGGCGCCCTCGACGTGCTCGACCACTTGTGTGGGCAGGACCGACGATGACGCGCTTCCGTGTCGCGTCGAATGCAACCTTCAAGTCGCTCAGCATCCGAAACTTTCGCTTGTTCTTCGTTGGCCAATCGATCTCCCAGATCGGAAACTGGCTCACACTCATCGCTCAGGCGCTGCTGGTCCTCAAGCTCACCGACAGCGGCGTTGCGCTCGGGCTGCTTGCAGCCGCCCAGTTCGGGCCCGTTCTCCTCTTCGGCGCGTTCGCCGGCCTCGTCGCCGACCGTTCCGACAAGCGCCGGCTGCTGATCATCGTTCAGGCCTTTGCGATGCTGCAGTCCTTCGCGCTCGGCGCTCTTGCCTTCCAGGACAGTCCCCCTGTGTGGGCGATCTACCTCATCGCCGCCTTCGGCGGGATCGCTACGGCGTTCGACAATCCGGCCCGACGCTCCTTCGTGGTGGAGATGGTGCCGGAGGAGCAGATCACCAACGCCGTCAGCCTGAACAGCGCGCTCATGACCGGCTCCCGCATCATCGGTCCGGCCCTCGGCGGCCTGCTCGTCGCAACGGTGGGATTCGGCTGGGCCTTCCTCGTCGACGGGGCGAGCTACATCGCCGTCATCGTCGGTCTGCGCATGATCGACCCCACCAAGATGCGTCCCGCTCCGGTGACGCCTCGCGGGCGCGGTCAGGTGCGGGCTGGCCTCGCGTACGCGTGGAGCATCGCTGAGCTCCGTGTACCGCTGATCATGATGGCGATCATCGGCACACTCGCCTTCAACTTCCAGACCGTGCTGCCCCTCTTCGCCACCCGTGACCTCGGTGGACGCGAGATCGCCTTCTCGCTTCTGATGTCCGTGATCAGCGTCGGCTCCCTCGTCGGAGCCCTTCGGTCAGCACGACGTACCAACATCTCTGTGCGCAACGTGGGCCTCAGCGCAGCGGGCTTCGGCGCGTCCATGCTTGCCCTCGCCATCGCCCCCAACCAACCGATTGCCTTCGGGGTCGGCGTGATCATGGGATTCACCAGCATCTCGTTCATGACGGCGTCCACCGCCATCGTGCAGCTCCGCGCCGACCCCATGATGCGAGGGCGGGTCCTCGCACTCCAAGCCATGGTCTTCCTTGGAAGCACCCCCATCGGAGGGCCCATCCTCGGCGCGATCTCTCAGCACTGGGGCGCCCGATACGGACTTGCAGTCGGAGGAGTCGCCACCATCGGTGCCGCCTTCTACGGCCTCGGCGTTGTGCGGCGAGCCACCCTCGCGGCGCTCACGGAGGCGATCCGCGTCGAAGCCGCCGCCGACGCCGCCGTCAACCTCGGCTCCCTCACACCGGCCGTACCCCAACCCGCCACGTCACGCACGTAGCGCGGCCTACGGTGCGCGCGCTGGGTCGTCGACCCCGCTGGTACGCGCTTCACATCAGCAGGCCCTCCCCCAACGCAGCGGTGACCGAAGGGGCAGCGTCGTTCCCAGCGGCCTCCGCCGAGCGCGAACCGCCGCCCTAGGGACACGGTTCGCTACTAGCGAGCGACGACCGGCACGAGGCCGAGCGCCCACCCTGGCGGTGGCGACCCCTAGGGCTGAGGTGGCGGCGGAATCACAGCGGACGGAGCAGCTGGCGGTTCAGGCTTCTTCGGCATGACCCCGTCGGCGAACAGCGTTGTGCGGTGGCCGTGGATCCGAAAGAGGAGCAGGCCGGCGCCGATCAGCATCAGGCCGCGAATCAAGAGATCGATGCTGCTCGTGCGGATCTGGCTCTTGAGCTCGCTCCGAACCTCCGAGATGCCGTCCTGGATGGCGCTCATCTCCTCGGTTCCGCCGAGCTGTTCGTTCACGCAGGAGTCGAAGTCGTCAGAGTTGGTTGTGACGTCGCGGCAGTAGGCCTCACCGCCGTTCTGAGTGCCGTCGAGGAGGGTGACCACGTTCGAGGCGACGTTCGACAGGCCAATCCCCACCCGATCGAGTGTGTCGCGGTGGCCGAGGTCTGGCGCGATGGCGTGCACGACACCCGTCACTGCCGCGATCGACCCGAGTCCGATGAGCGCCATGCTGACCACGCACATGGCGTACAGGTAGACCGATCGCACCCACGATGCTTCTTGCACGTGCTTGCCTCCTCAACTGGGCGGTCGGAGCGCCCCACCGCTGGCTCCGAGAGTAATGCGGCGCCCCGATCACGATCGGGGACCGTCAGCCGCTCAGGCGCATCAGCTCCGCCCTGACCTTTTGCTCGCTCGCGCCGCCCTTGGCGCCAACTTTCTGCGCGAACGTGCTGACTCGGAGCTCCTCGAGCATCCAGCGGATGCGACCATCCACGTCGTTGACGGCGAGCGAGCGGTAGTCCTGTTCGAGCGCTCGTATGGTGCTCGTGCGGGCTCGGTCGCGGTCGGGTTGGGCAATCGCCTTGTCGAGGCGAGCCTCGATGCCTCGGGCGTAGCGGAGGACGTCGGGCAGACGGTCGAGACCCGCCGCGGTGATCCATCCGCGCTGGAGCAGGCGACTGATGTGGGCCTGCACGTCGAGCACCGTGTCGTCCAGCGCCACCGTGAGCATCGTGCCGAGTCGAGCTTCCACCCGCGCCACCGTGGCGGCCACTTCGCCCACGATCGTTGCCGCCTCGCGGGCCACTGGCGCGAAGCCCGCCTTCACCGCTGCGGCAAGTCCGTCGAAGAGCTCCGCTTCCCAGACGGGTCCACCAGCCTCGATGAGAAGCTGGTCGACTGCTGCTGCAGTGGCCTCGACGTAGACCTCTGCGGCAGTCAGGTGGCTCGAAGCCGCGAGCGCCAGCTTCGTGGAGTTCGTGAGGGACTTGTCGAGGGTCCGCAGGGGCGAGCCAATGTGCAGAAGCAGCAACCGACGGGTCCCGCGCCACATGGACGATCGCTGCTCGGCCTCGCTCGGGAGCACCCTGAGCTCCACGGTGTTCCCGTCGTCCACGAGCGCCGGGTAGCCGGTGATCTTCAGCCCTCCGTGCGTCGTCTCCACGGAGCGGGGAAGCGCGCCGCCTGGCCACGAGCGCAAGCCCACCTGCTCGGCGAGCGGGGCCGCCTGCGCGATGGCCTCTCGCATGCGCTTGCGAAGCTGCCGACGGAGGGCGACCAGGTCCTTGCTCCAAGCGACGGGTCGACCGGCGGCATCGACCGCCCGATAGGTGACCCGAAGGTGCCCCGGCAGCATGGTGATGTCGAAGCTCGGAGCTCGGAACGCCTCGCCAGTGCGCCGGGCAAGCGCTCGAGCGAGCGCGTCGAGCAGCGGTCCCACCGACGGGTCGAGGTCATTGAGCACCTCAGCGGCGACGTCGGACGCCGGACTGGCATGGCGCCGGAGGTGCTTCGGAAGCGTGCGCAGCAGCGCGGCCACAAGCTCGACCCGGCGGCCCGGCACCTGCCAATCAAGACCGGCCTCCGCAACCTGATCGAGCAGCGCTAGCGGCACGTCGACGGTGACGCCGTCGAAGTCGGAGGCGGAGTCGAGTACGTAGGTGAGCGGGAGTCGTAGCGGGCCCAGGGGCCACGACTCGGGGAAACCTGACACGTCGATCGGGCCGGCGCCCGCTTCGATGAGGTCGGCCTGCGTATAGGTGAGCCCGTCAGGGGCACGACGCCGTTCGCCCTTCCACCAGCTGTCGAAGCGTCGGGCCGACGTGACGTCGGCCGGAACCCGCGCGTCGAAGAACCGCCGCAGCGCTTCGTCGTCGACGAGGAGGTCCCTGCGCACCCGCTCCTCCAGCGCGACCACAGCCGCCACCTGCTCCTTGTTCGCCTGCACGAACTCGTGGTTGCTGTTCCAGTCACCGTCCACCAGGGCATGCCGGAGGAACATCGACCGAGCGCTCGTCGGGTCGACGCGGTCATACGCCAGGCGCCGTGCGCTCACGATCGGGAGTCCGTAGAGGCTCACGCGTTCGGTGGTCATGGCCGCACCTCGCTCGATCTCCCACCAGGCCTCGGCGTAGCTCCTCGCGACGAGGTGGTCGGCCGCTCGCTCGATGCGATCCGGGGAGATCTGAGCCACGGTGCGGGCACGCAGCCGGTTGGTCTCCACCAGCTCAGCCGCCATCACCCACTTAGGTCGGCGCTTGCCGAGCGCTGTGCCGGGCGTGAGCACGAACCGGGCCTCGCGGGCACCCCGGTACTCCTTCCCAGCGGGATCGAGCAGGCCGATGTGCGAGAGCAGGCCCGACAACAGCGAACGGTGGATGGCGTCCCGGTCGGGTTCCTGAGCGAGCGCGCGCACCTCGAGACCCAAGCCCCGAGCGACCTGACGCAGCTGCACGTGCACGTCCTGCCATTCCCGCACGCGCAGGTGGTGGAGGTGCTCGGCCTGGCACATCTTGCGGAACTGGCTCGAACCGCGTTCCTTCTGTTGCTCGCGCAGGTAGCGCCACAGGTTGAGGAGGGTGATGAAGTCCGACTCGGGATCGGCGAACCGCTCGTGATGCTCACGCGCAGCCTGCTCCTGGTCCGGGGGCCGCTCGCGCGGGTCTTGGATCGACAGCACAGCAGCCAACACCAGCACTTCTCCGACGACCCCGTGACGATCGGCTTCCAGCACCATCCGGGCCAGCCGCGGGTCAGCCGGGACGCGGGCAAGGCGACGCCCGAGCTTCGTCAGGCGGACGTGATCTCCGGTCGTGCCCGGGTCGATGGCACCAAGCTCCTCGAGCAGCAGAATGCCGTCCCTGATCGCCCGACTCTCGGGAGGCTCGACAAAGGGGAACGCGGAGATGTCCCCAAGGCCCAGGGCCGCCATCTGCAGAATCACCGACGCCAGGTTGGTGCGCAGGATCTCAGGCTCGGTGAACTCCGGGCGGCCGGCGAAGTCCTCCTCGGAGTACAGCCGGATACAGGTGCCCGCTGCGACGCGTCCGCAACGCCCCGCACGCTGATTGGCCGATGCCTGCGAGATCGCTTCGATCGGGAGTCGCTGCACCTTGGTACGCCGGTTGTACCGGGAGATCCTGGCCGTCCCCGGGTCGACCACCCCGATGATGCCCGGGACCGTGAGCGACGTCTCTGCCACGTTGGTGGCGAGCACCACGCGTCGGCCCGCATGCGGTGCGAACACGCGGTGTTGATCCGTGGCGGAGAGACGGGCGTAGAGCGGCAACAGCTCGGTGTCGCGCAGGTCGAGGCGACCGAGAGCATCGGCGGTATCGCGGATCTCACGCTCTCCCGAGAGAAACACGAGGATGTCGCCCGGTCCCTGCCGCATCAGTTCCTGGACGGCGTCACCGATGGCCTGGGTCTGGTCACGCCGATCGCCAGCGTCCTCGTTCAACGGCCGGTAGCGAACGTCGACCGGGAACGAACGGCCGGACACCTCCACCACCGGCGCGTCCGCGAAGTGCTTCGAGAACCGCTCGGTGTCGATCGTGGCGGATGTGATGATCACCTTGAGGTCAGGACGCTGCGGCAGCATCTGACGTAGGTAACCGAGGAGAAAGTCGATGTTGAGGCTCCGCTCGTGTGCCTCGTCGATGATCAACACTTCATAGGCTCTGAGCAGGCGATCCCGCTGCACCTCTGCGAGGAGGATGCCGTCGGTCATCACCTTGATGTACGTGTTCGGCCCCACGCGATCGCTGAAGCGCACGGTGTAGCCCACCGCCTGGCCGATCTCGGTTCCTAGCTCTTCCGCGATTCGCTCGGAGACGGCGCGGGCGGCCAGGCGGCGGGGCTGGGTGTGGCCGATCAGCCCGCGTACCCCGAGGCCCAGCTCGAGGCACAGCTTCGGCAGCTGCGTGCTCTTGCCCGAGCCGGTCTCACCAGCGACGATCACGACCTGGTGCGCCTCGATGGCCGCAAGGATCGCCTCGCGGTGAGCAACGACAGGGAGATCGGGGTACCGCGGGGTCGGCAGCCCCGCGCGCCTGCGTTCGATTCGGGCGTCGTCGTTCACGACCTGTCGGGCTTCGCCGGGCGTGGTTTGGCCGCCCGCGCATCCTGCCGATCCTGCGCGCGGCGCGCATGCGCGTCGGCTCGCTCGCCGGCCACCACCGCCTCCTCTCGAAGCTCGAGGTAGGCATCGAGGCGGGCCTGGGCCAAGGTTCCCGCCTGGACGGCGCCCGCCACCGCACAGCTGGGCTCGCCGGTGTGCGCACAGTCGTTGAAGCGGCACTCGAGGGCCAGCGCCTCTACGTCCGTGAAGGTTGCGTCGACCGACTCCTCATCGCCGGCTAGGCCCACCTCACGGATGCCAGGCGAGTCGATGATCACACCACCGCCGGGCACCAGGTGCAGCTGCCGGTTCGTGGTTGTGTGGCGACCCTTTGCATCGCCCTCGCGCACTGCTCCTGTCACCGCGACGTCCGCTCCAAGGATGGCGTTGACGAGCCGCGACTTTCCAGCGCCCGACTCGCCCAGGAGCACGGAAGTGGAGCCGACGAGCCGAGCCCGCAGCTCCGCGATCCCCAGCCCCTGGGGCGCCGACGTCAAGAACCGCTCCAGCCCTTCGTGAGCGGTAGCGACCTCCGCCACGGTTCCCTCGAGATCCTCAGCGAGGTCTGCCTTCGTGAGCACGAGCACTGGGACGGCTCCGGCATCCCACGCCAGCGCCTCGCCGCGCTGCACGCGCCCCGCACGCACAAACCGATCAAGCCCGCACACCAGCAACACGAGGTCGATGTTGGCCGCAAGCACTTGGAGGTCGTCTCCGCCTGCGGCTCGACGGCGGAGCAGTGACGACCGTTCGAGTACGGCGACCAACGTGTCGCCATCGAGTGCCAGCCAGTCTCCAACCGTGGGGGCATCGGCACCCCGCCGGAGCTTCACGATCCGTTCGCCGGACGCGGTCAGCACGTTCACCGACACGCCGTCGTGTCGAAGCACCCGACCGGGCTCGAGGTCCGACCCGTGTGCGGCCAGCAAGTGGGCCCAACGGGGCCCCCAGCCAACAGAGATCAACGAGTCGAGCGATGACACAACGGCATGAACGGTAGTGGTCCGGCACCGCAGCGACGCCGAGCCGGTCGGTAGATGACCGACCCGGGTCGCCGCTGGAGTGCAGGGTCGAACGCTCTAGGCCGGGAACACGCCCTTCTTGAGCTTCGGCGCGAGGGCGGGTGTCATGACCGCGTCCTTGAAGGACTTGAGCGGGGAGATGCGTGCCTTCTTGGAGGCCTTGATCTGGATCACCTCACCAGTGGCGGGGTTGCGGCCGGTGCGGGCGGCGCGATCCACCTTGGCGAACTTGGCGAAGCCTGTGATGGCGACGGGCTCGCCGCTCGAGACGACGGCGGTGGTCACATCGGTGAAGCCCTTCAGAACTTCATCGACGGTCTTGGCGTCGACCTCGGTCTGTACAGCGATGGCCTTGACCAGGTCTCGACGATTCATCGGGTGTCCTCCGTTGCATGGTGGTTGTAGGGAGGAGCGATTCTGCCGGGCGCGTCTCGCTTGGACGCGGATGGCTACCCGTGGGCCGCCGGAAGGGTCTGCTCGATCGCCAGGGTCGGGGCGAAGAGATCCCCGAGTGCGTCGATCCGAGCGAGGACGTCCGGAGCCTCGAACGAGAGGGGTTGCCCTTCGCTGGCGGCCACCACCTCCTCCCAGGTGACCGGAGTCGACACGGTGGGGTGCGTGCGAGCCCGGAGCGAGTACACGGCCACCGTCGTCTTGTGGCGACTGTTCTGGCTCCAGTCGATGAAGACCTTTCCGGGACGGGCCGACTTCGCCATGGTGGACGTCACCCGATCCCCATGGTGCTTTTCGAGCACCTGTGCGACGGCGAGCGCGAAGCCCGAGCAGTCATCGTGCGTGTGTGGTGTGTTGAGCGGCAGATAGAGCTGCAGCCCTTTGGAACCGGACGTCTTGGGGAAGCACTCGAGACCCGCGAGGCTGTCGAGCACCGAGCGGATGTCGAGCGCCACCTCTGCACACTCGGTCATTCCTGTCTGGGGTCCTGGGTCCAGATCGAACACGCACATCGAGGGAGATTCGATGTCGACGCCACGCGCCATCGGCGCGTGCAGCTCAAGCGCAGCCATGTTCGCTGACCAGGCCAGCGCCGCAACGGAGTCGAGCGCGCAATAACCGATGGTGCCGTTGCGATCGCCCGGCCCGTCGAAGGTGCCGATCCAGTCGGGGCGATGCGATGGGCAACGCTTCTCGAAGAAGGACTTCTCCTCGACACCGTTCGGGTAGCGCCGCAGGGTGAGGCCGCGATCAGCTACGTGCGGGAGCATCGTCGACGCGACGCGCACGTAGTAGTCGATCACCTCACCCTTGGTGAAGCCCACCTCGGGGTACAGCACCTTGTCGAGGTTCGACACCTTCAGCTGGTGCCCGTCGATCTCGACGAACTGGTCGGCCACGCCGCGCTACGCGCTCTTGCGAGTGCGCTTCTTGACGGGCGTGGCCTGGTCAGCCGAATCCGGGGCGCCTGCCGGGTGTCGCTGACGAGCCGCCTTGGCCTCCTTCACACTGGCCTCCAGCGCAGCCATCAGGTCGACGACCTTGTCTTCGCTCATCACCTCTGGAGGAGCAACGAAATCCGTTTCGCCGGCGGCTTTGCGCTCGATGAGGTCGAGCACCCGATTGCGGTAGGTGTCCTCGAACTTGTTGGCGTCGAAGCGCTCATCGAGAGAGGCAATGAGCTGGCGGGCCATGTCGAGCTCCTTCTCGGTGAGGTCGATGGCCTCCAGATCGGCGATCTCCGGGATCTCGGCTGGGTCGTTGACCTCGTCGGCGTAGACCATCGTGGACAGCACGAGCGCACCATCCTTGGGGCGCACAGCGCACAGGTACTGCTTGGATCGCATGACGAACCGAGCGATTCCGACCTTGCCCGACTCCTCCATGGCTCTGCACAGGAGTGCATACGGCTTGAGCGTGGCCTTGTCTGGAGCGACGAGGTACGCGGAGTCGTAGAACAGGGGGTCGATGTCGGCAAGATCGACGAACTCCTCGATGTCGATGGTGCGGCTGGCCTCTGGGTCGAGGGCCGCCATCTCATCGTCACCAACCGTGACGTAGGCACCCGACGAGAGCTCGTAGCCCTTGATGATCTGCTCGGCCGGCACTTCGTCGCCGTCGGCCGCTGAGACCTTCTTGTACTTGATGCGTGCGCCCGTACGGGCGTCGAGCTGGTTGAAGCTCACGGTCTTGCGGGAGACGGCGGAGTACAGCTTGATCGGGATGTTGACCAGCCCGAAGCTGATGGCGCCGCTCCAGATGGCTCTCGGCATACGTGGGAGTATTCCTCAACTGGTCCGAAAATCAACAGGGGGACTCCGCTTGCATCGCGTCGCGCGCCAATCGTTCACACTGACCTTGGCTCTGCTCCTGGCCGCGATCGCGGCCTGCACAAGCGATGACAGCGGTCAAGGGGCCCGCCGCACCACGACCACGGTGCCCACAACGCCGGGGCTCGGCCTCGACGAGGTACAGCTCCTGGCGGCTCACAACGCCTACCACCTGGAGGCGGAAGCTCCTCTGCTCCAGGCGATCACCGACAACCTGCCATCACTCACGCCGACGATTGAGTATTCGCATCCCACGCTCACCGAGCAGCTCGATCTTGCGCCCATTGATCCGCTGATGGAGGAACCGGGCTTCAAGGTCTTCCACATCCAGGAGGTGGACTATCGCTCCACCTGCCTGACCTTCGTCCTCTGCCTCGAGGAGCTCGAGGCGTGGTCCACCGCGCACCCTCGCCACCTCCCAATCGTCGTCCAGATCGAGGCCAAGGACGGCGAGATCCCGGATCCTCTCAACCTCGGGTTCGTGCAGCCCATCCCGGCGA
>JANOQG010000029.1:0-6737 GCA_031422255.1 Actinomycetes bacterium | reverse complement strand
GGGCCAAGGACCCGAAGATCGGCTCGAAGATGATCAACGCACGCGGCGAGACGCTCGCTGAGAAGAGTGCGTTTAAGTCCGCCTTCAAGAAGCGGCGTTGCCTCATCCCGGCTGACGGCTTCTACGAGTGGCGGAAGAACGCCAACGATCCGAAGAAGGGAAAGAAGCAACCCTTCTTCATCCGTCGACCCGACGGTGAGCCCTACGCGTTTGCGGGGCTCTGGGAGGTGTGGCGCGGACCGGACCGCGACCAGGAGCCGCTCCGTTCCTGCACGATCATCACCACGACACCAAATGACGCCATGGCAGCGGTGCACGACCGCATGCCGGTGATCCTTCCGCCCTCCGCGTGGGATCTCTGGCTCGACCGAGAGACCGACGACCTCGATCTGCTCGGAAGACTCCTGGTGCCATCGCCACCAGCACTCATCGCGATGCACCCCGTATCCACCGAGGTGAACAACGCCCGCAACGACAGTGAGTCGCTGATCGAGGAAGCAACTGAGCTGGTTGAATGAGCAGCTAGGCGGTGGGCACCGTGGCGCTGTGGCCGCTGGTTCGCAGCGCAGCCCGAAGTGTCTCGGCCTGCTGGTCCAGCGCCGCGGGGACGGGGTTCGCGTCCTGGTTGGCGAAGCTCATCTGGGCGAGCTCCGTGAACGGCACAAGGTGAATGTGGGCATGGGGCACTTCCTCGCCGACGACCAGTACGCCCACCTTTGTCGGGTGGTAGATCCCATCCAGGGCACGACTGATGGTCTGCGCCACAGCCCACACCTTGGTGTTGAGGGCCGGAGGAAGGTCGATCCAATGGTCGACGGGCTCGATCGGCACCACCAGCGTGTGGCCAGGCGCCAGCAGCGCGATCGGGAGGAGGGCAACGACGTCGTCGTCACGCCACACGAAGCGTCCGGGAATCTCGCCGGCGATGATTCGGCTGAAGATCGTGGTCATGCCAGCCAGCCGCCGCTCACAGGGAGGATCTCCCCGAAGGAGTAGGTGGCGTCACAGACGAGGTAGCGCACGAGCTCGGCGACCTCCTCGGCCTGTCCCAGACGCCCAGCGGGGATGCGCGCCAGCAGGAAGGGCTTTGCATCAGCCATCGGATCGAGCAAGGGGGTGTCGATGAAGCCGGGTGCAACGGCGTTGATGCGGATCCCCAACGCAGCCACCTCGGCCCCGGCTGATTTCGTGAGGCCAGCGATGGCGTGTTTGGCTGCCGCATACTCCGGCGTGGCCACTGATCCGCCGAACGTGTAGACGCTGCAGAGGTTGACGATCGCGCCCGACCGAGCGACTTCCATGTGGCGCAGCGCCGCTCGCATCCCGTTGAAGGTGCCGTAGACGTGGGTCTTGATCATGCGGTCGAACTGCTCGTCGGTGAGGCTGGAGAAGCAGCGGACCGGCGAAACCTCCTCGCCGCTCATCGAGGCAAGCTGCGCGGCCATGAGGCGCTCGAAGACCTCTGGTCGGTCGGTGATGATGCCGGCATTGTTCACGAGCACGTCGAGCCGGCCGTGGCGCTCGACGGTGGCGTCGACCGCGGCGTCGAAGGCCGCTGAGTCGGCCACATCAAAGGCGGCGACCTCACCGTCCACCTCCTTGGCGACGATCTCGGCCGCCGCAACCCGGAGGTCATTGACGACAACGTGGGCGCCCTCGGCGGACAATCGGCGAGCGATCGCCGCTCCGAGTCCCGATCCAGCGCCCGTTACGAGGGCGACCTGGCCTTCCAGTGCGGCATCGGCGGTCATGTCGGCATCGTAGGGTGAGGCCGTGGTCGATGAGCGGAGCATGCCGGAGGTCGATGGGGGTACGGACCGGATCCTCACCCTCCCGAACGTCATCACCGTGGTGCGCCTGGCGTTGCTCCCCGTCTTTGTGTGGCTGCTCTTCGGTCGGGATGACCGAGCCAAAGCTGGCGCCCTGCTCGCCTTCCTCGGCGCCACGGACTTCCTCGACGGCTACATCGCTCGGCGCTACCACCAGATCTCTGACCTCGGCAAGGTGCTGGATCCCGTTGCCGATCGGCTCCTGTTCTTCGTGGGGGTAGGGGGAATCCTGCTCGACGGCAGCGTGCCGGCATGGTTCGCGCTCACTGTGCTGACTCGGGAGGCACTGGTAGCCGTGGCCACGCTCGCATTGGCCGCGTTGGGCGCACGGCGCATCGACGTCACCTGGTATGGCAAGGCGGGCACGTTCTTTCTCATGATCTCCTTCCCGTCGTTCCTGGCAGCAGCGAGCACCGTCGGCTGGGCCGACCAGGCCGAGACGCTCGCTTGGCTGACGGGCATCCCCGGCCTGGCCCTGTCCTGGTACGCCGCCCTGCTCTATGTGCCCTTGGCACGCCAGGCCCTGCGGGACGGTAGGGCCAAGAACACCGACACTCCGGTACCGTCCGCCTCATGAAGGCTGTGATCATGGCAGGGGGTGAGGGCACCCGGCTGCGCCCGCTCACCTCCAACGCCCCCAAGCCGATGATGCCGCTCGTGAACGAGCCGATGATGGAGCACATCGTCACGCTCCTGAAGCGCCATGGCTTCGACGAGATCGTGGTGACGGTCGCGTTCATGGCCGATCACATCCGCACCTACTTCGGTGACGGGTCCGATTTCGGCGTGCGGATGGTCTACGCCACCGAAGAGACTCCGCTCGGCACTGCCGGGTCCGTGCGCAACGCCATGGAGGAGCTCGACGAGCGATTCCTGGTCATCTCCGGCGATGTGCTCACCGACATCGATCTGTCGGCGATGGTCGAGGAGCACGATCGCAAGAAGGCCCTCGCCACCATCGGCCTGGTCCGGGTGGACAATCCGCTCGAGTTCGGCATCGTCATCACGAAGGACGACGGTTCGATCGAGCGCTTCCTGGAGAAGCCCTCGTGGGGTCAGGTGTTCAGCGACACGATCAACACCGGCATCTTCGTGCTCGAGCCGGAGATCTTCGACTCCATCCCGGCCGATCGATCCGTCGACTTCTCCTCCGAGGTGTTTCCGGCCTTGCTCGCTGACGGCAAGCCGCTCTTCGGCGCCATCGCGGAGGGTTTCTGGGAAGACGTCGGCACCCTCGAGAGCTACCTCTCAGCTCACAAGGACATCCTCGACGGTCACGTCGCTGTGGCAATTCCCGGCTTCGAGATGCGCGACGGCGTGCACGTGGGTGAAGGGGCGGAGATCCACCCCGATGCCAAGGTCGTGGGTCCTGCCGTCGTCGGCGAGAACTGTCGAATCGAGGCGGACGTGCGCCTTGGCCCGTACACGGTGCTCGGGGCCAATGTGCGGGTGCGCGCCAACGCCGATCTTGAGCGAGTTGTGGTGCACGACAACTCGTATCTGGGCGAGGGCGTACGCCTCCGGGGTGCAGTGATCGGCCGCTCGTGCGATCTGCGCGGCGGGGTGCGCTGTGAGGAGGGTGTTGTGCTCGGCGACGAGTGCTTCGTGGGGGAGCACGCGGTGCTGGGCGCCGGTGTGAAGGTCTACCCCTTCAAGACGGTCGAACAGGGCGCTGTCATCAACTCCTCGATCGTGTGGGAGTCACGCGGTTCCCGCTCCCTGTTCGGCCGCGTGGGTGTTGCCGGCTTGGCCAACGTGGACATCACCCCTGAGCTGGCCACCCGCGTCGCGATGGCATATGCGACCACGCTCAAGAAGAACGCGACCATCATCACCTCGCGCGATTCGAGCCGGTCGGCCCGCATGCTCAAGCGAGCGATGATGGCCGGCGCCAACGCCGCCGGGGTGAACGTGCTCGATCTCGAGGTGGCGTCGGTGCCCGTCACGCGCTTCATCGTGCGGCGCCCAGAGCACGCCGGCGGTCTTTCCATCCGCCTGGTCGAGGGCGACCCCCAGAGCTGTGTGATCCGGTTCTTCGACACCACGGGCGCCGACCTGTCAGAGGATCAGCAGCGCAAGGTGGAGCGACTCTTCGGTCGTGAGGACTTCCGACGAGTGTTCCCCGCCGAAATCGGTGACATCGGGTTCCCGCCGCGAGCACTCGAGCAGTACACCGCGGCGCTGGAAGCCACCGTCGACATCCAGGCCATTCGAGCCGCACGCTTCAAGGTCGTGGTCGACTACGCCTACGGCTCGACGTCCTTCGTCATGCCGAACGTGCTGGCCAAGCTCGGCGCCGACATCCTCGGCATCAACCCGTATGCGTCCACGCTGGGTGCGCTCAACTTCGAGCGTATGGCCCATGCAACGGAGGTGGCGGCGGTCGTGCGCGCCTCCGGAGCCCACCTCGGCGCGGTGCTCGACCCCGACGGGGAGCACCTCACGCTCATCGATGATGCGGGCAACATCCTCTCCGACGACCAGGCTCTCCTTGCTTTGCTCACCCTTGTGAGCGGCCACCTGGTGGGCGACACGGTGGCCCTTCCCGTCACCGTCACCCGGCACGCCGAGGCCATTGCGGCGGTCCATGGCGTGCAGGTGCGCCGCACCAAGCTCTCGACGCCGGCCCTGATGCTGGCGGCGTCGGAACCGGGTGTCGGCTTCGCAGCCAGCACCGACGGTGGGTTCATCCTCCCGGGGTTCCTGCCCGCCTTCGACGCGGCGGCCAGCCTGGTGAAGGTGCTCGAGCTTCTCGCCCGAACCGGTGAGCGCCTTTCAACCGTCGTGGAGGCTCTCCCTCGCACGCACCTTGCCCACGAGACCGTCGTGACCCCATGGGAGCAGAAGGGGATGGTGATGCGGTCTCTGGTGGAGATGAGCAAGGACCGCGAGGTGCAGCTGATCGACGGGGTCAAGGTGCGTCACGACAACGGATGGGCGCTCGCACTGCCCGATCCGGAGGAGCCCATCACCCATGTGTGGACCGAAGCCGACACCGATGCAGACGCCCGCGCGTTGGCGAGCGAGTACGCCCGACGCATCCGCCAGCTGCTCCGGTAGCGGGGGCGCGACGAACCCTAAACAGAGGGTCGAGGGTTCCGATAGCCTGCCGCCATGCTGATCCCGGAGGACCTTCGCTACTCGGCCGGTCACGAGTGGATCCGTGTCGAGGGGAGCACCGCCAGAGTGGGTATCACCGACTATGCCCAGGACGCGCTGGGGGATGTGGTGTTCGTCGACCTTCCTGACGTGGGCGCCTCGGTGCATGAAGGGGCGGCGATCAGCGAGGTCGAGTCCACCAAGTCCGTGTCCGACATCTATGCACCTGTATCGGGCACGATCAGCGAGGTGAACACCGACCTGGGGGAGTCCCCCGAACGGCTCAACGATGATCCGTACGGCGAAGGCTGGATCTTCGTCATCGAGCTCACCGATGCTGCCCAGCTCGAATCGCTGCTCAGTGCAGCGGCCTATCGCGAGCTGGTCGAGGGCTAGGGACGATGCCCGACGTGAGCTGTCCCCAATGCGGACACAACAACCCGCTGACCGCCAAGTTCTGCTCTTCGTGCGGGGCCAGCCTCGACGAGCACAGCGAGGAGCACCACACCACGATGGTGGTGACCGTGCCCATCGACAGCCCGATGGAGGAGCTTGTGGTCGACCTCGATCAGCTTCCCATCGGGGTCGGGATGCTCGTGGTCACCCGAGGTCCGAACTCGGGTTCGCGCTACGCCCTGGACGAGCCCCTGGTCACCGCAGGCCGTCACCCGGACAGCATGATCTTCCTCGACGACATCACCGTCTCGCGCCGTCACGCGGAGGTGCGCCGCACGGCCGACGGGTACGAGGTGGCCGACTCGGGCTCCCTGAACGGCACCTACCTGAACCGGGAGCGCGTCGAGAAGGCGATGCTCACCGATGGCGACGAGGTTCAGATCGGCACGTTCAAGCTGCTGTTCCTGGCCGGCCACACATGACCTCGGCCATGGCGGACCGAGCGCATCTCTCGATCGGGGAGGTCCTCACCCTCCTCCAGGACGACTTTCCCGACGTCACCATTTCGAAGATCCGCTTCCTCGAGAGCCAAGGGCTGCTCGATCCGGAGCGCACCCCATCGGGTTATCGCAAGTTCTACGAGGATGACATCGCGCGACTGCGCTGGATCCTGCGGCACCAGCGAGACCACTTTCTCCCACTCAAGGTGATGAAGGATCGGCTCGAGGAGGCCACCGCCACCGGACAGGTCGTACCTCCGGATGAGCCGGCCAGCGCACCTCCGTCCGGTCCGCCGTCGCTGTTCGAGGACCCTGAGCCGACGCAAGCTGCGCCGGAACCGCCTTCCCCTGCCGAGGATGCCGTGACGACGCCTGAGCCGGCGCCGGTCGTCCGCACCCCGCGCGCAGATCCAGCGCCCACCCGGTCGCGCCCGGCTCCCACGATGCCCGAGCTGGCCGCCCGTCCCACCATCAACCCGCTTGATGGTGGTCCGACCGGCCTGAGCTTCACCCTCGATGAGCTTTCCGAGGCCTCGGGCCTCACGCATCGGGAGCTGGGCGACCTCGCCCGCTTCGGGCTGCTGGTCGGACGATCAGTGGCGGGCGACACGTTCTACGACGGCGACGCCCTCATCGTCGCCCGAACGGCGGCTGGCTTCGTTCGGTTCGGCATCGAGGCCCGACACCTGCGGATGTACAAGGTGGCGGCGGAGCGAGAGGCGGGGTTCATGGAGCAGGTCGTCATGCCATTGCTCAAGCAGCGCAACCCAACGGCCCGGCAACAGGCCGCCACCAACCTGGGGGAGCTGGCCGGCCTTGGCGAGCAGCTCCGTTCAGCCCTGTTGCGTGGCGCACTGCGCGATCACACCGACCTGCGCTGAACCTTTCAGATCCCACGGCGCGACCGGAGCCA
>JANOQG010000028.1:0-2900 GCA_031422255.1 Actinomycetes bacterium | reverse complement strand
GCAGGACCACGAGCGACGCGGCCACGAGGGTGACCTCCCGTTGGGGCGTGAGCGCGGCTTGGACAAGGTCGGAGAGCGCCATGCCGGCCGGCGAGAACATGGCGCTGAGCATCCCACCTGCCACCGACATGGAGGGGGCACGGAAGAACACCCATCCGACCATGACCAGCACGAGCGTGATCGCTCGGCGCACGGTCAGCGCAAGCAACCCAGTCGGGGCACGATCGAGACCGAAGGCCCGCTCCAGGATCAGCAACGCCCCATGGAAGGCGCCCCACACGATGAACGTCCAGTTGGCGCCGTGCCACAGGCCCGTGAGCAGGAACACGATGCTGAGGTTGCGATAGGTCTTCGCCGTGCTGTTCCGGTTGCCACCGAGGGGCACGTAGAGGTAGTCGCGAAACCACCGGGACAGCGACATGTGCCAGCGGCGCCAGAAGTCCGTGATGGACGACGCCGAGTAGGGGCGCGAGAAGTTCTCAGGGAGCTGGAACCCGAACATGCGCCCGAGCCCGATTGCCATGTCTGAGTAGCCGGAGAAGTCGAAGTAGATCTGGATCGCGTAAGCGGCGGCACCCACCCATGCCACGGTCGACGTCAGCTCGCCACCGCTCGCCGCAAAGGCCGCGTCCGCCACGGGTGCGACGGTGTCGGCGATCATGACCTTCTTGAACAGCCCGTGGCAGAAGCGGGGAACGCCGTCAGCGAAGTCTGCGAAGCGTCTGGTCCGGACATCCCGCAGCTGCGACTCGATCTCGTGATAGCGGACGATCGGACCGGCCACCAGCTGTGGAAAGAGCGTGATGTAGCAAACGAACTGCACCACGTTTCGCTGTTCCGAAGACACCCGCCGGTACACGTCGACGATGTACGAGATGAGGTGGAACGTATAGAAGGAGATGCCGATCGGAAGGGCGAGGTCGAGCACCGGAGACCACCCGAGTCCCATGCTCTGACTGGCCGACCCCAGTTGCGCGGTGAAGAAGCCGGCGTACTTCCAGATGCCGAGCATCCCGAGGTCGAGCGCAACGGTCACCGCCAGCACGATGCGCCGCGATCGATCCGAGCGCTTGTCCTGCCCGAGGAGCAACCCGCTCAGGTAGTTGACGGCGATCGCCCCGACGAGGAGCCCAGATGTGGCGGCCGCGCCCCAGGCATAGAAGAGGAGGCTGGCGGCGGCGATCAGCGCGTTCCGCGAGCGCGCCGGGAGAACCCAGTAGCCCACGAGGAGCAACGGCAGGAAGTACCAGAGGAAGATGGGGGAGGCGAATGCCATGCTGCGAGGCCCTCAGGATGTCTCAGATGGCTCGAGGCGTGGACGCCTCAGACGACCCGTCAATGCCACCAGTATGCGTCGATGCCGCCGTACCAGAGCATGCCGGGCTGCCCGGGATGTCCGAACGCGCCGCTCACCGGTACGTAGGTTCCAGTGATCGTGATCCCGGCGCTCACCGACTCCGCGTGGCCAGTGGTCCACCGGAACCATCGGTCGGGGTCACTCCCCGGGCCGTACCACATGATGTCGTCGGACCCGTCTGCCTGAACGTCGGTGACCACCGGCAGATAGGTCCCGTTGACCTCCAGGGTGCCGAACTGCGCCACCCCACCGGCACGGCCCCACCACAGGCCGTCGGACGCCGTGCCCGCGCCATACCAGACGATGTCATCGGCCCCGTTCCCATCGAAGTCGCCAACGACCGGGTCATAGGTGCCGGAGACGTTGGTGGGTACGTACGCGAGCCCCGATGAGCGGTAGAGCCAGAGCGAGTCGGGTGCTGCCCCCGGCCCGTACCAGAGGATGTCATCGGTCCCGTTGCCCTCGAGATCGCCAACGACCGGCTGATAGGTGCCGGAGACGTTCCGACTGCTGGAGTGGATGGAACCGGAGCGATAGTCCCAGAAGGGGTCGCTGGCTGCACCCGGTCCGTACCAGTGGACCTCATCGGCCGCATCAGCATCGAAGCTGCCCACGAGCGGCTGCTTGCCGCTTCCAGGAGCAAGGCGCGAGACCGCGAACGACGACCCGTTCCACTGCCACCGCGACACTGTTCCCGCCACAGGGTCGTACCAGAGGATCTCGTCGCGTCCGTTGCCGTCGAGATCCGCCACCACTGGGTCGTAGGTACCGTTGACGCTGAGCGCGACCCGTCCCACGGTCACTGGCCCCTCGGTCCAGACGAGCTGGTCGGTGAGACCGCCTGGCCCATACAGCAGCAGGTCATCGTCGCCATCGCCGTCGAAATCACCCGCGATGGGCTCGCGACCTCCGGGATGGTCCAAGCGACTGAACTGCACGCCCAGCGGCGGGAGCAGGTCGCACCGACCGATCAGCAACGTGACATCGCACAGCCCCTCGCCTGAAGTCCACGCAACGCCCGACGCCGGCTGACCGGTGCGCGGCCGAGCGTTGGCCCCGAGCTGTCGGATACCACGGATGTCGGTGGCATATCCGGAGTGATCCCTGAGCCAGTAGCGCTCCTCGTACCCGCCCCGCTTCACCACGTAGAACGGGGCCGAGAGCGGCGTCGGCGCCACGGTGTTCGACCCACCATCCACGGGCGAGAAGCGCCAGGCCGTCGCACCTTGAGCCCGAGCCGGATCCACGAACCAGCAGGCGACCTCCGTGCCGACCGGAACCTCACACACCCGTTGTTCCACCCCGCCCATGGGGCCGATCCCCGCGACGAGGGTCGGGCCGTCGTTGGCCACGAGGTCTTGGTAGAACGCCTCGCAGAGCGGACAGGAGTCGCTCGTCCCGTTGCTGTTCGTGTCGTACCACCACGGCCGCCACGACTGCTGGCGCCTCTCGGCGGCCGAGCCCGTGGCCCCGCACCACCGTGCCTGCATCTGGTTGGCGATGTCACGGGCGACGATCCGTACGTCCATCCTCTCGATCGCGG
>JANOQG010000027.1:0-1913 GCA_031422255.1 Actinomycetes bacterium | reverse complement strand
TGCGCGAGGATCGCGGCGAACACTTCGACCCGATCGCCCAGCAGCACGACCGGTCCCTGCGACGTGGAACGCCACAGCACCTCCGGATGACGGGCGAACCTCACGCCCGACGTCGCACTCAGGCGACGGAGCGTCGGCGGCGCATGGCCACCAGCACGAACGCGACGCCGGCCAGCAAGGCAACCGCACCGACGATCACGAGCGGCTCCACCTCGCTGCCGGTGCGCGGCAAGCGGTCTCCACGGCTCGGCCGCCGTTGTTTGGGAGCTCCTCGACGACGCGATGGACAGACCAACGGTCGAGGCTGAGGCTCGATCGATGGTCGGCGAGGTCCCAGATGTTGGCGGCGCTCTCGACGAGCTGGTGACGCGGGGACTGGTGGTGCCGGTGGCGTGACGACGATTGAGATCCTCCAGTCGGTGGCGTCGCACGGGGTCAGCGGTGGCGATCGGTCGCCCGCATCGGCACACCGTGCCGAAGCCGGAGACCTCATCGCGGGAGCGACCGCCCACAAGCTGATCGGGCTGCTGGATCAAGCCGTCGCCGACGGTGCCGTGCTGTGCGACGAGGTCACGGCAGGAGAAATCGGGGAGCGAGCGGTGGAGGTTGCTGGCTGGTCGGTGCGACTCGAGCGGCATCTCCTGACCGTGCACGAACTGCTTCTCGACCACGGCTTGCGCCACCGGTTCATCAAGGGTTCGACGATCGCACACCGCTTCTACAGCCACCCAGCTCTACGCATGTCGGTAGACGTCGACGTCCTGGTGCCCTCCGCGGAGCTCGAGCACGCACTCGGGGTGTTGGCGGAGGATGGCCACGTCCGCACACAACCCGACCCCTACCCGGGCTTCAGTCGCGTCTACGGCAAGTCGGTGACCATGCGTCACAGCAACGGTGTCGAGGTGGACGTGCACCGCGTGATCGCCGATGGACCCTTCGGCCTGCGGGCGAGCGCAGACTCGTTGTGGGAACGACCAGATGGATGGATGACCCTCGGGGGCCGCGCTGTGCCCACCCTCGATCCAGTGGCCGCCTTCGTTCACGCGTGTGTCAACGCGGTGGCGAGCTACGACCTGGTCACCCTTGCCTCGTTACGTGACGTCGTGCAGGTGGGGACGGCGGTGGCCGATCAGGTTCCCGAGGTGCGCGAGGTTGCCGAAGCGCTGTGCGTGCAGGCGTGTCTGGCAGACGCTGTGGCGCGCGCGACGACGGCGATGGCATGGGACGCTCCCGCCGCCATCGCTGCGGTGGCCGGCTGGTCCGTGTCGACCCGCGAACGACAGTGGCTCGACAGCTATCGAGAGCCGCCGAGGGACTGGCGTCGGGTCCTCCTTGGCTGGCGGGCGGTTCCTGGGCTCGGGGCCAAGGTGGGGTACCTCGGAGGCGCCGCACGGCTGTGGGTGGGCCGACCCTCCCGCCGTCGCGATGGTGGGTCCACGGCGTGAGCGCTTCGCGGGTGCTTCTCGTCACCAAAGGGCTCGACATCGGCGGGATCGAGCGCATCGTGGTCGACTTGGCGGTTGGTCTGACGGCGGCGGGTTCGGTCGTCGAGGTGGCCGTGGTGAACGAAGGTCGGGCAGGGCTGCTCGGCCTGCTCCAGGCCGCGGGGGTGCCGGTCCACGGCCTGAGCGGAACCGATCGGATCGGATGGCCAGCGGCTCGCCGCTTGTCTCGCCTGACGGCCGCTGGGCGGTTCGACGTGGTGCACACGCACGGACCTCTCCCGGCCATCGTTGCTCGCCTTGCCCCGAATCATCGCCCGATCGTCACCAGCTCCCACACCCTGTGGACCGCCTTGCGCCCGCCGGTGCGCGTCGCATGGCGAGCGACTGCAGCGCGGGATGCCGCGTCGGTCGCCGTTTCAGCAGTAGTGGCGGCCTCGCTGCCGCTCTCGATCGCCGCGCGGACGCGCG
>JANOQG010000026.1:0-9978 GCA_031422255.1 Actinomycetes bacterium | reverse complement strand
CGTGACCGGCGGCGGGTTGGTCGGAAGACCCCAACATCCCGCGAGCAAAAACCCACAGACAAGTGTCACCCCGAGCGGACGAGCCCCCGTCACGATCCCGCCAGTTGTTCGAAGTCGCCGAAACACGCGGTCATCCTGCCCAGTGAGATGGTGGGTTGGCCAGCGGGGGTCCGCGATGTGGGTTTCGGTGGTGGGTACGTTCGGCGGCTTGTAACAGGGCACGCCCCGTTCCAGAGGGTGACCGAGTGGGCTGCAGGAACAGCCTCCTCGACACGGTCTCCGTCACGGGACGTGCGTGCCACCCCTTGACCACTTGAGATGAGAGAAGGGATGGCAATGACCATCGTAGAGAACACACGCCCGGTGACCGGCGGCGTGGACACGCACCTTGATCAGCACGTCGCCGCCGCGCTCGATGACGTCGGCGGGCTATTGGGGGTGGAGTCCTTCCCCGCGACCGCGGCCGGCTATCGGGACCTGCATGGATGGCTGAGCGGCTTCGGGCAGATCACTGCGGTCGGTGTGGAGGGCACAGGCGCGTATGGGGTCGGGTTGGCCCGGTTCCTGCACCGAGCCGCGGTGACGGTGATCGAAGTCGACCGACCGAACCGTCAGGTCCGGCGCCGTCACGGCAAGTCCGATCCCCTCGATGCTGTCGAAGCTGCCCGAGCGGCCATGTCGGGCCGGGCCAATGGGATCGCCAAGACCGCCGATGGCAACGTCGAAGCGATCCGGGTTCTGCTGGTCGCCAAGCGTTCGTCTCGAGCGGCCCGGACCAAAGCACTGACACAGATCCGCCACCTCGGGTTCTGCGCCCCCGACGAACTTCGCGATCAGCTCCGTGACCTGCCCGTCGCCGCTCTCGCCGCACGGGTGGCCGCCCTGCGACCCCGCCCTGAGACCGACGTGGTCATCCAGGGCACGAAGACGGCGTTGCAGATCCTCGGCCGACGGGTCCTCGCCCTCGACGACGAGCTCGCCCGCCTCAACGTGCTCCTCGAACGACTGGTCATCGCTGCGGCGCCCCAGCTGCTCGACCTGCACGGCGTCGGACCCGACACCGCCGCCACGCTGCTGGTCGCTGCCGGCGACAACGCCGAACGGCTCAAGAGCGAAGCTGCCTGGGCCAACCTCTGCGGCGTCGCCCCGCTCCAAGCGTCATCGGGACGCACGACCCGTCACCGACTCAACCGCGGCGGGAACCGTCAAGCCAACCACGCCCTCTGGCGGATCGTTATCACCCGCATGAGCTCGGACCCCCGCACCCGGACCTACGTCCAACGACGCCTCGACGAAGGACTCACCAAGCCCGAGATCATCCGCGTCCTCAAGCGCTACGTCGCCCGCGAGACCTGGCGGCACCTGCCCCGCTAACAGCTCTGGAGCGGCGGGCCTGGCCCAATACTGCCCCGACGCCGCAGGCTGTCCTCATAACGATCTGCCGGCCCGCCACTCCAACCCACCCCGACACCGCATTGGCCTCATAAGAGCCCGCCCTCGACACCGAGTGGCCCATCACTGGTCTGCCAGCACCGTCGGAACCCCACCCCTTGACGACATAGGAGCATCGTTATGCAACGCGCTCTGCACGTTATGGGACACCCGTGCTGAGCGATGGATGCGAGGGGATCGAGCTCGACACCCGGACAACCGAGCTCGACACCCGGACAACACAGTCACGAAAACTTGCAACCCTCCGAACCCGCATCCCCCCAAGCCGCCCCTCGACCGCTGCTGCGGACGGGAGGTCAGCGTCAGATCTTGCAGTCCCATCGCGCGTCCATCGCGCGTCCGCCCCACACCGGCAGGGTTCGGCCAAGTCCGCTCACCCAGGCCGACCAGCCGTTTGGGTTCAGACCGGTTCGCCTAGATCTGGGTGGTAAACCTTCACACGGCAGGAGGTCAGGGGTTCGAGTCCCTTCGCGCCCACCGCGTCACCGCCAGGTCGGTCGGAAGCAGACGACACCGTGAGGTTCATCCATGAGCGACGAACGCGTCTTGCAACCTGCATGGGATTTCCTGCGCAACCATCTCGGTGACTTCCTTGGATCGCCGGGCTTCTTGCTGACGGCGGTGGTGCTGGGCATCTACCTGCCTGGTGTGGTCTTCTCGTTCGTCGATGTCGTCGTCACCAAGCGCATGACGTTTCGGCACTGCCTCGCCGTGTACTGGCGGGCGATGAAGTGGTACGGCACGGTGTACGTCATCGCGTTACCGGTTCTGATCGTTGCGCCGCTGCCGTTTTCGTTCGCCATCCCGACCGCGGCGCCCACCGGGGGGGCATTTGCCCGCGACCTGGTGCTCTACTTCCTGGTCGGCGACTTCCTCTCGTACTGGTGGCATCGCTTCGAGCACCAAAACCAGTGGTACGCGAAGAGCGTGCATCGCGTGCACCACGTAGATCGTCCGCCGCTGAGCATCTGGACAGCCATGGTGGTGCACCCTGTCGAGGGCGCTTCGGTGTTCATGTTCTTCCACCTGTACGGCATCGTGTTTCCGATCCACCTGTTCACCTTCGCCGTCGCAGCCTTCGCCATGACCGCGGTGAACATGATCACGCACTGCGGATATCGCCTGCCGATCTACGACGCGCTGTTCGCGCACGCTGCGGGCCATGACCTGCACCACTCGACCCGCGAGCCGACGAACGTCTCCGTAGTGCTGACGCTGTGTGACCGATTGTTCGGCACGTATCAGCGGGCGAGGTATCGGCCAGCCATACCGCATTGACCGAACTGGTGCCGGGTATCACCCGCTGCCCGAGGGCGGACTGCATCAAGGAGATGCGGATGACCTGCGACGTCGGTAATCCGCGATCGACTGATGCTCACACGCCCCGCCAGCCTCCGACGGTCATCCCGCTCGCTGGCTTCGGGCGCGGCCAGCAGCACCTTCAGGTCAGGTGGTCGAGTCGCTCGCGGTACTCGTCGGTTGTCAGCTCACCATGCGCGTAGCGTTCGTTCAGGATCTGCCTGGCACGAGTCCCTCCCGGGGTGCTGGTGCGGTCGCGTGCGCTGCTGACGAACCAGATCGCGGCGGCGATGATCGCGACCCAGGACAGCATCATGAGCGTGCCCCACAACCACATCCAGCCGCCGCCCCAACCGTTCATATGACCCCAACCGTCGTTGTCCGAGGCCAGTTGAGCGAAGATCACGTTGGTTCCCATAGGCGTCCCATGCTGCGCCCCCTGGCCTCAGGGGTGATAGCGACCATGGTCCCCAATGCAAGGGTCTTCGTGCCCGGGCATCTCCCTCCGCCGGGCCCATGATCGAGCCGCTTCACCGGTGCCCCACCGCACGCGCAACGGCTGCGCGAGCAAGGCTGGCTGCTCAGGAGCAGGTGCCCCCGACCAAGCGCTAGCTGCCGGTGCGCTCTCGGTGCTTGCACCCGGGCCAGCAGCAGGGGCGGCGCTGCCCCTCCTCCAACTCCTCCTGCGTCCGCCGAATGCGACGCTCGCGAGTCTTCTCCTGCTTGGCATCCTCGACCCAGCAGATGAACTCGTTGCGCGCGAGTGGCGTGATGTCGTTCCAGGCCGCCAGAGCGGTGGCGTTGGCGATCAGGGCCTTGCGCAAGTCGACCGGAAGCTTGTGCACCACGCCGCCGGGCAATCGAGGTCCGCTCACCGCGCCACGGTAGTTGGCGGGTGTCGTTCGGCGGCAGGTCTTGCGGTGCGCCGCAACCGTGCTCCCAGTGCAGTCGTGGACGCGGATGCCCCGTGCCAAGACGGCGTCGCCCCTATCGTGCTGCTCGATGAGCGATCAGAGTGGGGGTCCCGGGTGGTGGATGGCCAGCGACCATCGGTGGTACCCGCCGCATCTACACCCGAGCAGCAACGCCCCGGTCGCTCCGCCGGCGTGGCCACCGGCCTGGACGCCAACGCCGGCTCCAGGCGCCGCTCCTCCGGCGTCTTCTACCGGGATGCACGGCTGCCTGAAGGCGTTTCTCATCGTGCTGGCCGTTGGCTTGGTGCTCATGATGGTCGGAGGTGCTGCGGCGTTCTACTTCGGACGCGACGCGGTCGAGCGGATCACCAACGGCGATCCATCCATCGATGACGACGTGACTGTGGCAACCTGCTCGCCCGACGCGTTTGGGCGGCTTCATGCCAGCCTGCGGATCGACAACAACAGCTCGGAACGTTCCAACTACCTCATCGAGGTGGTGTTCGAATCGACCGATGGCGCTGTCGTGCACGGTCAGCGGTCCACAAGCGCCAACGCCGTCGGCAGCGGTCGATCAACGACGATCGACGTGACCACTTCCATCACAGCGCCCGGCGAACCCGTGAGCTGTCGGGTGGCCGACGTCATCCGCTTTACGGACGAGGGACCCTGAGCCGTCCCCGAGTATGGGCTACTTGGTGTCGAGGATGTCCACCACGAACACGAGCGTCGCTCCCGGTGGGATCGCGTCGCCGCTGCCAGTGTCGCCGTAGCCGTCCGCAGCCGGGATGACGAGAAGGATCTGGGAGCCCGCGGTCTGGCCCACGAGCCCCTTGTCCCAGCCGGGGATCACGCCTCCGGTGCCGATTGCGAAGGTTGCTGCGGTCCCTGAGGTCCACGAGGAGTCGAAGACCGTGCCATCGGAATAGAGGGCACCGGTGTAGTGCACGGTGATCGACTGGCCGGTCTCGACCGTGGCGCCCTTGCCCTCGATGAGCGGTTGGGCGACCAGCTCGGCGGGGGGCTCCCCCTCGGGCATCGTGATCGTGGGGGCGCCGTCCTCGCCGAGAACGACGGTGGGAAGGCCGTCAACCGGATCGACGGTCGTGCCCTCGGCCCGGGTGAGCGGCGTACGCACCTCGATGATGTCCGCGAGGAAGAGGAGCGAGTCTTTGTCGGTGAGGCCGTTGGTTTCGTCGGCTCCGGGGCCATCGTCAGGTGCGATGGCGATGAGCACCAGGCTCCCGACCTTCTGGTCCTTCAACCCCGCGTAGATGCCGGGCATCAGCCCTGATTCGAATGCGATGTCGACCGGCTCCGTGTCGTACGAGGTGCCGAGCTCCGTCCCGTCAGTGGCATTCAGGAACAGGAAGTCGAAGGTAGCGGTGACTCCTTCGGTGATGGCGGCGCCGTCGCCCTCCCTGATGACCCTGGTCACGGTCTCCGTGAACGCGAGGGGCATCGTGAAGTCGAGCACCGGCTGCTTGTCTTTTGCCTCGGTGACCTTGACCTTGTCGAGGGCGGCGTTGCCTGAGCCGGAGTCGAGCTGGTCTTCTCCGCAGGCGGTGAGCATGGCGGCCGAGGTGGTGAGGGCCAAGAACAGGACGAGAACGCGGCGCACAGTGAGAATCCTTGCGGTCGAAGGGCGGTGGAAGATCATGACAGGTGATCCTGTGAAGATCCTGGCAGGCTTCATCCGGTCGTCTGGGCGGCGAAGCCGCGGCCCACGAAGACTTCGGTCGAGGCAAGGCCAGGAATGGGGGAGAGGAGGGTGATGCGCACGGGAGCGCTTGCCCCCGGCGCCACGAATGCGATGGTGGTGTACTCGGCGCCGAGGATGCTGCCGTCCGCAGCCCGGAACACCGCAGTGGCGTCGACCCCCTCCTCCCGCTCGGGCCAGCTCGAGGAGACATCGAAGCTCGTGACGAGTCCACCTCCCGGTGCGGGTTCGGTCACGATCTCAGTGGCGGTCAGCTTGGCGGTGGCGGAGGCAGGGCGGAGCCAAGCGCTGACCTCCACCTGAACCTCGAGCTGCGTGGGATCTGCAAGCGGTTCGATCAGGGTGCGGCCCACCGCCATGCGACCCGCCGGCGACACGGCATTGAGCACCGCGCGGTCGACAAGGAGCTCAACCCCTGATGCATCGAGGATTCGCGTGACGACCCGCACGCCGGTGGCCATCAGATCGGGGTTGGGGTTGTCGATCACCACGCCGTAGCCGCCAAGCGAGGACGTCGGATCGATGGGGTCTGGGAACGTGGACAGACCCTGCTCCGAGACGATGAGGGGTTCGCCAACCAATGGGGCCTCGGTGGTGCCGGTCGTCTGCGGTTGGGTGGGGGAGAGAGCGGGCTGCTCCACGCGCGGCGAGGCTGCGCCGCCGTCGTCGCCGCTGCAAGCCATTGCCAGTGCCGCGAGGAGCACTGCTGCCGGGCGGCGGCACGTTCCGCCGGTCACTACGAGAGCGTCTTGTTGAGGCGCTCGAGCGCCGTGTCCTCGGAGATGTTGAGTGCAAAGGCCAACTCGCTCACCAACACCTGGCGAGCCTTCACGAACATCGACTTCTCGCCAGCGGACAACCCCTTGTCGGCATCGCGCAGAGCGAGGTTCCGCACTACCTCGGCCACCTGGTACACGTCGCCCGACTTGAGCTTCTCCTGGTGGTTCTTGAACCGGCGCGACCAGTTGGTGGGTTCGCGCACGTCCTTCTTGGCCAGCACCTCGAAGACGTCCTCGACGTCCTCCTTCGAGATCGGGTACCGCATGCCGATCTCCTCGGCGCGGTCGGCGGGCACCTTCAGCAGCAGGTCCCCGTGGGTCATCCGCAACACGAAGTACTTGGTCTTGGCCCCATCGGGCATGGTGATGCTGTCGGTCCCCTCGATCACGGCAGCGCCGTGATGGGGGTAGACGACCTTGTCGCCGACCTTGAAGGGCACGCGTTCACTCCTGCTAGCGGTCTGAGGGCTCGACAAGGATGCCACCTCGGACACCGTTCGCGACATTCCTCACGATTGACCATCGACTCGACGATGATGGTTGGCGATGGTTCCGCTCCTGCTCGTCGTGGGTGTCTGCGTGGTGCTGGCCCTCGTCCTCGTGCCCTGGTACCTCCAGGTCAGGCGTCGTGAGGACATCGCTGCGGTGGCCGCCCGGCACGGTCTGAGCTACAGCGCCGCCGACCCGTTTCAGTGTGTGCGGATCGCATTCCCGCTCTTCCGGCGAGGCGATGGTCGTGGTGCAGAAAACGTGGTCTGGCACGACCGACCCGACACGCTCGCCGTCCGGGCCTTCGACTACTGGTACTTCGACGAACGCAGGGACGATGCGGGGCGCACCACGCGGAGCTACAAGCGGTTCTCGTGCGTGCTGGCCCAGATCGATGGCAGCTGGCCTGACCTGTCGATCGCGCGTGGTGGTCTGCTCGAGAAGGCACTCGACCTGGTAGGGCTGGGCTCGATCGAGCTGGAATCCGACGAGTTCAACCGCCGCTTCGCTCTCCGGTCCCCGGATCGCCGCTTCGCCATCACCCTGTGCGATGCCCAGATGATCGAGTTTCTGCTCGGGACTCAGGGTCGGTTCTCCTTCGCGATCAAGGGTCGCTGGCTGCTGCTCGCGAGCGACCCCGTCGAGCCCTCGCTGGTTCCGGCGCTGATGAAGATGGCCGACACGTTCGTTGCCCGTATCCCGCGGGTCGTCTATGAGCTGTGGCCGAGTCCGTTCCGTGACGCGGATGGCCGTCCCCTTCCCGCCGGCGACGATGGGTTGGGTCAGGACAGGACCACGATCGGCGGCGAGATCCACGAGTCGGAGCGCCTGCAGTTCGACTTAGAGGGTCACCCCATAACCGACGCCGCGGAGGACCCCTGGGGCGACCCGAAGCCTCTGCCGGACTGACCGGATGGACCTGACAGGCGACCCCACCTCCTCGTAGCCTTTGCACGCCAAGTGCAACGACTTCTCCCCGGGGGGACGACATGTTCGAGTGGTCCGAAGAGCAGCTGATGATCCGAGATGCGGTTCGTCAGTTCGTCCTCGCGGAGATCGCACCGAAGCGCGAGGAGCTCGAGCACGGTGACCTGCCGCCCTACGACATCCTGCGGAAGCTCTTCGCCACCTTCGGCATGGATGCCATGGCCCGCGATCGCTTCAAGCAACAGATCGAGCGGGAGAAGCGGATCGCCGCCGGTGAGGAGGAAGCGTCGAAGCCGAGTGGCTCGCGGAGCGGTGGCGATGCCAACTCGATCGCCATGACGATGCTCCCGATCATCGAGATCTGCCGCCATTCTCCCGGCATGGTCACCGCCATGGGCGTCTCGATGGGGCTCACCTCAGCCGCCATCATGAGCAAGGGAACCATCGCGCAGAAGGAGCGGTGGGCCCTCGACCTGCTGACGTTGGACAAGGTCGGGGCGTGGGCCATCACGGAGCCCGGGTCGGGCTCCGATGCGTTCGGTTCGATGCGCTCCAGCGCTCGGCGAGATGGAGACGAGTACCTGCTCAACGGGTCGAAGACCTTCATCACCAACGGCCCGTACGCCGACACGATCGTCTTCATCTGCAAGCTGGATGAGGGCAACCCTCTGGAGGATCGCAAGGTGCTGTCCTTCGTGCTCGATCAAGGCATGCCCGGGCTCGAGCAGAGCAAGCCGCTGCGCAAGATGGGGATGCACAGCTCACCCACAGGCGAGCTCTTTCTCACCGACGTGCGGGTGGGCAAGGACCGCCTGATCGGGGAGACAGAGGACGTTCCGGCAGGTGGCCGCGACGGCGCCAAGGCAACCTTCTCGATGGAGCGTTCAGGCGTGGCAGCGATGGCTCTTGGCATCATCGAGCGCTGCCTGGAGCTGTCCGTGCAGTACGCCAAGGATCGGGTGCAGTTCGGCAAGCCCATCGGTGAGTTCCAGCTGATCCAAGACAAGCTGGCGCGGATGGAGGTGGCCCGCCTCAACGTGCAGAACCTCGTGTTCCGGTTCATCGAGATGGGAGCCGCTGGAGTTCCGCTGTCGCTTGCTGAGGCATCGGCCATGAAGCTGTACTCAGCCCGTGCCGCAACCGAGGTGGCGCTCGAGGCCGTGCAGCTCCACGGTGGCAACGGCTACATGGCCGAGTTCCAGGTGGAGCAGCTCGCCCGTGACGCGAAGGTTCTGCAGATCTACGCCGGCACCGACGAGATCCAGATCACCCACATCGCCAAGGACCTGCTTCGCCGCTAGCCGACCGGTTTCAGGCGGTGCGGGGTCGGAAGGTTCCGATGCCGGGCCTGACGCTGTCCGACCACACCCCGACAAGGGGCTGACCCCCGCTGGTTCCGAGGTCGATGGTGCTGGCCGTGCCGGCCGTCAGCGATCCCTTGAGGTGGAACCGGGTGCCTCGGTAGATGCCCGGGTCTGTGGTCCCATTCCCATCCCAGTCGCCGGCGATGGGCTGGTCGCCGGGCTGCATGCCGTAGATGAAGGTGGCCACGGTGGTTCCAGAGGCCTGACCGTTGCTCCGGAGGTACCAGCCACCGCCAGCACGGAAGATGGCCAGGTCGTCGGCGCCATCGCCGTCCCAGTCGCCGATGACCGGCCGGTCGCCCGGAAGCCGGCCGTACGCCATCGTCCAGGCCATCGGTGCAACGTCCTCGAAGCTGCTCCGCACGGTCCAGATGCCTCGGTTGAAGAGGATCGGCTCGTCGTAGCCATCGCCATCGACGTCGCCGCACAGTGGCGTGTCTTGTGCGGTCCCGAAGGTGATGGATCGGGTGGTGGATCCGACAACGTTCCCACTGCGCAGATACCACTGCCCCGCCCGATAGATGACCGGCTCGTCCACGCCGTCGGCGTCCCAGTCACACAGGAGGCCCTTGTCGCCCACGGCGTTGCCATAGATGAACTGCTCCTGCGCTGGCCCGGGGGTGGCGGTCGTCCGGAGTTCCCAGCGGCCACGTGTGCTCCAGATGGTCGCTTGGCGGAGCGACTCGTACGCGTTGATCGGTACCCCGGTGTAGGTGCCTGGAGCCGCCGGCTGGCGAATCTCGAAGTGAATGTGTGGCGCCGTGGTCTCGGCATTGCCCGAGTCGCCGACGTAGGCCACGAGCTGGCCTCGCTTCACGGTCACGCCGAGCTGGATGTTCGCCGGGAAGGCCTGGGCGCGCGTGGCTAGCCCATCGTCGGTGCCGGGGGTGTCGTTGTTCACATGGATGTAGTGGTACGTCCAGCCGTCGCTGCCGGTGATTACCAGGGAGTTGCCGGTGGCGTTGTTGAACGTGATGCGGGTGACGGTGCCATCGACCGCGGCCAGCGCGGGCACCATCTTCGCCGCCATGAGG
>JANOQG010000025.1:0-1627 GCA_031422255.1 Actinomycetes bacterium | reverse complement strand
CATCGGTCGATCCTCGAGAAGGCAAAACGGAAGATGACACGGGCCAGGCACACCAGATGCCGACGAGTGTCCGCCAAGGCCGACAACTCGCCAACCGATTGACTCGAAGACCGCGTCATAGTGCCCAGTGAGATGGTGGGTTGGCCAGCGAGGGTCCGCGATGCGGGGTTCGGTGGTGGTTACGTTCGGCTGCTTCTAACGGGGCACGCCCCGTTCCAGAGGGTGACCGAGTGGGCTGCAGTAACAGCCTGCTCGACACGGTCTCCGTCACGGGACGTGCGTGCCACCCCTTGACCATTGATGACAGAAGGGATGGCAATGACCATCGTAGAGAGCACGCGCCCGGTGACCGGTGGCGTGGACACGCATCTGGATCAGCACGTCGCCGCCGCGCTCGACGACGTGGGCGCGCTGTTGGGGGTGGAGTCGTTCCCCGCGACCGCGGCGGGCTATCGGGACCTGCATGGATGGCTGAGCGGGTTCGGGGAGCTCGTGGCGGTCGGCGTCGAGGGAACGGGCGCCTATGGCGTCGGTCTGGCCCGGTTCTTGCACCGGGCGTCGGTGACGGTGATCGAGGTCGACCGGCCGAACCGTCAGGTGCGGCGCCGGCACGGCAAGTCCGATCCTCTCGATGCCGTCGAAGCCGCTCGAGCGGCCCTGTCGGGTCGGGCCAGCGGGATCGCCAAGACAGCGGACGGCAACGTGGAGGCGATCCGGGTGCTGTTGGTCGCGAAGCGGTCCGCTCGCGCGGCCCGGACCAAAGCCCTGACACAGATCCGCCACCTCGGGTTCTGCGCCCCCGACGCGCTCCGTGACCAGCTCCGCGATGTGCCCGTCGCCGCCCTCGCCCGGCGAGTGGCGGCCCTGCGACCCCGCCCCGAGAGCGACGTGGTCATCCACGGCACCAAGACAGCGTTGCAGACCCTCGGGCGTCGGGTCCTCGCGCTCGACGACGAGCTCGCCCGCCTCGACGTACTCCTGGAAGGCCTCGTCACCGTGGCCGCGCCGCAACTGCTCGACCTACACGGCGTCGGACCCGACACCGCCGCCACCCTGCTCGTCGCCGCCGGCGACAACCCCGAACGGCTCAAGAGCGAAGCTGCCTGGGCCAACCTCTGCGGCGTCGCCCCCCTCCAAGCGTCCTCCGGTCGCACGACCCGACACCGACTCAACCGCGGCGGCAACCGCCAAGCCAACCACGCCCTCTGGCGGATCGTGATCACCCGCATGAGCTCGGACCCCCGCATCCGGACCTACGTGCAGCGCCGCCTCGACGAAGGCCTCACCAAGCCAGAGATCAGCCGCGTCCTCAAGCGCTACGTCGCCCGCGAAACCTGGCGGCACCTACCCCGCTAACAGCTCTGGAGCGGCGGGCCTGGCCCAATACAGCCCCGACGCCACCGGCTGTCCACATAAAGATCTGCCGGCCCGCCGCTCCAACCCATCCCCCGACACCGCATTGGCCTCATAAGAGCCCGCCCTCAACACCGAGTGGCCCATCACTGGTCTGCCAGCACCGTCGGAACCCACCACTTGACGACATAGGAGCATCGCTATGCCCGGGAAAGGCGAGTGGGCGCGCGCGCAGAGCGCTCGGTGTGGGGGTCGAACAACTCGGTCCAATTGG
>JANOQG010000024.1:0-33823 GCA_031422255.1 Actinomycetes bacterium | reverse complement strand
TCGACATCCAGGTCACCTCGGTGCGCCCACAACCCATCCCACCCGAGGTCGACCACCACGTCGAGCTCGCCGGAGGCGCCCGCTTTCACATCACCTTTCTCACCCGATGACCGCTGCTCGGCCCTCGGTCCCAGAAACAGCAGTGCCGGTCCTCTCGGACCGGCGCTGACCTGCGATCACATGGTGGCGGGGGCAGGATTTGAACCTGCGACCTTTGGGTTATGAGCCCAACGAGCTACCTGACTGCTCCACCCCGCGACGACTTGGTGTGGACGTGGGACCCTACCGGCGAACGCCCATCGCGGCAACCTGCGCCGAGGTCGCCACGAGCTAGGTCGAGGCGGCGGACTCGGTCGTGGTGGTCGTCGTGGAGGCGTCGGTTGAGGTGGTAGCGCTCCCCTCGAGGAGGCGCTCTACCTGCTCGATCTTGGTCCGAGCCTCCGCGGTCTTCTCGAAGTAAGTGGCGAGGTCGCCGTCCTCCTTGAGCGCAGCGTCGGCTTCATCGATGAGATCGCGCCACTCGACGAGCAGGGTCTCGATTTGCTCGGTGATCGTGCCCGTCGGTTCCACGGGGTCGATCGGCTCCCCGCCCGGCGGCCTTTCAAGTGTGGGCGGTGCATCGCCGAACACAGCCGCCAGCGCTTCCTGGAGGGTGTCGCGGATGCGGACAGTGCCGCCGAACTCCACGATCACCTGGGCGAGGCCGGGCACGTCGGTCTGAGTGGAGCTCACGTAGAACGGCCGCACGTACACCAGGCCGCCGTCGATCGGGATCGGAAGAAGGCTGCCGTAGCTCACGCTCGATCCGGCGCCGCTCAGCAGCGTTTCCTTGTTGCCGACGGCTTCGTCGCTCTGGATGGCTGCTTGCACGAGCGAGGGCCCGTTGGGCAGGTCGCCGCGCGGCATCACGTACACCTGCAGCTTGCCGTAGGCGTCTCCGTCGCTCCGGCCCACCATGAACGCGGTGAGCAACTGGCTGTCATCACCAGCGGAGGTGGGCACGAACGGCCGGATCAGCACGAACTCGGGCTCCGTGTAACCAGGGAGCTTGGCGAAGACGTAGTACGGGTCGGTGCGCTTGTCCTTCGCGCGAATCGTGTTGCCGTTGGCATCGGTGGTGGTGGAGGTCACTGGCGACGCCGTGGTGCCGCCGCTCGCGGTGCCGGCATCGCGGGCGACATCCCAGTAGTCGTTGCCCTCGTAGAAGCCCTCTGCCGTCTCTACGTGGTAGCGGGCCCACATGTTCGTCTGCACGCGGAAGAGGTCTTCCGGGTAGCGCATGTGGTCTCGCAGCTCGGAGGGCATGTCGTCGAAATCGCTGAACAGCCGCGGGAACGCGTCACGGTAAGCCTGGACGATCGGGTCGCCGCCGGGCATCACATAGAAGTCGACCGTTCCGTCATACGCGTCGACCACGGCCTTCACGGAGTTGCGGACGTAGTTGAAGCTGTGGTCGAGGCCGCTGCCGACGCTGAGCTGCGTGGTGTCGGCCCGTTCGGCGTTGGGATAGCGATCGGTGGTGGTGTAGGCGTCGATGATCCACTGGATGTGGCCGTCGATGATCACCGGATAGGGATCGGCGTCGTAGCTGAGGAACGGCGCCAGCGTAGACACGCGCTCCTTGATGTCGCGGATGTACAGCACCCTCGAGCTGCCGGTGAGCTGGTCGGAGATCAACGGGTTCGCGTCGCCAAAGCGCAGCGAGAATGCAGCCTGCTTGAAGAAGGAGTCGAGCTTCACGCCGTCTGCGCCCTCGTAAGGGGCGTACTCCGTGGAGTCGTCGTCCTGGAAGCTCAGCTCACGCTGCTTCGACCCGACGACCACGTAGCCGCTCAGCTCCTCGCCGAAATAGACGGCAGGCTGTGTGAGGTCGAGCTCCGGGGCACTGCTCCGATAGGGAACGTCGCGCCCGACGAACACGGGGTTGCCGTTCTCGTCGGCCGCGTTGGCCGGAGCGACGATGGCGCCGTAGCCGTGCGTGTAGGTGAGGTGACGAGCGGCCCACGAGTTGGTGGGCACCTTGTCGGTGTTGAGGTCGCGCACGGAAAGCACGACCTGGGTCGGCACCCCGTCGAGCTCGTAGCGATCCACGTCGACGTCGTTGACCGCGTAGTAGTCCTTCACCTTCTGCAGCTGGGGGAAGGTCTTGCCCAGGATCGCGGGGGTGGGGTCCCAGATTCGGATGTTCTTCACGGTGGCTTCGTTCGCCTGGAGGTCGATCTTGTCGACGTCGGTCTCAAGGGCGAACTCAGCCACGTCGATGGCGTCGCCGTCCAACCCCATCGCGGCGCGCGTGGCCTCGAGGTTGCGCACGATGTACGGGCGCTCGCGTTCAGGCTCGTTCGGGGTGACCGTGATCCGCTGCACGAACTGGGGATAGATCGCGCCTGCCACCACTGCGATGAGGGCCCAGAGTCCCACCCCCAGGATCGGCAGTGTCCAGCCTCGCCGCCAGATGTTGATGATGAACAGCAGGAAGCTGGCAATCGAGATCAGCAGAAGCAGGTTGATGGCTGGGAGCTGGGCCTTGACGTCCGTGTACCCGGCCCCGGCGACGAAGCCGCGGGAGGACACGGTGAGGTCGAATCGCTGGAGCCAGTAGCCCGCTGCCTTGACGAGGGCCAGCAGCCCGAGGAGCACCGACAGATGAGCCTTCACCTGCGGGGTGACTCGGTCGCGCGTCGCACTCATGCGAATGCCGCCGTTGAGATAGTGCGCAACGGACGTGACGATCAGGACGATGAGCAGCGCTGCGAACAACCACCCGGTCACAAAGCTCAGGAACGGCAGCTTGAAGACGTAGAAGCCGACGTCGGTGTTGAACTGGGGATCCTTGATGCCGAAGTCACCGCCGTGGGTGAAGAGGATCCAGGAGTTCCACTCGCTCGACACGCCAGCGCCGGCGATCAGCGCCAGCATCGCTGACACCCCTGTCCGAACGAGCCCCGTGCGACCCCCGACGATCTCGTGGTAGCGCTCGATGAACTCCTCGTCGGGGCCGGCGGGGCGGAACGGCGGCGCCAGTCGGTCGGCGATCACGAGGTTGACCAACATCAGCGCGAAGAAGGCGCCGGTGAAGATGAGCGCGAGCGCCACCTTCGCCCCGAGGACGCCTCGCCACACTCCGGACTGACCGAGGGAGTCGAACCAGAGGAAGTCGGTGTAGAAGCCGGCCATGCCTCGTAGCGAGGTGACCAGGAAGAACAGGACGATCCCCCCGACCACGAGCCAGGTGCGGCCTCGCTCCGGAGCGGCGGTCCGCGGCGCTCGACGGGGCATGTCACTGGGGGCACGCATACGTGAACCCTACCGGGGCTCCGTCAGTCGTCCGCAGCGCGCACCAGACACCGGCACCCGGGATGGGCTGGGGCGCACGCGTGGCCAGTTGGGAATTCGTCCCCCTTGGGGACCGCCCCGGCCAGGACGTTGTCGTCACAGTCGGGGCAGGGGGCCCCGCTGGGATCGAGGATCCACTGCACCTGGCCACTCGGCGGCACCGCATCGAATGCGCCGCGGGCGTACGCCGCCGCGAGGAAGTGGCGCGATGTCTCGCTCAGGCGCTGGCCCTTCCACTCTCGGTACAGGGCCCGAACGCGATCGGCGACGTCGTCGAGGTTGCCGTCGGAGGCGGCGAAGCTGCGATCGATCCTGTCGCGCAGCGGGGCGGTGAGGTGGCGCGCCAACTCGTCTGCCAGATCGACGGTCGAGGTGGGCGTGGCTCCTTCGGCTCCGGCGGCGGCTGCCTCGGCGAGCGCGGCCGCAGCGGTATCGGCCCACCGAGCGGCGTGATCGTCCGCGACTGGGAGCAGGTCGTCGACGCCTTTGGGCTTGGCCCGCCGTAGGAGATCGAGCACCTCGTTCTGCTCGTCGGCCAGCGCGCGCTTCCGGCGGCGGCTCAGCTCCTTGTCGATCGACAGGAGCGCGGCGTCGCGTGCCCGAAACGGAGCCGCACCGGGATCGTCAAGCGGTTCCGGCTCGGCCTCCTCCACCGCGACGTCCGGCTCTCCGGCATCCTCGGCCACCTCGGGATCTGGCTCAGCATCCGCCTCGGCGGCCTCGTCCACGGCTACGGGTTCCTGCTCGGCCCTGAGCCGGGCGAAGACGTCAGATGCCGGCGACGAGTCCGTGTCGCCTTCGTCGCCACCAGTGGGCGAGGAACCGTCGGCGGCTTCGGCGGCTTCGTCTTCTTCGGCTTCTTCGGGGACCGAGGCATCCACGGGATCCACGGGATCGGGGTCTTCGAGAATTCGAATCCCCTCGCCCTCCGCCGGAGGCTCGACCCGAATGAGCTTGCCTGCGGGCAGCCCCTCGAAGCTCGCGCCCTTGCGGCGGCGTCCCTTGCGGCCGCGCCGCGCATCGGGTTCGGCCGGGGGATCCGGGGCGACCTGCTCGGCGTCTGTGGTCGGTACCACCACGTCCGTGTCGACCACCACCGCGGGCACCTCACCGGAGAACGGCCCTGGATCTTCCGGCTCCTCCTCGATGTCGTCGCCGAGGTCCGAGCCCCCGAGGTCGGCGATCGGCAGGCCGGCGATCCTGGCGTCGGTGACCTCTTGGTCGAGCTGCTCCAACGTGGGCTCTGGCTCGTCGGCGATCCGACGGGCCGCGGCATCCGCCGCGAGGCGAGCGTCGGACAACGACACCGTGAGCTCGGTGCTGGCTTCGTCGATGGTGCGGCGCACGACGTCGTAAGCCTCCAGCAATCGTTCGCGCCCAGCGTTGAGCTTCTCGACCTGCTGGCGCGCCTTCTTCCGGCGCGCTGCGAGGTCGCGGAGCACCCGCTCGCGCACCACCTGCGCCTCGGCCACCATCTCCCGGCCACGAATGCGCCCGGCTTCCACGGCCGCCGCTGCTTCCTCCTGCGCTCGATCGAGGTCGCGCTTGGCTTCATCGAGCGCGGACTGAGCCTGAGCGGCACTCTCCTCACGGATGCGAGTGGCCGCCTCCTCTGCCTCGGCGTTTCGGCGATCGTGCTCGCTGCGTGCCAAGGAGACGATCGACTCGCTCTCGGCCGTCGCCTCGGCCAATCGCCGATCGGCCTCCCGTACGGCGTCGGAGCGCGTGTCCGCGGCTTCACTGGCGGCATCCCCGATGATCCGTTCGGCCGCGGTCTCAGCCTTGGTACGAATCTCCGCGGCGGCCTCACGAGCCGATGACAGGACGCGGGTGGTCTCCTCGCCGAGCATCTCGAGGAGCATCGCTTCGTCGGGTCGCTCGGAGAGCCCTAGCCGAGCCTCGGCCCGCTCAGCGCGCTCGCGCAGCGTGACTTCCTCGCGTTGGAGGCGCTCGATGAACGATGACACCTCGTGCAGAAAGGCCCGAACCTCCTGCTGTTCGTAGCCTCGACGACCGACGTCGAATGCCTTGCGCGCGATGGAGGAGCTGTCGAGAGAGTCGGCCATGGCGACCCAATGCTACGACGAGCCTTCGACCTCGCCGCGGACGGGCAGATCTGGCGACACCAGGCGAGCCATCACAACGCGAGTCAGGCAGCGTCCGACGCACCAGGCAGTGCCAGCGATCGAGCGTTGCCTCCGAGGGCAGAGAGGGCGGCCATCGCTTCACCGAGGGTGTCAACGGCGATCACCCGGAGGTCGTTTCCGACGGCCTCCCTCACCTCATCGAACTCATCACTCGGCACGAGAAACACGTCGTACCCTGCGTCGCGAACCGTCACAGCCTTCTGAGCGCCACCACCGACGGGGCCCACCCTGCCGTCGAGCAGGATCGTGCCCGTGACGGCCACGCGCGTTCCTCCGGTCAGCTCTCCTGGCGTCAGCACGTCGAGCACCGCAAGGGTGAAGGCCAACCCAGCCGACGGACCACCGACGTCGCCGGAGTCGATCGCGACGTCGATCGGGAAGTCGAAGTCGACGATTCGATCCTCCGGGGAGATCCCGATGATCGAGCGCGTGGGGTCATCCGGTGCTGCCACGGTGGCAATCTCCACATCGACGCGCGTGGTGCTGCCCGCGGGACGTTCGAGCGTGAGCGTGTGGGTCGCACCAGGACCTCCCGATTGCAGGAGGGCGCCGACCTCGTCGGGTTCATCCACGGGCTCGCCATCGACGTTGATGATCACGTCGTCGCGCTCCAGCACCGCCGCCGCGGGCAGCCCGTCACCGATCTCCCGCACGACCGTGCCCGTAGTGGTGATGATCACGTCTTCCCCGAGGTGCTCAAGGGCGACCGCTATGGCCGTGAGCTTTGACGTGTCCATCAGCTGCGCGTTGTAGCGGCGAGTCTCGGCAGCCGAGCGGTCACCGCGCACGCGGTCCTCGGGGAGCACATCGACGTCGTCGCCCAGCCAGCCTGCAAGGGCCTCGAGCAAGGTCACCGAACCCACGTTCACCGTGGTGAACGCGACCCCCTGCTCAGGCGGAAAGCTCTTGGCACCCTCGACGTTGATCTGATCGCTGACCGGGCGAACCGAGCCCGGGCGGAGGGCTACGTACGGCACGGTCACCAGCGCTGCTCCCCCCACGGTCAGCAGGAGCAACGCGGCAGCGACGGCGGCGACCCGCCATCGCCGGCGTCGCTCGGATGATGCGCCACCGATGCGTGACTGCTCTGGAGCAATGGGGGCCGGCGGTAGCATTCGCCCCAGCGTGCTCACGATCGGGTCGCAGCTCAAGTCGCGGGCAGGAGGATGACAACCTGAACGAAGCGAGCACATTCGACACCACGGACCCCCGCCGCATCCCCTGGTGGCGACGCGTCCGGTCTGGACTGCTGCTCATGGCCCTCAGCACGTTGCTCGGATTGATGGCGGCTGCGGTGATCGGGCTCGCCGTCGCCACCACGATCTCGCTCCTCGACCACGCGCTCGGATGAGCGGGTTCACACGTGCAGAACGGCTAGCGCCCGAACAGACCGCGACGGGGGCCGTTCGAGCCGGCGCCCTCTGCGAGAAGGTCGGAACCCGCCGCCGGTGGCGCCACGACAGGAGAGATCAACGGGGCCTCGTCCGCAGGCTTTCCGTCGAGCTCGGAAGCCGCCTCACGGCGCTCGACCACTCGACGGGTGAGCGTCGGAGCCGCCGGCACGGGTGCTTCGGGAGCCTCGACCATGGTCGTTCCGCCGACGATCTCCCCAACGGGAGCGGGCGTCTGAAGATCAGGCAGTCCCAGCTCGACCTTGTAGTACGGGCGGAACGCGAAGCTGATCTCCTCCATCCGGTAGATCCGGATCTCGTCGATCCCGTCGCTGTTGCGCAGCCGTTCCACGAGGAGCGCCGCCTCATCGATGGCATCCACTTGCTCGTACTTCGAGCTTCCATCCGAAGTGCGGTAGATCACCATGAAGGGCATGACGTCACTCCCGTGTCCAGTCTTCGGCGACGGCCCGCTCGGGGCTGTCACCGTGGGAGACATCGGCCGTTACGCCGTGCGGCTTTAGCGCCGCTGGCGAACCGACCATGACCGGAGCTGGCCCCGGACCGGGTCCCCGCCGTCGCGCCGTAGCCCTTGCCGGGCACGAAGGGGACGAAGCCACCGCGCGTGCCGGTCTGGTCGACCCCGACGCTGGCGTGCGGTCCACCGCCATCGGCGCACTCGAACGACTGGGTGCCCTCACTGTTGAGGACCTCGACCTGGCCTTTGCCGACCCGGCAGGAAGCGTGCAGCGTCGCGCCTGCGAGGCGGTCGCCCTGCTCCCGGGCGACCAACCGCCCTCCCTGCGATCCGCCCTGGCCTCTGTCGACGACACCATCGTGGAGGTAGCCGCATGGGCCAGCGGGGAACGCGTGCCGGCGGAGCCCGGGATCGTGCAGATCCTGTCGACCCTCGCCACGGACCACGACGACGCGCTCGTACGCGAAGCTGCCGTCGCCGCCCTCGGCGCCATCGGCGACGACGACGGACTCCCGGCCATCCTCGCTGCCACCACGGACAAGGCCACCGTTCGCCGCCGGGCCGTGCTGGCGTTGGCGCCATTCGAGGGCGAGTCGGTGGACGCTGCGTTGCTCCGGTCACTAGACGACCGCGACTGGCAGGTACGCCAAGCTGCCGAGGATCTCAGCGACTGACCCTCGCTTTGCTAGCGACTGCTCCCCATGAACATCACCTTGAGGCTGTCGTAGGACTCGATGCAGCGACCGGCGCCGAGCACCACGCATTCGAGTGGCGCATCGACGAGGTGCACCGGCACTTCGGTCGCGTTGGCCAACCGCTGGTCGAGACCGGCCAACATCCCGCCTCCGCCCACGAGCTTCACGCCGTTGAGGATGAGGTCCTGGGCCAGCTCGGGAGGGCTCATTCCCAGACACGCGATCACTGACTCGACGATCGCTGACACCGGCTCCTCGATCGCGGCTCGAACCTCCTCAGGAGACAGGATGATCGTCTTGGGCAGTCCGCTCATGAGGTCTCGGCCGCGCACCTCCGCGTTGACTTCGTCGCGCACCGGCCACGCCGAGCCGATCGCTACCTTGATCTCCTCCGCCGTGCGCTCGCCAACAGCGATGCCGTACTCGCGGCGGATGAACTGGGTGATGGCCGCGTCGATGTCGAAGCTCCCGACTCGCACGGCCTTGAGGGCGACAACACCGCCCAGCGAGATGAGCGCCGTCTCAGAGGTGCCGCCGCCGACATCGACGACCATGTTGGCCACCGGTTCGTGGATGGGCAGGGCGGCTCCGATGGCAGCGGCCATCGGCTGCTCGATGAGCTGGGCGTCGGCCGCTCCCGCGCGGCGAGCCGCCTCGGTGACCGCCCGTCGCTCAACCTCGGTGATGGCGGAGGGCACGCAGATCACCACCCGCGGGCGGTTGAAGCGACTCACACCAACCCGGTGCAACAACAACCGGATCATCCGCTGCGTGATCTCGAAGTCGGTGATGGCGCCCTGGCGCAGCGGACGCACGGCCACGATGTAGCCCGGCGTGCGGCCGATCATCTGCCAGGCCTCCTGTCCCATCGCCAGCACCTCTTGGGTGCGTTCGTTGAGCGCGATCACCGTGGGCTCGTTGAGCACGATCCCTCGGCCGCGCTCATAGACGAGCGTGTTCGCGGTTCCGAGGTCGATGGCGAGGTCGCGCGCCATCGGTCAGCTGTCCCGGCTTGGTCGCTGCGGTCGAGCCGTTCGTCGCTGCGGCTGCGGGGAGTCGCCAGGAGGGGCCAGCGCGTCCATCTCACGTTGGAACGCATCGATCCCGGAGTCGGTCGTGTTGGGCGACCGATGCTGGAGCCAGAGCACGAAGACCCCCACCGCCGAGAGCACGACGGCGATGAAGAGGAAGAGCACCGCGCTCACGGACCCACCTCCGTGAGGTGCTGCGCCTCGAGGCCCCAGCTCTCGCCGCCCGCCCAGGCCTCCCGCTTCCAGATGGGCACGGTGCGCTTGAGCTCATCGATGAGAAAGCGGGCCGCCTCGAACGCTTCCGCCCGATGTGGTGCGGAAACCGCGACGACGACCGCCGCGTCACCCAGTCCGACGGGGCCGACGCGATGCACGACAGCCGTGCGCCCGATCGTGGGCCAACGTCGACGCGCCTCTGCGATCAGCGTGACCATCCGTGTGACGGCAGGCTTCTCGTAGGCCTCGTATTCGAGTCGGTGCACGCCGGAACGTCCGGGCGAATGGTCGCGCGCTGTGCCGGTGAAGGTCACGACCGCCCCGCAGTCGGGTCGGATGACCCAAGCCGAGACGTCGGCGATGGGGAGCTCCTGGTCCGACAACGCGATCCAATCGTCGCCCAAGGCGGGCGCAGCGGCGCGGGCGCGATCCATCCGGGCCCACTGTAGGTGCCCGCGGCCCCCTCGGCGGAGGCCGCCAGTACCGTTCGGGCCATGCCCGTGGACGACGACGCCGACGACGACGTCGGCGGCTTCGATCCTCCCCTCCCACCTGACGACCGACTGTGGCGGCATCCGTCAGAGATCATGAGCCACGGCCACTCGCCTGGCCGGCTCCCTGCCTCCCCGTCGGCAGCCAGCCGGCGAGCCGGCACGTGGTCGGTCGCCGTCGTCGCCACCTTGGTTGGGGCGGCCCTCTCCACCACAGTCATGGCAGTCACCGGAGCGTTGTCGGAGGACGTCGAGCGATCGGTGGTGGAGAAGGTCGCGGTGACGCCAATCGTGTCCTCGCCCCTGGTGAGCGGCGAGCGGGGTGTCGTGGCCGTCGCCCAGCGGCTTGGTCCCACCGTCGCGCGGCTGGTGCTCACCCGGCCGGGGGGCGTCAGCATCGGGTCTGCTGTCATCTTTCGGGACAATGGGCTCCTGCTCACCAGCGCCCGCCTGGTCGCCGGCGCGACCGCCATCGACGTGGTGCTCGCCGACGGTCGGCACTTCGAGGGTCGCCTCGTTGGCGTCGACCTCTCCACGGATGTCGCCGTGGTGGAGATCGATGCAGACCACCTTCCCGTCGCCATCCTGGGATCGTCCGAAAACCTCGAGGTTGGTTCGCCCACCGTCGTAATCGGCTCGGCACTGGTCGACGGGCAGGCACCGGCAGTGTCCGCCGGTGTCATCAGCTCCATCGAACGACGAGTGGACGACGACGGTGACTCACTGCACGGGATGATCCAGTCCGACGCGCCAGTGGAGGTCGGCGGCCCCGGCGGCCCACTGGCGGACGCCAACGGCGCCGTGATCGGCATCGTCGCACCCATGCGCTCCGCCGACGGCTACTGCTTTGCCACTCCCATCGACCTGGCCCGACGAGTGGCTGGACAGCTGATGGCCTTCGGGTACGCCACCCACGGGTGGCTCGGCATCGAGGGAGCCGACCTCACGCCCGAACAGGCACAGGGCATGACCGTCGAGGGGGGCGTCCGCATCCGGGGCGTGCAGGATGGCAGCCCCGCCTCAACCTCCGGCCTGGCCGTTCGAGATGTGATCACCGACGTCGGCGGTGAGACCGTGCACTCGGCCTCTGCTCTCGTGGTCGCCATTCGCAATCACCAGCCCGGCGACCGCCTCACGGTGGGCTACTGGCGTGACGACCAGCACCACGAGCTTGTCGTCATCTTGGGCGAACACCGCTAGCGGGCCGCGGCGCCCGATCGCCGACGACGGAGGAGCGCACCGAGGCCTCCAACCGTGCCCACGATGGCCACCCCGGCGAGCCCCAGCGCGAGCTCCTGGCGGCGACGCGGGCTCAGGGTGGCCCACGGGCCCGCATGGTGCGTCCCTACGTAGGCCTCCTCGTTGGAAGACACGGGCTCCCATCCGTCACCCTTCAGGCGGTCGTTGGCGACGACCCATGGGTGCACAGTGAACGGAAGCAGCTCCGGTGGGGTGGGAGCGAGACCCCAGCGCCAGCGCAACCCGGCGAGCCGCACCGCAAGCCGCTCAGGCAATCGCACCCGGGGGGCGCCGCCGGCAAGGGCACGCACCGTGTCGCCGGCAATCCATCCGTCGGGAGCGACGTTTCGGGGGCCGTCGAGCTTGGCCCGTCGGGCCACATCGACCGCGGACGCCAGATCGGCGACGTCGAGGAACTGAGCCGGTGGCTCCTCGTCGGTGACCGGCAAGGACGATGACCGAGCGAGCGCTCGCGCGAGCCATCCGTTGCCCTCCGGGCAGACGGTGACCGTGGGACGGAGGAGCGTGACCGTTGCCCCAGGGTGATCGTCCCGCCACTCGGCAGCGAGTCGTTCCAGCTCCGCCTTCTCGAACGCGCAGGACACACCCGGGTTAGGCCGGAGGGGAGCGTCCTCGGTGAGCGGCACCGGGTTGTTGGCCCACGCCCCGTAGGCCGTGGCGCTGGACAGGAGCACCACGTGCAGGGCGCCGACGGCAGACGCTGCGTCGAGGACGAGTCGCGCCATCTCGCCATCGCCTACCTCCCCAGCGGGGGTACCGGTGGCACCCGTGGCCTGAGCCAGATGAATGATCACGTCCGCTCCGTCGGCGAGCGACTTGATCTCCACCTGGCCGAGATCCACCTCGTGCGCCTCGACGCTTGCCGGAAGGCCCGCCAGCGATCGACGGTCGACAGCGACGACCCGACCTACGTCGGGGTCAGCGACGGTGAGGGCAACCACCCGGCGCCCAAGTGCGCTGGCAGCACCGGTTACGAGGACCATGGATCCGCCGCGGCGGGAATCAGATGCCATCGCCCTACGATGCCCTCGTGAGCGATCAGGGTCCACTCGGGAACCCCTTCGAGGGCCTTCCTCTCTTCGGAGACATCGCCCGAATGTTCGGGCAACAGGGCGGCAGCACCTGGGACAACGCCCGCCAACTGGCCATCACAGTGGCCAACGGCGGCGCCAGCGAGGCCAACGTCGACCCCGTCGAGCGCATCGGGATCGAGCAGCTCGCCCGCGTAGCGGAGCTCAACGTTGCCCAGGTGCTCGAGCTGCCGACCTCCGTGAGCGGTCGCACCGTGTCGGTGCTTCCGGTGAACCGCACCACGTGGGTGCAGACCACTCTCGACGCGTATCGGCCCCTGGTCGAGCACCTCGCCGGAGCGCTCAGTCCTCCCGATGAGCAGGCGCTCGAGCTCGCGACCGATCTGGAGGATGCCGACCCCCTCGCTGCAATGTTCGCGGGGATGATGGAGATGCTCCAGCCGATGGTCCTGTCCATGACCGCGGGTTCGATGGTGGGCCATCTCGCGCAACGGTCGTTCGGGCAGTACGACTTGCCCATCCCACGCCCGATCACCGGAGCCAGGGCCGACGAGCTCCTGCTCGTCGTGCCGAACCTCGACGAGTTCGCGACTGAGTGGAGCATCACCCCGGATGATCTCCGCCTGTGGGTCTGCGTCCACGAGATCGCGCACCACGCCGTGTTCGGGGTACCGCATGTGCGGGCCAGGATGGATGACCTCCTCACACGCCATGTGTCGTCGTTCCGCAACGACCCCGACGCCCTCGAGGACAAGATCGGCGCCATCGACCTCACCGATCCATCTTCCATGGCTCGCCTGCAGGAGGTTCTCGGATCTCCGGAGGTCATCCTCGGTGCAATCACGTCACCGGAGCAACAGACGCTGCGACCCGAGCTCGAGGCCCTCGTCGCCGTCGTCGTCGGTGTGGTCGACCATGTGCTCGACGTCGTGGGAAGCAACCTCATCGGCTCCTACGACATGCTCAGCGAGGCGCTGCGCCGACGCAGGGTGGAGGCCGCCGAGTCAGACCGCTTCGTTGAGCGCCTGTTCGGCCTCGAGCTTTCGCAGGGCACCTACGACCGCGGCTCTGCATTCGTCACGGGTGTCGTCGAGCGAGCGGGTGAGGACGGGCTCCGGCGGCTCTGGACCGACGCCGCCCACCTTCCCACGCCTCCCGAGGTCGCAGCGCCAGGACTCTGGCTCGCACGCATCGATCTCTAGTGCGGTTGCGAGAGCATTGCGGCCCTTCGAGGCCGGCCCGTCGCTCGGCCAGATCGTTGTCAACCCCAGGTGTGGGCTGACGAGCGTTAGCCGAAGGGTGACGGCCCGACCGGGGGCGGATACGGCCGGACTTCGTCTGCAGGGGTGCCCACGTCCCGAGTGGCGGCCTCGGCTGGCACCTCTGAGTTGGGCGGAATGCCCGGCCCGATCGGCGGGCGATTGACATGGGCGCGGCGGGCTGCCTTCTGGCCGGCGATGTAGGAGAAGAGCGCGAACCCGGCCACACCGGCAACGATGAGAAAGCCGATGCGAAGGGGGATCGTCACCAGCACTGGGATCACCGCGCCCACGACCCAGACGCTTTGGAATCGCAGCTCGAACCGGGCGAAGGACCGACCCCTGTTGGCGTCCGGGGCATCACGCTGCACCAACGAATCGAAAGCCAGACGCCCGCTGGAGGCGACGACGGCGATGGTGGCGGCCAGCGCCGCAGCCGCGGCCAGGCCGTCGATCCACGCGGCGAGTGCCCCGCTGCCAACGGCCAACCCGAGGACGGCCATGAGCATCCGCTCCTCGCTGAACGAGCGCCGGAGCACCGGGGCGAGGGCGGATCCGATGAGTGTCCCAGCTCCGCTGAGGCCGAGCACCACCGCCATGTGCCAGGTCGGCTCGTCGCGCAAATCGAAGAGCAGCAGGAACGTCAGAAAGCCCACGATGCCGCGGACCAGTCCCATCGCGGACGCGGCGAGCAACACGCCGATGCCGCGCAGCTCGGCCGCCTCAGCCGCGGTGGCGGGCGCGTCGGCGACCTGGGTTGCGGGTATGCGCACCGCCGCCACGGTGGCGGCGAGATAGGCGATCGCTGCGACCACCAGGATGCCCTTCGACCCTCCGATCGCGAACGCAATCGCCGCCGGGACCCCCGCCACCGGTACGGCAAGGCCAGAGAGCAGCTGCAGCTTGGAGTTGGCTTCCACGAGCTCCGCGTCGGTGCGCACGACGGTCGGAACAACGGCGGCACGCGCTACGCCATAGGCCTTGCCCATGGCGAGGACGGTGAAGGCCTCGGGAAACAACAACAGCCCCGAGAGGTCGTCGATCATGATCAGGCACACGATTGAGCGCACCGCGTTCACGCCCACGATCATCCACCGCCGTCCGCCGAGGGAACGGTCGAGCGCGGGGCCGACGAACGGGCTGACCAGAGCCAACGGCGCCATCGTCAACGCGAGGTAGAGCAACACCTTCTGGCGGGCGCCATTGGGGTCGAGATCGAAGAACAGGGAGTTGGCCAGGGCAATGGTGACGAGGGCGTCGCCCGACGCCGAGAGGACATGCGCGCGCGCCAACCTGGCAAACGGTGAGAGCTGGAAGGCATCCGCGCCCAGCCGTGGCTTGGACATGGGTTGCCAGCCGGCCGGTTCGGACATCGGGGCCATCGTAGAAGCGCCAGCGTCTCCCCTTCGTCCGCGGTCAGGCGAGAGGCTTGGGAACTTCGTACTTGTAGCCGAGGCCCCGGATGGTGACGATCCGTGTTGGCGCGGACGGATCGAGCTCGACCTTGGCCCGCAACCGCTTGACGTGCACGTCGAGCGTCTTGGTGTCCCCGACGTAGTCCATGCCCCACACGCGGTCGATGAGCGTGTCGCGCGGGAGCACACGCCCCGCGTTGGCCAGCAGGATCTCGAGCAGCTCGAACTCCTTGAGGGGGAGCTGCACTCCCTCCCCTCGGATCACCACCTCGTGTCGCTCCGGATCGAGGGTGACGTCGCCCACCTCGAGCGCGTCCCCGGTGCGCACCGCGACCGCCGGCTCGCCGGCTCGCCGCCGCAGCACTGCCCGCATGCGTGCGACGAGCTCGCGGAGCCGATACGGCTTGGTGACGTAGTCGTCCGCTCCCACCTCCAGGCCCACGACGGTGTCGATCTCGCTGCCCTTGGCCGTCACCATGATGATCGGCACGGACGACCGGCGCCGCAGCTCCCGGCACACGTCGATGCCAGACACCTTCGGGAGCATCACGTCGAGGAGAACGAGGTCCGGCTTCACAGCGTCGAAGATGTCGAGCGCTTCCGCGCCGTCACGCGCGACCTGGACTCGGAAGCCCTCCCGCTTCAAGCCGATGGTGAGGGCCTCCACGAAGGAGTCCTCGTCTTCGACCACGAGGATGGTGGCATCGGGGGTGCTCATGGCTGGATCATCCTGCCTCTGCGGTGACGGCGACCGGTCCGGCTCCCACCGGGAGTCGCAGGGTGAACGTCGACCCTTCTCCTTCACGGGATTCCACGCGGACCTCGCCGGCGTGGTTGCTCGCCACGTGGCGGACGATCGCCAGGCCGAGGCCCGTGCCACCGGTCTCCCTGCTGCGCGCGCGGTCCACCCGATAGAAGCGCTCAAAGACGCGCTCGAGGTCCCGACGCGGGATCCCTATGCCGTGGTCCTCAACGCTGATGTCGACCCACCGGCCGTCCGTACGGGCCCGCACCTGCACGGTCGAGCCGGGATCGGAGTACTTCACCGCGTTCTCCAGGAGGTTGTAGGTGGCCGACACGAGCTGGCGGCGGTCCCCGCCCACGGCGAGCCGGGCCGCCGGCTCCTCCACCTCGATGGAGATCCCCTGCTGCTCAGCGGCCGGCCGCACCCGGTCCACGGCCTCGGCGACGAACAGCCCCACGGGCACGTCCTCCCGCTTGGCTTCCTCTGCGGCCTCGATGCGGGACAGCTCCAGCAGGTCGTCGATCGTGCCGCCGACGCGAAAGGCCTCCGTGAGCATGCGCTCGGCGAGCCGCCGGGCCACGGCCGGATCGTCCTCGGAGAGGAGCGTCTCCGCCAGCAGGGCCAAGGCGCCAACCGGCGTCTTGAGCTCGTGGCTGATGTTCGCCACGAAGTCTCGGCGCACCGCCTCGAGGCGGCGCCGGTCGGTGACGTCGTCGATGACCACAAGCGCGCCGAATCCGTGCGCGTCCTGCTCGAGGCGCGTGGCCGTCAGCACGAGGGTGCGCCGAGGAGGTCCGAAGAGGTCGACGGTACGGGCGGGCGCGGTGAGCCCGCCCGGGCCAACCGCGGCATCGGCCAGCTCCGTGATCGCCTCCTCCACGAGAGCCTCTCCGTGACGAGCGGTGAGGTAGCTCCCCGCCACCTCGTTGCGAAAGGCGATGGTGCCGGCCTCGTCGAACACCACGACCCCCTGGGGGATCACCGCCAGCGCGCTGGCGAGACGGGCCTCCGCCATCGACACGTCGCCGCCCCACAGGAGCGCACGATTCACCACCCGTTCGATCACGGACGTCGCCTCGGCCAGGCCGGTGCCCGTGGGCACAACGTCCTCTCCCAGCCGGTGGCCCGCCGCGAGCAGCCGCCGAGCGAGCCGCTGTTGGCCGACCAGGAGGAGACCGAGCGTGACGGCGAGGACGAGCGCCACGACGGCCAGGACAGCGGTCATGCCAACCCCTCCACCGGCACCCCGACGGACCGGGCCGCGAGCCGAGCGGCACCGTCGTGCTCGGGCAGCCAACCCGTGACCATGTACTGGACGCGCTCGCCGATGTTCACCGCGTGATCGCCGATGCGCTCGTAGTAGCGGCCCACGAGCGCGAGCTGCACCGCCATCTGCACATCGCGCACATCGGCATGGAGCTCGAGGATCGCCTGGATGTAGTCCTTGTGGAGCTGGTCGAGCCGGTCATCCATGTCGTCGATGGCGGCCGCCAAGCTCGCATCACCTTCGGCGTACGCGTCCATGGCCAGGCCATACAGGCGCACCGCCTCGTCGGCCATCGCCGTGAGCAGACCGCGAAGTGGAAGGGGTATCTCCGAGCCGTAGAGCCGCCGGGCCGCCTTGGCAACGTTGACCATGAGGTCGCCCGAGCGTTCGATCTCTGCGGTGAGGCGGATGGCCGTGACCACAGCTCGCATGTCGCTGGCCATCGGTTGTTGCCGAGCGAGGAGGGTGAAGCACCGCTCCTCGATCTCGAGCGTGAGCACGTCGATCTCGTCGTCGCCGTCGATCACGGCCTGGGCCGCCCCGAGGTCGAGGGTGAGGAGCGCCTCGGTGCCACGAGCCACCGATTCGATCACCCGGGCGGCGAGCCGCACGAGGTCGCGCTGCACGTCGTCCAGCTGCTGGTGGAAGGTGGGTCGTGAGTCGGGCATGGGGGATCCCGGTCTGCTACCGGACCTCAGCGGCGAGGTGGGCGGGCTCTCCGGTGATGAGGTAGCGAAGGCGAGCGCCGACGATGGCGCTGTGGTCGGCGATGCGCTCCAGCGACCGCCCGGCCGCGAAGGCCGCCATCGCAATCCGGACGGCGTCCAGGCCGTCGAGGCGCTGCAGCTCGCTGACGAGCCGCTCGTAGTAGAGGTCGAGGTTGCGGTTCTGCGTGGCGAGCTCGGTGGCCAGGTGGAGATCCTGGGCCGACCAGGCTCGCAGGGCGACCCGGTAGATCTCCACGGCCTCCTCGCTGATGGTGACCAGGATGTCGAAGAGCACCTCGTGGCGGGCCAGGAGATCGTGGTGCGGAGCCAGCTTCACGACGCGCAGGGCGAGGTCGCCGATGCGCTCGAACTCCGACACGATGCGGAGCACCGACACGATGAAGCGGAGGTCGGAGGCAACGGGTGACTCCCGGCTGAGCAGGAGGTAGCAGCGCTCGGTGAGCGACACGTTCATCGCGTCGATCTCGTTGTCCGCCTCCGTGGCCAGGGCGGCGAGGTCGAGGTCGCCCGTGCGGAGCACATCCCGCATGCGCTCGAGGTTCTCGTCCACGCGCACGCCCATGAGCTCCACCTGGAGGCGGAGCTGGTCGAGCTCCTCTCGGAAGCCGTGCCGCATGGGCTCGAGCGGGCGGGAGCTCATGGTCACCCGAAGCGACCGGTGACGTAGTTCTCGGTGCGCTCGTCGCTGGGGTTGGAGAACATCTTGTCGGTGGTGTCGCACTCCACCAGGAGACCGGTGCGTGTGTCGCTCTCCGAGCTGACCTCGGTGGTGAAGAACGCAGTGCGGTCGCTGACGCGGGCGGCCTGCTGCATGTTGTGCGTGACGATGATGATCGTGTATTCGTCCTTGATCTCCTGCATCAGGTCCTCGATGCGGGCGGTGGCGATCGGGTCGAGCGCCGAACAGGGCTCGTCCATGAGCAGCACCTCAGGGTCGTTGGCGATGGCGCGGGCGATGCACAGCCGCTGCTGCTGCCCGCCGGACAGGCCCAGGCCGGACGCCTTCAGGCGGTCCTTCACCTCGTCCCAGAGGGCGGCACCCCGCAGCGCCTTCTCCACGATGTCGTCCATGTTCTCTGTGCGGCCAGCGACCTTTGGGCCGTAGGCGACGTTGTCGTAGATGGACTTGGGAAAGGGGTTGGGCTTCTGAAACACCATGCCGATCCGCCGGCGCACCTCGACGGCGTTCACCGCCCGGTCGTAGAGATCGACCCCGTGGTAGCGGATCGAGCCATCGACCCGAGCCGTCTCGATGAGGTCGTTCATTCGGTTGAAGCACCGGAGCACGGTGGTCTTGCCACAACCCGACGGCCCGATGAACGCAGTGATCTCGTTGCGGTGAACGTTGATGTTGACGTCCCGCACGGCCTGGAACGTGCCGTAGTAGACGTCGAGGTCCTTGACCTCGAACACGACCTGATGGGCGGGGGCGGCGGAGGTGACGACCGAAGGATCGGTGTCAGGGGTGAGCTCTTCCACGTGAGGGGACTCCGTGAGGTTGACGGCGGGCGTGAGGTCGATGTTCTGGCCCATGGCTACTTCCTCTTCTTCTCGTAGCGGGTCCGCAGCGCGATGGCGATCGTGTTCATCGCCAGCACGATGGCCAGCATCACGATGATGGCCGCGGCCGCGATCTCCGTGAACCCCTCGCGTGGGTTGCGCGACCACTCGGCGATCACCACGGGGAGGGCGGTGAAGCTGTCCTTGAGCTGGCTCGGGTCGAGCAGACCGGACCGGCCGGGGAGGAGCCCAGTGGTGACCCCGCAGAGGTACAAGGGGGCGGCTTCGCCGATCGCCCTCGCCAGGGCGAGGACGGCACCCGTGATGACGCCGGGGAGCGCGTAGGGCAGCACCAAGCTGCGCACCACCTCCGAGCGCGTGGCCCCTACGCCGTACCCCGCTTCGCGCAGCGACCCCGGCACGGCTCGCACTGCCTCGGCGGCTGTGATGATCACGATGGGCAGCACCAGGATGGCGAGGGTGATGCCCGCGGACATCAGCGACCTCCCGCCCGTGAGGCCATCGAGCTGCTGCACGAAGATCGTGAGACCGAGGATGCCGTAGACGATCGACGGGACGCCGGCCAGGTTGCGGATGTTCACGTTGATCATCCGGGCCAGGCGGCCCTTGGTGGCGTACTCCTCGAGGTACACGGCCGAGGCGATGCCGATCGGGAAGGAGAAGACCACGACGAAGACCCCGATCCAGAAGGTGCCGGCGATCGCCTGGAAGATGCCGGCCCTGGCGGCGGTGCCCCGGAGCCCACCTGAGAGGAACGACTCCGCCCGGGTGGTGAGCACCCCCGACCCGGTGCTGATCACGTCCTGGAAGAGGATGGCGAGGACGGTCAGTGAGACCCCGAGGGAGATGAGGAGGAGGATCTTGAAGATCACCCCCGCGACGTCGGACTTGCCCCCGGTGAGCTGTTCCTCGACGCTACGCCGCGCCAGCTGGCCGCCGCTCCCGATGGTGGATGGGAAGGCCATCAGTAGGCCTGCCGGACCTTGCGCACGAAGCGGTCGGCCACCATGTTGAGCCCGAGGGTGACGACGAAGAGCACGGCGCCCACGAAGTAGAGGCTCTGGAAGGTGAGCGCCTCGCCCACCACCTGGTCGGTGCCTTGCGCCTGGGTGGCCATCGCAGCCGTCATCGTGAGACCTGGTTCGAGGGGGTTGAGCTCGAATCGCTGGTTGCCAGCGGCGCCGCCAGCAATGAACACGACCATCGTCTCCCCGATGGCCCTGGACACCGCCAGGATGAAGGCCGCCACGAGGCCCGACACCGCTGCGGGGATGACCACCTTCGTCACGGTGGTGATCTTCTTGGCTCCCATGCCATAGCTCGCCTCACGCAGCGCGAGCGGGACGGAGCGCAGAGCGTCCTCGGAAACGGAGGCGACCAGGGGGATCGAGAGAATGCCGACGCCGACGCCAGCGGCGGCCAGGCTGAACAGGCCGTTGTCGAAGATGCGTTGCACCACCGACGGCGAGATCACGGACAGAGCGAAGAAGCCCAGCACCACGCTGGGTATCCCGGCCAGCACCTCGAGGGTGGGCTTGAGCACCCGCCGCACGGAGGGCCGGGCGTACTCGGAGAGGTACACGGCGCTCCCGAGCCCCACAGGCACCGCGACGATCATGGCGATCACCGTGACCCAGAGGCTGCCCGCGATGATCGTGCGGAGGTCGTAGACCCCCTGTCGGGGGAACCAGCCCTCGGAGAGCAGCACGGTGCTCCACTCCACCTGCGTGACGAAGGTGAAGGTCTCCCGGGCCAGCGACCAGACGATCCCGGCGCTGATGAGGACAGACACGGCGGCGGCAGCGGTGAGCACCGCCTTCACCAGGCGCTCAGTGCGCACCCGGCGCGGATCACCGTGCAGGTCGGCGAGCGTCAGCCTGGACGGCGGGAGCGAGAGATCGGACATCGGAGGGGGTCCTCGATGGGGACTCGGCGGACAGGGTGAGCCTAGAGGGGCGACCGGGGTCGGCCGCTCGGGAGGAGAGCGACCGACCCCGGACCCGGGTGCACGTTGGTGGTGGCCGCTAGCCGGCGGTGGTGCCGACGGTCCGGGCCTCCCAGGTGGCGACCGAGGTCTCCAGCTGATCAGCCGGCAGGTCGACGTAGCCAGCCTCGGACACCGACGCGATGCCGTCGGCACTGAGGAAGAAGTCGACGTAGGCCGCCACGGCGGGGTTCTCCTCCGCCTTGGCCTTGTTCACGTAGATGTACAGGCCGCGGCTGATCGGGTACGAGCCATCGGCGATGGTCTCGGCAGAGGGGTCGATGCACTCGCCGCCCTCGGCGGAGACACCGAGCTCCTTCACCTGGTCACCGGCCTCTTCGGCGAAGGCGAAGCCGACCCAGCCGAGGGGGGTGTCGTCGGCCTCCATGGCGGCGATGATCGCCGTGTCATCGGCCTGCGAGGCGTAGTCGTTCCGGCTCGTCTCGACCTCGTCCTCGGTGATCTTGCCCTCCTCGGCACGAGCCTCGCTGATGTCCTTGAACACGAGCTCGAGGAAGCTGTCGTAGGTGCCCGACTCGGCTCCTGGAGCGGTGAGCTTGAGGTCGGCGTCGGGCAGCTCCGTGGTGGAGCCGAGCTCGGTGGCGAGCACCTGGGCGTCGGACCAGTTGTCGACGCCGTCGGACTCGGGTCCGATGAGGGCGTAGAGGTCCTCGAAGCTCAAGCAGTCGACCGCTTCGTTGGCGGGGTTGGTGAGCACGGAGATGCCGTCGAAGGCGACCTTCAGCTCGATGAACTCGATCCCGGCTGCGGCGCAGTCGGCGGCTTCCTCGTCCTTGATCGGGCGGGAGGCGTCGGAGATGTCGGTCTCGTCGGCGCAGAACAGCGCGAAGCCGTCGCCGGTGCCGGGGCCGTCGACGGTGGCGGCCACACCCGACCCGCAGTCGAGGAGCTTCTCGCCCACGAGCACGGAGATGGGCTCGACGGTGGAGGAGCCGGAGACGGTGACCGCGCCGTCGACGTCGGGGCAGCTGGCCGGGTCGGTGCCACCGTCGGCGGTGGTCGTGCCGCTCGACGTCGAGTCATCGCTGCCACAGGCAGCGGCGACGAGGCCGAAGGCGAGGATCAGGGAAAGCCAGGCAACCGGCTTCTTCTTGAGCACGTGGGTTCTCCTTGAGCGAGCAACAGGTGACGGGGGGATGACGACACGTCGTCACGGCCACCGTAAGGAGGCCGGGTGGCGGCTCAGGGTGGCCACGGTGAACGGGAGGTGAACCAACCCCCAACGTTCCGGTTCACCCCACGAGCGGACCCGTCAGGCGCGGCGGCGCACCCGCTGGCGAGCGACCTCCTGGAGGCGCTCGTGCGTGTCCGTGGTGCCCCCCCGGTCCACGCGCTGCCAGGCGCCGTCCGCACCGAGGGTCCACGCCAGCGTGTCGTCCGCCAGGTTGACGTCGAGGATCTCCTGGAGGCGGGCCTGCAGGTCCGGGTCCTGCACTGGGACGAGGGCCTCGACCCTGCGGTCGAGGTTGCGGGGCATGAGGTCGGGCGACCCGATGAGGAACGTGGGCTCCCCGGGGCCGACTCCGTTCTCGAACCGGTAGATGCGGGAGTGCTCGAGGTAGCGCCCGACGATCGACCGCACCCGGATCCGCTCCGAGAGCCCTGGCACCCCGGGGATCAGGCAGCAGATGCCGCGGATCACGAGATCGACCTCGACGCCGGCCTGCGACGCTGCGTACAAGGCATCGATCGTCTCGCTGTCGACGAGGCTGTTCATCTTCAGGGTGACGTGAGCGGGTGCCCCGGCCTCGGCCATCCGGATCTCGTTCCGGACCAGCTCGAGCAGCCCCGAGCGGGTGGTGTGGGGCGACACGAGGAGCGTCTGGTAGTGGACGTCGCGGCCATAGCCGGTGAGGTAGTTGAAGAGCTGCGTGAGGTCGGCCCCGATGTCAGGGGCGGCCGTCAGCAGGCCCACGTCCTCGTAGATGCGAGCCGTCTTCGAGTTGTAGTTGCCGGAGCCGACGTGGCAGTAGCGGCGGATCCCATCGGGCTCGTCCCGCACGACCAGCGCGGTCTTCGTGTGCACCTTGAGCCCGACGAGCCCGTACACGACGTGCACGCCGGCGGTCTCGAGCGCCTTTGCCCACTCGATGTTGGCCCCTTCGTCGAACCGGGCCTTGAGCTCGACGAGCACGGCGACCTGCTTGCCACGCTCGGCCGCTCGGATGAGCGAGCGCACGATGGGGCTGTCGCCCGACGTGCGGTAGAGCGTCATCTTGATGGCGAGGACGTGCGGATCGATCGAGGCCTGACGGATGAACTCCTCCACCGACGTGCGGAACGAGTCGTACGGGTGGTGCACCAGGATGTCGCCCTCGCGGAGCACCGAGAAGACGTCGGGGCGGTCGTCGTCGCCGCCGTCGAGCCGGTACTGCGTGACGCGCTGGAAGACCGGGTCCTTCAGCTCGGGCCGGTCGAGACCGTGGACCGACCAAAGCCCGCCGAGATCGAGGGGACCGACACACCGATAGGTGTCGTTGGCGCCGAGGTCGAGCTCGCGCTGGAGCAGCTCTCGGACCTCTTCCGTGATGCCATCGCTCAGCTCGAGCCGGACGGCACGGCCGAACTGGCGGCGCCGCAACTCGATCTCCACCGCTGCCAAGAGGTCGTCGGCCTCCTCCTCCTCCAGCGTGAGGTCGGCGTTGCGACTCACCCGGAACGTGGCGGTGGACTCCACATCCATGCCTGGGAAGAGCTGGTCGAGATGCGCCGCGATGACCTGCTCGAGGGGCACGAACCGCTCGCCATCGGGCATCACCACGAAGCGGGGCAGCAGGTCCGGCACCTTCACCCGCGCAAACCGGCGCTCGGTAGTGACTGGATCGCGCAGGAGGATCGCCAAGTTCAGGGACAGGTTCGAGATGTAGGGGAATGGGTGGCCCGGGTCCACGGCCAGCGGCGTGAGCACCGGGAAGATGCGCTGCTCGAAGGTCTCGACGAGGAACTTCTCATCGTCATCATCGAGTTCGTCCCAGCTCGAGAGGCGAATGCCGACCTCAGCGAGCGCCGGGGCAAGGAAGTCGAGGAACAGATGCTGTTGACGCCCCACGAGTGCTTCGACTCGCGCCCGCACCTCGATGAGCTGCTGGGCCGGCAGCCGTCCGTCGGGCGATGGGGTGCCAATGCCCGCGGTCACCTGCTCCTTGAGGCCCGCTACGCGGACCTGGAAGAACTCGTCGAGGTTCTGGCTGAAGATGGCCAAGAACTTGGCCCGCTCGAGCAGCGGGACGCGATCGTCCTCTGCCAATGCGAGCACGCGCGCGTTGAAGTCGAGCCACGACAGCTCACGATTGAGGTAGCGGACCTCGTCGTCGCGCTCGTCAGGCTCCAACACGGAGCCGATCGTACCGATGTCCACCTAGTCGCCGCATGGCCGACCGCTGTGGGGGGAATGGCAGCGTGTCTGCCCGATCAGGAGTCCTCGGGGAGTCCGAGGTCCCAGTCGAGGAGGATGTTCTCTCGTTCGGCGTCTCGGATCACGCGCTCGCGATTGCGACGAAACTGCGGATCGTGGGGCGGGAGCAGCACGAGGCGGGCCAGCACTCGCCGGGAGAACTCCTCGATGATCGAACGCTCGCCGAAGTCCGAGTGGATGGTCCAGTGAGGCGCGACGGGGCCCAGATAGACGACCCGCGCGTGGGCGACGGGCGGCGGGAGCGGCTCAGTAGCGACATCAGACATAGCGGCTCACGTTAGCGGTAGAGCCGCCGCGAACCCCAGATCAGGTGTCGCCACGCCGACCCAGCGTGACCTCGAGCGTCCTCGTTTCACCCTTGCGCACGATGTCGATCGCCACCCTGTCGCCGGGCTGGTGCCCGAGGATCTCGTCTCGAACGTCAGTAGCTGCGGCGATCGCCTGGCCGCCGACCCCAACGATCACGTCGCCGGCCTGAAGGCCTCCGTCGTCAGCGGCGGAGCCGGGTACCACCTCGGACACGAAGGCTCCCTTCTCCGCTGTGATCTCGAAGGTCCCCCGCACAGCGTCGGTCACATCCGCCAGTTCCATCGACGAAACCCCGAGGAATGCTTGGTCCGGGTTGACGGCACCGTTGCCATCCTTCAGCTGCTGGATGATGGGCCGCGCGTGGTCGATGGCGATGGAGAAGCCGAGGTTCTGCGCCTCGGCGACGATGGCGGTGTTGATGCCGACCACCTGCCCAGCCCCGTTCACGAGCGGTCCGCCAGAGTTGCCAGGGTTGATGGCAGCGTCGGTCTGGATCAGCTGCCTGAGCTGCTCGCCTCCGGCGGTGAGATCGCGATCCTTGGCCGACACGATGCCCCTCGTGACGGTTGGCTCGCCTCCAAGGTTGAGCGCGTTGCCGATGGCGATGACCTCGTCGCCGACGCGTAGGTCATCAGAGGATCCGAGCTCAGCGGCGGTGAGACCATCCACGCCTTCCACCTGGATCAGAGCGAGGTCATCGTCGGGCGACGCGCCAACGAGCGACGCCGGGTGCGACGTGCCGTCGGGCAGCACCACGGTGATCTCGCTGATGCCGCCGATCACGTGCGCGTTCGTGAGCACGAGCCCTTCTGCACTGAGGATGATCCCCGAACCGGCGCCGTCGAACACCCCCTGGTTGGTGGTCTGACTCGTCTCGATCGTCACGACCGACGGCTGGACCTTGGCCAGGATCGCCTGGATGTCGAGCGCACCGCTCGCGGAGACGATCGGGGTGGCCACGGGCCGATTTGCCGGCGTGCCCCCATTGTCATCGAAGGCAACGGCGATGCCGCTCGCGACGACAGCTGAGACGAGGGCGCCCACCATCGCGCCGATGACGGCGGCCTTGCGCGCGCTCAGGGGCCGCCGCGACGCCGAGGCGACGGGGGCGGCCGCCGGCATGACCGGGGGCAGCGGGTCCTCGACCGGAGGGCTCCACGCGGGAGACGTCGGCACGACGTGGTCGACACCGGACCACGGCGGCAACGGCGCCGGCGGCGGTTGCGGCGCCACGGCGTCGTCAACGGGATCGGAAGCAGTGGGTTCCATGAAGCACATCATTCCTGCCCGGAGCCCACTTGACACCGCGGGCCCCAGTTCCGTCGCACCGGGTTCCTTCAGACTTCTGGGAACCAAACAGCCGTGGAGGCCGTAGAACTAGTCAGTACCCCCCCCGAAAGGCGACCTCATGGAACGTTCCCCCGAACACGCGTGGATGGCGAAGGGCCTGTGCACGAATGTCTCACCGTCGGCTTTCTTCCCCAGCGACGGCGCTGGCGTCGAGGTGGCTCGCAAGATCTGCTTCGGCTGCCCGGTGCGAGACGAATGCCTCGAGCACGCGCTTGTCAATCGAATCGATCACGGCGTGTGGGGAGGCTGCTCAGAACGTGAGCGGCGCCGCATCCTGAAGCGACGGCGCGCGAGCCAACCAGCGGTCGCCCGCTAGCGATCAGCTGGGGGGCTGATCAGCCGGGGGCTGGGCATCGTCGTCGGTGGTCTTGATGCCCTTCTTGAACTCGCTCTGCGCCTCGCCCAGAGAGCGGGCCAGCTTCGGGAGCTTCGCCCCGCCGAAGAGCACGAGAATGACGACGAGCACGATCAACAACTCAGGCGCACCGAGACTTCCCATGGGGATCACGGTACCAGCCGGGTTCTGGCGAGGTACACCAGGCGCGCGAGGATCCCCCTGTGCTGGAGTGCGTGATCAACATCAGCGAGGGCCGCGATGTCGCCACTCTGGCGGCACTCACTGACGCCGCCGGGGCCGACCTGCTCGACATGCACACGGATCCACACCATCACCGATCGGTGCTCACGGTCGCCGGAGTGGAGGCCCCGCGGCGCGTCGCCACCGTTGCCATCGACCGGATCGACCTCCGGACGCACGTTGGGGTGCACCCAAGACTTGGGGCGGTCGACGTAGTCCCGTTCGTCGCGCTCGCCGATTGCGCACCAAGTGAGGCGATCCGGGCACGGGACGAGTTCGCATCCTGGCTTGCTGCTACTCACGGCATCCCGTGCTTCCTCTACGGGACCGAGCGGTCGCTCCCCGAGGTTCGCCGGGACGCCTTTGAGGGGCTTCCGCCCGACCTTGGCCCACCGGACCCTCACCCCACCGCAGGCGCCACGGCCGTTGGGGCTCGGGGACCGCTGGTGGCCTACAACGTGTGGCTGGGCCAGGACCTCGCGATCGCCCGCCAGGTGGCACGCAGCGTGCGCGGGCCGAACCTTCGGGCCCTCGGCCTAGCGGTAGGCAACCGGGTCCAGGTGTCGATGAACCTCATCCAACCCGACGAGCTGGGTCCGGCCGAGGCGTACGACCGCGTGGCGGACATGGCGACGGCTGCCGGCGCCGCGGTTGACGGTGCCGAGCTGGTCGGACTCATCCCTGCGTCGGTGCTCGCGCTCGTACCGCGGGAACGTTGGGCGACGCTCGATCTAGCGGAGGACCGCACCATCGAGGCTCGTTTGGACGCGCGCCTGAGCTGATCGGCGGGTCAGGCGGTGGACGCTCGCCGAGCAAGCGCGCGCTGGCGACGGAGGCGGCGGCGCTCCCGCTCGCTCATCCCTCCCCAGATGCCGAACTTCTCGCCGTTGACCAGCGCGTACTCGAGGCAGTCCTCGCGTACCACGCATCCTCGACAGACCTCTTTGGCTTCGCGGGTTGATGCACCGCGCTCAGGAAAGAAGAGGTCAGGGTCTACGCCAAGACAGTTGGCGTAGTCCTGCCAGGATTGATCATCAGGCTCGATGGAGATGGGGATCTGCACGTGCCCTCCTCGGAGATGCGCACTACCCAGGAGGGCGAGTACCACACCTGTAGTTACAACGGTGTGATCTTGGCCTGCCTGCGAGCATTGCGCAAGGGGAAGCCCCGGATTTCCGGAGTTCTTTCGTCGCGACGACGAGGCGCACGCGGGGCACTCGGAGGCGCATGCCTGCCCATCTCGCTCCCCGTGGTCGGTGATCACCACGCGCTGGTGCGTTCGCAGTCGCTCGCATCGTGGGCCTCACGCTCTTCGCCACCTTGGGTCAGGCGGGTCGGCGGCCGCCGCGGCCCGTGCGCATGGCCCGCTTCTGCTCGATGAAGTCAACGAGCACGTAGTCGCCAAGCGTCTCAGGCGTCGTGAAGAAGGCGCGGCCCCTGTTCATCTGCGTGAGCTTCTCGACGAAGGTCTGCAGATACGGGGTGGCGTCGAGCATGAACGTGTTGATCCGGATGTTGTCCTTCGTGCAACGGGCCACCTCCCGCAGCGTGGCGTCGATCGTCTCTTGCACCGGCGGATAGCTGAAGAACGGTTGGGCCATGCCCGTTTCGAAGTGCGCGGTGGGCTCGCCGTCGGTGACCATGATGATCTGCTTGGTGCCGGTCTGACGCGCGAGCAGCTGGCGGCTCAGCTGGAAGCCGTGCTGCATGTTTGTGCCGTAGACGAAGTCCCACGACACCTCAGGTAGCTGCTCGGGAGCAATGATCCGGGCCACCTCGCTGAAGCCGACGATGCCGAGGTAGTCGCGCGGGAACTGCATCGAGATCAGCGAGTGCAGGGCCATGGCCACCTTCTTGGCAGCCAGGAAGTTGTCGCGCATCGGCATCGACAACGACAGGTCGAGCATGAGCACCGTGGAGCTGCGCACGACCTGCTCGGTCATCTCGATCTCGAAGTCGTCTGGCGTGAGACGAACGGGGGTTCCGCCGCCGCTCCGACGCACTGCATTGCGGAGGGTGCGCTCGATGTGGAGGTTGAACGGGTCGCCGAACTCGTACGCCTTCGTGTCGTAGGTGCGCTCGTGGCCAATGCCCCGGTGCTCCACTTCGTGCCGTCCGAGCTTGTCGCGCGCCAACTTGGAGAAGAGGTCGGACAGCGCGTTGCGGCCGATCTTGCGGAGCCCCTTCGGAGTGAGCTCGAGCTTGCCCTCCTTGTTGTTGATCAGGCCCGCCTGTTCCAGCTGCTCGGCAAGCTTCGCGAGCTGTTCGAGGCTGCGGGCAGCGTCGTCGCCCAGGAGGTCACGGGCGCGGTCGATGTCCACCTCGGCGAGCGCCCCGGGCGAGGACGCACCGCGCAGCATCTGTTCGAGCTGATCGAGATCGCCGAGCTCGTTCAGGACCTGAGCCGCCTCCGAGAAGCCGAGGGGGTCCTGGCCGGAGAAGTCGTACTTCCGCTCCCATCCCATCTGAGGGAACAACGACCGCAGATGGCCGCCGAGCTGGTCCATCTGCCACCGCAGGTCCATGTCCTCCATCAGCGACTCGGACAGACCTTGGAGCTGCGCCCGCTGCTCGGGCGACATCGAGTTCATCATCGACTGCATGGCCGCCATGCGCTGTGCCATCAGCTCGAGGAGCTCGTCGAGTGTCTCGGGGTTCTCGGGGAAGAAGTCGGCGTAGCGCTCCATGAACTGCTCGAAGGCCGGCTGCGTGTCAGCGCCCGACTCCTTCAACGCCAGGAGGTCGTTGAGGTCGTTGAGCATGTCCTTCATGCGCTGCATGGCCTCAGGGGTCATCTCCTGCATGGCCCCGGACATCTGGTTGAAGTAGCTCTGGGCCATCTCCTGGCGCAGCTGGTCCATCAGCTCGTCGAACTTCTCGCGCGCTTCGCTCGAGGTGAACTCGTACTGCTGCAGCTGCTGCACCATCCCGGAGAGGTCGGGCGGGAGCATGTCGAGCTGGAGGTTGCGCTCGTCCACGACCTGATCGGTGATCTCCTGTCGGCGTTGGTCGCCGCTCTCACGGGCTTCCCGAGCCAGCTCGTTGAGGCCCTCTCGCTCCATGTCCAGGACCTCGCGGAGGGACTCGGCGATCTCTTCGTACACGCCCCCGAGGTCGTACTGCTCGAGCTGGTCACGGCGCTTGCGTCGCAGGCGCTCCATGAGGTCGCGCATGCCCATCACTTGCTCATCGTTCCGATCCCGGAAGCCCTGCTGCATCATCCGTCGGAGGGCAGCGTGGAGATCGCCGTGGTAGAGCAGGTCGTCGGTGATCTCCTCGAGCACGGCGTCGGCGTCGAGGTCGAAGCCGACCTGGGACCCGTCCCACTTCGAGTACCGGAATCGCGGAGCGCCAGCCATCCGGCCACCGTACCGGGGAAGGATCTCGGACGGGCTCTGGTTGAGGGGACCATGCAGGTCGAGATCTGGAGCGACGTCGCGTGCCCGTGGTGCTACGTGGGTGTGCGTCGGTTCGAGCAGGCGGTGGTGCAGACGGGCGTGCCCGTCGACATCGTCTACCGCTCGTTCGAGCTCGATCCCGGCGTTCCCACCGGCGGCGACAGCCCGCGCCTGGTGGAGTACCTCTCGACGAAGTTCGGCGACCCCAGCCGAGTCCAGGCCGCCCACGCACGGCTCACCGATGCGGGCACCGAGCTCGACATCGACTTCCGCTGGAGCGGCATGCGGCGAGCCAACACGTTCGACGCCCACCGGCTTCTCGCCTGGACGTTGCACACAGCGGGCGCTGCCAAGCAACGGGAGCTCAAGAAGGACTTGCTGCACGCCTACTTCACTGGGGGCCTCGACGTCACCGACCACGTCGTCTTGGCCGATCTCGCCGCCACGATCGGCCTCGATCGCGACGCAGCGACAGCACTTCTGGCGTCAGATGAGGAAGCAGCATTCGTGCGGTCGGAGCGGGCAGAGGCCTACGGCAACGGCATCACCGCCGTCCCCACCTTCATCATCGAAGGCGAGTGGATGCTGCAAGGCGCCCTCGAAACCGAAAAGTGGGCCAAAGCGCTCACCCACATCAACGCCGAGCTCGCAACCCGAGCACCCTGACGAGTTCTGGCCCGGAACTCGTGTGGGAGGCTCAACTTCGTGACGAGCGACTGGCCCGACGGGTTCATGTGGGGCACGGGAGCGTCGGCGACCCAGGCGGAGGGCGCGGCCCCGGGAAGCGACTGGTACGGATGGGAGCAGACGGGGCGGGCTCCGTTGTCGAACGACGGGAACGGCTTCGCGACCCGCTATGCGGACGACTTCGCGCTGTACGCCCAGCACGGGCTCGCCCATCACCGGCTCTCGCTGGAGTGGGCCCGACTCGAGCCGACGCAGGGACAGCACAACCAAGCTGAAGTGGAGCGCTACCGCTCGATGCTCCAGGCCGGCCGGGACGCCGGGATCTCCGTGTGGGCATGCCTGCACCACTTCACCCTGCCGGGGTGGTTTGCCGACGATCTCAACGGCTTTCGAGACGACAAGCAGGGGCGTCTGGTCTGGAGCCGTCATGTCGACTGGGCGGCCGAGACCTTCGGCGATCTCGTGTTCGGATGGAAACCGATCAACGAGCCGACCTACTACGCACTGGGCTCGCACCTTCTCGGCTCGCTCCCCCCGGGCCGCAAGGACCGCAACGAGGCCGCCAACGTCCTGAAGACCATCCATCAGGCCGGCGCAGACGCCGCCCGTCTGCTCCGCACCCCGGCCACACCGGTGGCCACGGTGCAGAGCCTCATGCCGATCTTCAAGGCAGAAGACACCGCCGCGGCCACGGCTGCTGCCGCCCGCCTCGACGACATCTGGTGGGGATCCTGGGCCGACGATCGCCAGCTCGACGCCTACGACTACCTCGGCTTCTCCTACTACTCCGCCATCGGGGTGAGGGGCGACGGCTCGATCGGGCCCTGGCCCACCAACGGCCGGCCCGGACCGCAGGGGTACGTGCGCTGGGCCGAAGGATTCGCCCATGTCCTTGAGCGCCTTGGTGCGGACCATCCTGGTCGGAAGATCCTCGTGTGCGAAGCGGGGATCGGCACGGACGATGACCAAGAGCGCAAGGACTACGTCGAGGACGTCCTCGGCCACGTGCACGACGCCATCAAGGGTGGCATCGATGTGCGCGGCATCTTCTGGTGGACCGGCGTCGACAACTACGAGTGGCACCAGGGCTACGACCTGCGGTTTGGCCTCTTCGACCGCGACCGCAACCCCTCCCCCGCCGCGGAGGCAGCGGCCAGCGCAACCCGGAGCTGACCGGGTCGGGCGTTGTCAGGCCCTGGCGCGGTAGGTAGAGCGCGCGCCAACGCTCTCCTTGTTGAGGCGCTTGGAGAGGTGGAGCCCCTCCAGGAGGAGCTCGACGGCTGACGCCACCGATGCTGCCGACTCGTCGCCGCCAGTGAGCTCGATCACGGCCTCACGCAAGGCGGGCTGAGACTCGAGAAGGGCGACGTACTCGGCGCTGGTTACGTCCTCCCCTGCGTGGATGACCACACCCTCCTCGAACGCGGTGACGATCGGCCGGAACCGCTCTGGGGTGAACCGATCCTTGAACACGGTGAGGACCGCTGCTTTGACGAGGTTCTCGGCGATGAGGCCGTCGCGGCCCTCCTCGAGCGACTCGATCTCGATCTTGCCCATCATGGATGCGGGCAGCGCCTCGAGGTCGCTCACCCGGGGGGCGACGTCCTTCTCGCCGTGACGCAACGCGCGCCGCGCTGCGTTGGCCACCATCACCTCGTGGTTCGTGATGGTGAATCGCACGGAAACACCCGAGCGCTGATTGATGTGGGGGCTGGAGCGGGCGAGGTGCGACAGCGTAGCCACGATCTCGGTCATGTAGTCCGGCACCGTGACCCGCACGCCCTCCGCCTGGAACGGCGGAGCCTCCTGCAGTGCGATCTCCACCTCGGTGGACACCTCGAGCGGGTAGTGCGTGCGAATCTGCGAGCCGAAGCGGTCCTTCAGCGGTGTGATGATCCGGCCGCGGTTGGTGTAATCCTCCGGGTTGGCGGATGCGAAGAGCACGAGATCGAGCGGGAGGCTGATCTTGTAGCCACGCACCTGGATGTCACGCTCTTCGAGCACGTTGAGAAGACCGACCTGGATGCGCTCGGCGAGGTCGGGCAGCTCGTTGATGGCGAAGATGCCGCGGTTGGTGCGTGGCACCATGCCGTAGTGGAGGGTGAGCTCATCCGAGAGATAGCGGCCTTCAGCGACCTTGATGGGATCGACCTCGCCGATGAGGTCGGCAATGGACGTGTCGGGGGTGGCCAACTTCTCGCCGTAGCGCTTGGATCGGTGGATCCACTCGATGGGAGCGTCGTTGCCGTGCTCCGCGATCAGCTCGCGTGCGTGGCGCGAGACAGGCGCATACGGATCGTCGTTGATCTCAGACCCCGCGACGATCGGCATCCATTCGTCGAGGAGGCCGGTGAGCGCCCGGATCATTCGGGTCTTCGCCTGGCCGCGCTCACCGAGGAAGATCACATCATGACCGGCGAGCAGCGCGTTCTCGAGCTGGGGCAGGACCGTGTCCTCGTATCCCAGCACGACAGGGAAGAGTGGCTCGCCGGCCTGGATCTTGACGATGGCGTTGCGCCGGAGCTCCTCCTTCACGGGGACCGAGGTCCAGCCCGATTCGCGAAGCTGACCGACGGTGGCCGGGGACGGGTGAGCAGCGGGCGGCGTCATGCGCGCCAACCTATCGTCGGGGCTCCCGACCTGTCCCCGCGCCGGGCGCGACGGCCAAACCGGACCACTACGGTGACTCCCCCATGGAGTTGACCGGGACCTGGCGCGCGGCGATCGCCGATGAGGACCTTCGCCGTTCCTGGCAGGACGACGCCTTCGACGACAGCGGGTGGGAAGCCGTCGAGGTACCCGGCCATTGGCGATCGGTCGCCGCCTTCGCGACCACCGACGGCCCCTTGCTGTATCGCCGCCCGTTCTCCGTCGTGGGACCCGCGCAGGGGCGTCGATCGTGGCTGACGTTCGATGGCCTCTTCTACCAAGGTGACGTCTGGCTCGATGGCGCTTACCTCGGGGACACCGAGGGCTACTTCGCCCCCCACACCTTCGAGGTCACCGACGCGCTCCGGGCCCGAAGCGAGCACCACCTCGCCGTGGAGGTGTCATGCGACCGACCATCAGAT
>JANOQG010000023.1:0-9336 GCA_031422255.1 Actinomycetes bacterium | reverse complement strand
CCCGCCTGCCATGCTCCGGGCGTGCGCTACCGCCGGATGCCCATCGAGGTCGAGTCGCCCGAGCAGGTCGGCTACGACACGATCACCAACAACCTCTCCGAGAGCTCCGTGGCCGACCGTCGTCTGGGCGATCTCGGGCTGTCACTCGACCTCGATGAACTGCTGCTCTGCTACGGAGACCACCTCGGCGACCTGCTGCTGAGGGAGGTCGTGGCCGCGGGCGGCGAGGGCCTCACGGCAGACGACGTGCTCGTCACCGCCGGGGCCGCCGCCGCCTTGTTCTGCACCGCGACCGCCCTCCTGGAGCCGGGTGATCATGCCGTCGTCGTCCGGACGAACTACGCCACCAACCTGGAGACTCCTCGCGCCATCGGCGCCGACCTCGACCTGGTGGACCTGTCCTTCGAGGACGGATGGCGCCTCGACGCGGAACGGGTGCGGGCGCTCGTGCGCCCGGGCCACACCAAGCTGATCAGCGTCACACAGCCGCACAACCCCACCGGCACGATGTTCGATCTGGCAACGCTCCAGGCCCTCGTGGCGCTCGCCGACTCGTCGGGCGCAGTGCTCCTCGTGGACGAGACCTACCGAGACCTCACCCACGGCGACGCCCTGCCCCTGGCGGCCACGCTCTCACCGCGCGCGATCAGCATCTCGTCGATGTCCAAGGCCTACGGACTCCCTGGTTTGCGGATTGGCTGGGCGATCAACCGCGACCCAGCGCTCTCCGAGCTGTTGTTGGCCGCCAAGGAGCAGGTGTTGATCTGCGGCGCCACCATCGACGAGCACATCGCGGGCCAGGTCCTCAGCCGACGGTCCGAGGTGCTCCCGCCGATCCTCGCCGATGTGCGGGTTCGTCTGGACGTCGTGCGCGCGTGGCTCGCTGGCCAGTCGACCTTTGAATGGATCGAGCCGACGGGAGGCGTTGTCGGCCTCGTCCGCGTGCGGCCCGACGTGTCGCTCGATGCCGATCGCTTCCATCAGGTGCTGCTCGCTGAACACGGCACCTACGTCGGTCCGGGCCATTGGTTCGAGGTGGACGACCGTCACTTCCGACTCGGGTTCGGCTGGCCCACCCATGCGGAGCTCGCCGCCGGCCTTGCGGCGCTGACCGCCGCCGCCGAAGACGCCCGCGAGTAGGCCTGACTCCGCGATCCGGCCGACGAGTGCGTCGGCCTCGTCGTGCTTCTCGCGGACCCAACCACGGCTCAGCGTCGCTGACACGGACGTGGGACGAAGCCCTGCGCCACCCGACGACGAGGGCGCCGCGTCGACCCTGTCGGCGTGGCTGCCACGCCACGGTTGAGGTACGGGACTAGAGCTGGTGGGCGAGGAACCAGAGGGCGAAGCCCACCAGCGCCACGCCGAACATCTGGCGTGCGAGCGCGGGCGGAATGCGCTCGCTGACACGGCTGCCAGCGAGCGAGCCCGGGAGCATGCCGAAGCCGAAGACAAGGGCCACCCGCCAGTCGATGTGACCGAGCTGCCAGTGCACGAGGAGTGTTGGAACCGACAGAGCGCCGGCGGCCACGATGCTCGTACCGGCCGCCCGAGCGGCGGTGAGCCCCAGCATCACGATGCACAGCGGCACGAGCAAGAACCCACCGCTGTTGGCGAGCAGCCCGCTGAGCAGCCCGATGGCGAAGGCCGGAGCCACGATGATGATCGGCTGCGCCCGACGAGCCGCCGCACGGTCGGCATGGCCCGAGGGGTCCGGGAGAAGCACGCGTGCGCCGACCGCTAGCAGCAGCGCGCCGGAGGCGAGGAGGAGGGCGGCACCGCTGACGTAGCGCGAGCCGAGGGCGCCGAGAAGGGCTCCGGGCAGGCCTCCGCCGATGACCAGCCCGGCAACCCGATGGTCGAGGTTGCCGTTCTGGAGCTGGCGGCGGGCCGAGACGATCGAGGCTGGGAGCAGAGCCGGCAGCGGTGTTGCCACCGCCAGCACACCAGGCACGCCGGCCAGCGCCAGCATCGGTGTGGCGAAGGCCGAGCCTCCGGCGCCGAAGAGCCCGAACACGCCACCGGCGGCCACGCCGGCGAGGAGGATCAGCAGTTCGGGCACGAAGCCATCAAACGACGAACCAACGCAGAAGTACAGGACATGATTGAGGCTTGTACCATAGGATTTCACTATGGATCTTCGCCGCCTTCGACTGTTCCTAGCCGTGGTGGACGCGGGCAGCTTCACGGCCGCTGCGACCGCTGTTCACGTCGCCCAGCCTGCCGTCTCCCTTGCTGTGCGCGAGCTGGAGACCGAGCTCGGGGCACCGTTGCTGGTGCGCTCGCGGCGAGGCGCTCACCTCACCCCTGCGGGGGAGGCTCTCGTCGGTCCTGCTCGGCAGGCGGTGCGAGACATCGAGAACGCCACCGCCGCAGTGGCGGCCGTGACGGGACTCGTGGCTGGTCGCCTCGACCTCGCGTCGCTGCCCACCCTCGCCGCCGATCCAGTCGCTGACCTCGTGGGTCAGTTTCGCAGGGCCCACCCAGGCGTCACCGTGCGGCTCGGAGCGCCCGTCGACCTCGCCGAGCTCGCCGACGACGTCCGCTCCGGCGCTGCCGAGATGGGGATCACGGAGCGCGGACCCGCCAACCGCCTGCTGGAGGAAGTTCCGTTGGGCGAGCAACAGCTGGTGGCGGTGTCACCGCCGGGGGGTTCGACCAAGGCAGTTCGGCTCGACCATCTCGCGGGCGTACCTCTGGTGCTCAGCCCCACGGGCACCTCCATGCGGGACATCGTCGAGACAGCGCTGGTAGAGGTCGGGGTGACGGCGGAGGTGGCGGTGGAGACAGCCCAGCGGGATGCGCTCATCCCGCTCGTGCTGGCGGGAGCGGGCACGACGTTCCTCCCCACCACGTTGGCTCGCGCCGCGGGCCACCTCGGGGCCACCGTGCGCCCCACGGTGCCGCGCCTCCGTCGCATGCTCGTCGTCGTGCATCGGCCTGGCCCACTCGGGCCAGCCGCAACTCGATTCCTCGACCTCGCCGTGGCGAGGCACTAGCGGTCTGTCTCGGGGGTGGCCGGCGTGCCCGCCGTGCCAAGTTGCGAGACAGACAACTAGTCGAACAGCAGGAGGCTGGCGGTCTGGCCGCCCGTAGCGAGGAGCTCACCGCTCGGGGACCACACGGACAGACCGCCGTGGCCGTAGCCACCCGACGCGAGATGGGGCGCCAGGTCGAGCAAGATCCACTCCTCCGCAGTCGCTCCCGCGAAGCGCATCGTGTTGTCGATGCTCGTGCCGCCGCCGGCTCGCTCGGCAGCACGCGCGATGGACAGCGGCACCATGTCCGCGAGGTAGGCCATCACCGCTGGAGTGGCTGGCGAACCCGGCACTCGAGCCCAGAGGGTGAGGTGAGACTTCGGCAGACTGCCACCCTCCAGAGGCGGGGCCGAGCGCATCTCGATGTTGCGGAGTGCCTTGGCCGCATGGGCTCGCATTGCCGCCGGCAGCGGCAGCTGGAAGGGCGGGGCTTCGTGGGGCGGCGAGACTGAGGGGAATGGCTCGAACGCGGCCTCGATCCGACCTTCCTTGCGGTGGGCGGTTGCACCGAGGGCGCAGAAGATCTCCCGTCCGCCGACGTGTGCGCGCACCCGAACCTGTGCCGCGCTCTTGCCTTCGGCCAGCACCTCCGTCGTGCAGTCGAACCGATCACCGACCGAGGTGGCCCCGGAGACGAACTGAACCGTGGTCCACAAGGACGGGCGAGCCGTCTCTACCTCGGCCAATGCGACCGCGGCTGCGATCGCGGTACCGCCGAACAGCTTCCCGTCGAAGCGGGCGAGCGGCTGCGTCAGCACGAACGATGCCTGGCCGGGCCCGGTCTGCTCGAGGCCCAACAACGCATGATCAGCCCCGCGATGCTGCCCGTCGATGATGAGGTCGTCCCATGCGTCGGCCATGGCGCAGGACGGTAGTGAGCCGCGCTCGTCCGGCCCACATCCCACCGTGACGTGACGACCTTGGTCTGCCTACGGTGCGGGAATGTCGATCACCATCTCCGTAGCGTTCCCGCCCGGACTCGAGACGCCCGCCCACATCGCCCTCGCCGAGGACCTCGGCTACGAGCGAGCGTGGGTGTACGACTCGCCGGCGCTCTACCACGACGTGTGGGTCACGCTCGCCCGTGCCGCCGAACGCACGGAGCGCATCGGCCTCGGACCCGGCGTTCTGGTGCCCAGCCTGCGCCACCCGATGGTGAACGCCGCCGCCATCGCCACCCTCGCCGATCTCGCCCCGGGCCGCGTCGCCGTCGCCATCGGTGCCGGCTTTACGGGGCGCCACGTGCTCGGGCAGAAGCCGATGCGCTGGGCGGACGTGAGGGACCACGTCGTCGCCATCAAGGGCCTCCTGCGGGGCGAGGAGGTGGAGTGGGAGGGGCACCCGATTCGCATGGTCCACCCGGCGGGGTTCGGGGCATCTCGCCCGATCGACGTCCCGATCCTGATCGGGGCCGATGGACCAAAGGGCAACGCGGTCGCGGAGGAGCTGGGCGACGGCACCATCGCCGCTGGCGTGCCCAACGCCGCCGCTACCGGTGCCTGGCGGGCACTGCTCACGTTCGGCACGGTGCTCGATGACGGCGAGACGACCACGAGCCCACGCGTGATCGAAGCGGCCGGACCTGGCGTGGCCGTCGTGCTGCACGGCATGTACGAACGCGGCGGACCGGCTGTGGTCGACACCTTTCCCGGCGGCCCTGAGTGGCGGGCCGGACTCGAGGAGATCGACGAGCACCGACGCCATCTCGCCACCCACGAAGGCCACCTCGTGGAGCTCACCGACCGCGACCGGGCGGGGCTGGAAGCCGGGCTCTCCGAGCTGATCGGATCGTTCACCCTCACCGCTCCCCCCGCGGAGATTGCCACGCGCATCGCCGCCTTCGCCGACCAGGGCATCACCGAGCTCGCCTTCCAACCGTGCGGACCCGATCTGCCCCGCGAGCTGGAGGCATTCGCCGCGGCCGCCGGACTCGGGTCGTAGGCCAGACTCGGCACATGCCCGCCACCGCCATCACCGAGCTCATCGGTGTCTACGACGCGAACGGATCCGTCCGCGGAGAGCTGGCCTACGCCCTGCGGAAGGTCACCGGGCGCGGCCACTGCTCCCTCTGCGACATCACCCATGGCGGCCTCCGGCGGAGGCGTGGGTTCGACGCCGCCTGCTCCAATCTCGGCGTGCCCTTCACGCTCCTGCATCGCAACGAACGCGCGGCCGACGTTGTCGCCGTCTCCGCCGACCGCACCCCGATGGTGCTCGGCCGCACGTCGGAGGGCCTCGTCGTTCTGTTGGGCGCCGAACAGCTCGATGAGTGCAGCCCGTCGCCGGAGGCCCTCGTCGACGCCCTGCACCACACCATCGCGGCGCTCGGCCTGCGCCTCGCCGCCTGAGCCGCTTCAGCGCAGGCGCTACCAGGCCACCTCGTGGCAGCCCTCGTGGTCATCGGGCTCGACCTGAAGCGTGGCGTGACTGATGCCGTAGCGGTCGCGCGGCACGTCGCGCGCCTGATCGAGCACGACATGGTGCTCGATGCCCTGCGCCACCATCAGATGAGCGGAGGCCACCTCCATCTCTGAGGTGAGCGTCCGGCCAGCACCTCGAGGTAGGCGCCCTCGAGGTTCAGCGATTCCTTCGAGCCCTCCCGCAAGATCAGAAACGCGACCATGTTCACGGCGAGACCCAGGCTCGCCACGATGAGCAGGGGAAGGCCGAGCACCTCGATGGGGTCGTTGAACCGTCGTACCGCCTCGACGAACACGGAGATCGCCACGCTGAACAGCAGCACCGCATTGGCGAGAGCGGCGAGGATCTCGAGTCGGTAGAGACCGAAGGTCTGGTGGGTCCGGTCACTGCCTCGGGTGGCGAGCTGGATTGCGGCAAGCGCCATGCCGAGTCCGAGCACATCGGTGAGCATGTGGCCGGCGTCGGAGAGCAGGGCCAGGGAGCCCGTGATCAGGCCGGCGCCCACCTCAACAGCCATGAAGATGGCCAGCAGGCCGAAGGCCACCAGCAGTCGGCCTTTGTGGCGCTCGCCCGATCGAAGCGACGCGTGTGAATGGTCGTGGCCGCCATGATCGTGCCCCACTCCCATGCAGCGAGCTAAACCCACCGCGGACCTGTCACAGGTGTCGGCCAGAATGACGCCGTGGCTCTAGGTGGATGGCGTTCGCGCGCACTGTGGAGGGTTCGGCCGTACCTGGTCCCCTATCGCCGGCACATCGCGTGCATCGTCACAACGTCGATCATCTCGAGCGGCGGCATGGTGGCGATCCCGCTCATCGTCAAGACCGTCATCGACGGACCGCTGGCCGATGGCGACCGAGCTGGAGTCGCGCGCTGGGCGGCACTTGCGGCAGCGATCGCTCTCGTCGAGGTGTTTCTGGCCTTCAGTCGGCGCTACCTGCTCACACTCGTGTCGACGGGCCTCGAAACCGTGCTGCGCGACGACCTCTACGCCCAGCTCCAGCGTCTCGACGTCGGCTTCCATGACAAGTGGCAGTCGGGCCAGCTCCTGTCGCGAGCGATGACCGACCTCTCGATCATGCGGCGGTTCGTCGGCTTCGGCGCGATCTTCTTCGTGCTCATCACCGTTCAGGTGGTGGCGATCTTCGGGATCCTCCTCAGCCTCGACGTGCCGCTCGCGCTGCTCACCTTCGTCGCCGCCATCCCAGTGGTGTGGCTTTGCCACCGCTTCGAGCAGCGCTACATGAACATCGTCCGGCGCATCCAGGACCAGACCGGGGATCTCACCACCACCATCGAGGAAGGCGCGAGGGGCATCCGCGTGCTCAAGGCGTTCGGTCGAGGGCCCGAGGCGTTCGCCGGCTATCGGCGCCAGGCCACGGAGATCTACGACACGCAGCTCGAGCGGATCCAGATGCACACGCGCTTCGTCTGGGTGCTGGGGATCATCCCCAACCTCACCCTCACCGCAGTGCTGCTCGCCGGCGTGCTGTCCGTCGGAACAGGGCGCCTCACGCTCGGCGGCCTGGTGGCGTTCGTCTCCTACGTGCTGATGCTCACGTTCCCGCTCGAGGTGCTCGCGTGGATCATGGCGCTGGCCGGCGAGGCCGAGTCGGCCGCCTTGCGCATCTACGAGGTGTTCGACACGGAGCCTGCAATCCAAGATCGGCCCGGCGCCGTCCACCTCAGGCCCGATGTGCGCGGCGCGGTGCGCTTCGAAGGCGTGTCGTTCTCCTATGAGGGCCGCGACCGCAGCGTGCTGGCCGACATCAACCTCGAGGTGCAGCCCGGCGAGGCGATCGCGGTCGTCGGCGCCACCGGGTCCGGGAAGACCACGCTCGTCACGCTGCTCACCCGCCTCTACGACCCCACCGAGGGTCGGGTCACCCTCGACGGGCACGACCTCCGCGACCTCACGGTCACCTCGCTGCGGCGGCAGGTCGGCTTCGCGTTCGAGGAGCCGTCGCTGTTCTCGGCCTCGGTGCGCGAGAACCTGCTGATGGGCAAGCCCGACGCCACCGATGCCGAGGTGCAGCGAGCACTCGACGTCGCCCAGGCCGACTTTGCCCTCGACCTGCCGTGGGGCCTCGACACGCGCATCGGCGAGCAGGGCCTGTCGCTCTCCGGGGGCCAGCGCCAGCGCCTCGCTCTGGCTCGAGCGATCATCGGTCGGCCCCGGGTGCTCGTGCTCGACGACCCGTTGTCCGCAGTCGACGTCCACACTGAGGCAGCCGTCCAGGCTGCGTTGCGGCCCCTGCTCGAGGGATGCACCGTGTTCATCGTCGTTCATCGCCCATCCACCGTGGCGCTGGCCGATCGGTCGATCCTGCTCGACAACGGTCGGCTCGTCGCCGCGGGTTCCCACCACGACCTGCTCGCGTCCGAACCGCGCTACCGCGCGGTGCTGTCGGAGGACGCCGAGGATCTGACGACGGGGGTGAGCACATGACCTCGGTCGAGCCCGACGAGGTACACGACGTCGATCCCAACGCTCCGCTCGACCTCACCGGCGATGCACTCGTCGATGAGTGGCGCGGCGTCAACGTCGAGGACGTCGAGGAGACCACCGGGGGTCTCGCGGGGCTGCTGCGGAGTCGCAGCCGCACCTTGCTGGGCTCGCTGGTGGAGCCACACCACCGCGACCTCGTGATCTCCAGCGTCTTGATCGCGATCAGCACTGCCTGCCGCCTCGCCGCGCCGCTGCTGATCCAACGTGGCATCGACGACGGCATCCCGCCGCTGCTCCCAGGCGGCACCGGAACCGTGCGTCCGCTCGTCATCGTCGTCCTCCTCGTGCTGGTCACCACGGTCATCAGCGCAGCAACGTTCAACGCCTTCCTCCTGATCCTTGGTCGCGTGGGCCAGGACGTCGTTCTCGACCTCCGTGAGCGCCTCTACCGACACTTCCAACGCCTGAGCACGTCGTTCCACGAGCGCTACACATCGGGTCGGGTGATCTCGCGCCAGACATCCGACGTCGAAGCGATCGCCGACCTGCTGGGCAACGGCATCATCACGCTCATCACGTCCGGGCTGCTCATCTTCGGCATCGGCGTGGCCCTGCTGTTCCTCGACCTTCCTCTCGCGCTCGTGAGCCTCACGACCTTCCCGGTCCTATACGCGATGACGCGCGCCTTCCGGACGCGAGCGGAGGTCGCGTATCGGGCGACGCGTGACGCCGTCGCACTCGTCATCGTCCACTTCGTTGAGAGCCTCGGTGGCATCCACGCCGTTCACGCCTTCCGCCGCGAGCCCCGCAACCAGCAGATCTTCGACCACCTCGACGACCGCTACCGCCGCGCCAACAACTACTCGGCGTGGCTCGCCTCCATCTATGGCCCCGGGGTGCAGCTCGTCGGTCGCCTCACCATCGCGCTCGTGCTGCTCGTGGGCAGCCTGCGGGTGCTCGACGGTGCCATGACCGTCGGCGTGCTCGCTGCGTTCCTGCTCTACCTGCGGCAGTTCTTCGAGCCGATGCAGGAGATCTCGCAGTTCTACAACACCTTCCAGTCGGCCTCGGCGGCGCTCGACAAGCTCGCCGGGGTGCTCCGCGAGGAGCCGGACGTGCCCGAGCCGGAGCACCCGCACCCGCTGGGCCCGGCCCGCGGCGAGCTGCGCTTCGACGACGTCCGCTTCGCCTACGTGTCCGGTCGTCCCGTGCTGCCCGGCCTGGACCTCACCGTGCCGGCCGGGCAGACGCTGGCCCTGGTCGGCACGACCGGCGCCGGCAAGACCACCCTGGCCAAGCTCGCCACCCGCTTCTACGACCCCACCGGCGGCGCGGTCCTGCTCGACGGGCAGGACCTGCGCACGCTGACCACCGACGACCTGCGGCGCGCGGTGGTGATGGTGACCCAGGAGAACTACCTGTTCTCCG
>JANOQG010000022.1:0-2382 GCA_031422255.1 Actinomycetes bacterium | reverse complement strand
GAGGCCGAGATCGACCAAGCCCTCGCCACCTTCGCAAAGGCGCTCGCCGCCACCCGCTGACCACCAACCCGTACTGGCGTCGAAGTCCACGACCTGACGGTGCGCTACGGCGACGTGGTGGCGGTTGACGGCGTCTCCTTCGAGGCGCAGGCAGGGCAGATCACGGCTGTGCTCGGGCCCAACGGCGCGGGAAAGACCACCACCGTCGAAGTGCTGGAGGGCTTCCGTCGCCCCTCAACCGGCCGTGCCTCGGTGATGGGCCTCGACCCGATCGCGGACCACAACGCCTTGACCCGGCGGATGGGTGTGATGCTGCAGGCCGGGGGCGTCGGACCCGGCGTACGAGTGCACGAGGCGCTCCGACACGCCGCCGCCTTGTACGACCACAGCCTCGATCCGGCAGAGCTCCTTGCGCGGGTGGGCCTCACGGGCAAGGAGCGCCGGACCTGGCGGCAGATCTCCGGCGGCGAGCAGCGCCGACTCGCACTGGCACTCGCGCTGGTGGGCCGTCCCCAGGTGGCGATCCTCGATGAGCCCGGCTCGGGCGTCGATCCGCAAGGCCGACTCGCGATCCGCGAGGTCGTGGCGAGCCTGCGCGACGACGGCGTGACCGTGTTGCTCACCACCCACGACCTCGACGAAGCCGAGAAGCTGGCCGATCACGTGGTGATCCTCGACCACGGCCATGTCGTCGGAGCCGGGAGCCCCGCCGAGCTGATGCGCCAGGACGGGCCGACGGAAGTGCGCTTCGGCGCCGTCCCCGCACTCGATACCGCTGCCCTCGGCGCTCGCATTGGCGCAACAGTGTCCGAGGTGACCGCGGGCGAGTACCTCGTGGCCGCGGCGGGAACACCCGCGCTGGTCGCCACGCTCACTGCGTGGCTGGCTGAGCAGAACCTCCCGTTGGCTGACCTCCGTGCCGGTCGGCAGCGTCTGGAGGATGTCTTCCTCCGCCTCACGTCGGAGCCGGATGCCCCGCCCACGAACACTGCCCGACGGAGCCGGCGATCGTGACCGCCCTCGCAGCTCACCTCCGCCTCGAGCTGACCCTCCTCGCCCGCAACGGCGAGTCGCTGCTGCTCACGCTCGGCATCCCGATCTTGCTGCTCGTGTTCTTCTCGCAGATCGATGTCCTGCCCATCGATGGCGAGCAGATCGACTTCCTCGCTCCGGGGATTCTGGCGCTGGCCGTGCTCTCGGCATCACTTGTGCAAGTCGCCATCGCCACGGGCTTCGAGCGGGAGTACGGCGTGCTCAAGCGACTCGGCGCCACCCCGCTCGGGCGACCTCGACTGCTCGCGGGCAAGATCCTCGCCACCCTGGTGGTGGAGGTGGTGCAGATCGCGGTGCTCGCCGCAATCGCGCTCGCGCTCGGGTGGGATCCCGACCCTCAGCCCGCGTTCCTGCTCGCCGTTGCGCTCGGGACCGTGGCCTGCGCCGGTCTCGGCCTCTGCTTGGCCGGCTCGCTCAAGGCGCTCGTCACCCTTGCCGCCGCCAACGGCCTCTACCTCGTGCTGCTGCTGCTCTCCGGCATGGTGATCCCGCTCGAGGAGCTCCCCGGTCCCCTCCAGTCGGTTGCTCGAGCCCTGCCGAGCACGGCCCTCGCGGAGGCAGTCCGTGGCACCCTCACCGCCGGCGCCGCGGTTCCCGGCCGAGCGTGGGTCGTGCTCGCAGCCTGGGCAGTCGCCAGTCCGCTTCTCGCCACCCGCCTCTTCCGCTGGGAATAGACTGACCGCTGCGACCTGCGGTTTCGCGTCCACATCTCGCAATCACAACATGGCCTCTTCCTCACGCATCACCGTCCCCGACGCAGTCGAGCGATACATCGACCTTCGCCGCTACTGGCGTGGTAAGCATTATCAGCGGTGATCCATTCGGCCCCTGGGCCACGCTCAATGGCGTCACCGGCGGTAAAGCAGGCGATGACGATAACGATGGTGTTTCTAACTTGTTAGAATTTGCCACCAATTCTGATGCGAAGAGTGGATCCTCTGGTGCTCGTGTGTATGCAAAAATGCACACGCTTGGTGGAGACAGCGCTTTGACCTATACCATCGCAACGCGGAAAAACGCCGCCTTTGCAGTTCTGGGATCGAAACAACGTGCTACCAAAGACAATGTGCAATACACCGTGGAGGCGACTAACGACCTCACCACATGGAACACCGTGGTGGTGACAGAAGTCACAGGCGTAGATGCTACACACGTGCGAGCGGCGATTGTTCCCGCCTTGCCAACACTGGGCACAGATTGGGAATGGCACACCTTCCGCACCGATGACGGCAGCGTGATCGACCCACAAGACTTCATCCGTCTGCAAGTGGAAGCCACGCCTTGATCGGAGCATAGACCACTCACATTACTGTTTCTGACAATTCCCTC
>JANOQG010000021.1:0-15167 GCA_031422255.1 Actinomycetes bacterium | reverse complement strand
TGCTTCTCGCCCCCCCCTGGGGGGTTTCCGGTACCTAAACGTTCACCGTTACCTCGGCGCCGCGCTCCAGCCCGTCCCCGGGGCTTTGGGTCCCGCCCGGGGGCGGCACGGCCGAGGCGACCACGTGCTCGATGCCGTATCCGGTGCAGGCGCCACAGTCGTAGCAAGGGGTCCAGCGGCAGTCCTCGAGCCCTAGCTCCTCGAGCGCGTCGCGCCAGTCCTGCCAGAGGAAGTCCTTGTGGAGGCCGGCCGAGAGGTGGTCCCAGGGCAGCACCTCGTCCTCGGTGCGGTGACGGTGGCAGTACCAGTCCATCTCGAGCCCGTGGGCCTCCATGGCGGCTTCCCACAGGTCGAGCCGGAAGTGCTCGCTCCACTCCTGGAACGTGCCGCCGGCACGCCACACGTGTTCGATCACCGGACCGAGGCGTCGGTCACCGCGGCTCACGAGCCCCTCCACGAGGCTGGCCCGGGTGTCGTGCCACTTCAGCTGCACGCCCTTCGCCTTCCTTGCGGCATCGCGGAGCAGGTTCACCTTGCGGCGCAGCTCCTCCTCCGTGTTCATGCCAAACCACTGGAACGGGGTGAACGCCTTGGGCACGAATCCGCCGACGCTCACGGTGACTGATCCGTTGTGGCCCTGGGCCTTGGCCAGCTTCAGGCAGCGATCGGCGAGCTCGATGATGCCGAGGGTGTCTTCGTCGGTCTCAGTGGGGAGGCCGGTGAGGAAGTAGAGCTTCACCCGCCGCCAACCCTGGCTGAAGGCCGAGTCGACTGCTGCGTAGAGGTCTTCCTCGGTGATCAGCTTGTTGATCACCTGACGCATGCGCCACGAGCCCGCCTCGGGGGCGAAGGTGAGGCCGGTGCGGCGTGCCTTCTGGATCTGGGCAGCCACGCCGACCGTGAACGCGTCGACCCGCAGGCTTGGCAGGCTCACGGAGACGTTGCCGCAGCCCACGGAGTCGTCCATCGCGGACTTCACCACGTCTTCGATGCCCGAGAAGTCGGCGGTGGAGAGGCTCGTGAGCGCCACTTCGTCGTACCCGGTGCGTCGAATGCCCTGCTGCACCATCTCGCGAACCTGGTCTGCTGGCCGCTCGCGAACCGGGCGCGTGATCATGCCGGCCTGGCAGAACCGACAACCGCGTGTGCATCCGCGGAACACCTCGACGTTGAGACGGTCGTGCACCACCTCGGTGAGCGGCACGATCTGCTGCTTGGGATAGGGCCAGTCGCCCAAGTCGGCGATGGTTCGCTTCTCCACGACAGCCGGGGCGGCAGGATCGATCGAGGCCGTGACCTCGAGGCGCCCGTCGGGGAGGTAGCGCGGCTCGTACAGCGCCGGTACGTACACCCCGTCGATCCCGGCGAGCGCTCGCAGCACATCGATGCGAGCGGCACGGCCACTCGCCTTCCATGCGCCAACGGCTTCGTTGATCTCGCTCACCACCTCCTCGCCATCGCCGAGCACCACGAAGTCGAGGAAATCCGCGAGCGGCTCGGGGTTGTAGGTGGCATGGCCACCTGCACCGATCAGCGGGTGCTCGGGGCGCCGATCCTGCGACCAAACGGGTACGCCCGCGAGGTCGAGGCAGTTGAGCACGTTGGTGTAGACGAGCTCGGCCGACAGGTTGAACGCGATGAGGTCGAACTCATCGGCACTGCGGTGGGTGTCGACCGAGAAGAGTGGGATGTCCTCGCGGCGGAGCACCTCCTCGAGATCCGTCCACGGGGCGTACGACCGCTCCGCGAGTGCATCAGGCCGTTCGTTGAGGATCTCGTAGAGAATCTGGAGGCCCTGGTTGGGGAGACCGATCTCGTAGGTGTCGGGATACACCAACAGCCACCCGACCCTGTGCGGAGCGGGTGCGGGAACCTCGGCGCCGAGTTCGCAACCGATGTAGCGCGCTGGCTTCTGGACGGAGGCGAGGTGTGGCTCGAGACGAGCCCAGACGTCGACCATGGTGGCATCAAGGGTACCGGACGGCTCCCGAAGCCCTGACATCGCCGGGCGGGCGCACGAGGCCGACCGGAACGGCCAACGGCTGTCACACCGGCCTGGGAAGATCGTGCCCTCGAGGGTCGTGGCTCTCCGTCCGAGCCTGCTGTCATCGATCCGAGGTCCCCGAATGCCCACCTCCCGTCCCCCGTCGGACCCCTGGCGTCGCCGGGTGCATGCCTTGCTCGCGAAGGCCGAATCCACGGAGTACCCCGCCGAGGCCGAGACCCTGCTGGCCAAGGCCCAGGAGCTCATGGCCCGGCACGCCATCGACGAGGCGATGCTTCGGGGCGGCCACGACACGTCGATCGGCTCCGAGCGCGTCGCGGTCGAGCCTCCGTATGCCGGGTCCAAGACGTCGCTCCTGAGCGTGGTCGCCCGGGCCAACGGCTGTCGAGTGGTGATCAGCACCGGCGGCCGGGGCGCGCAGCTGTGCGTGCTGGTCGGTCCCACCACCGGGCGAGCCAACGCCCTTTCCATGTTCACCGCCCTGTCGATGCACGCCACGCGCCAGATGCTGGCCGCCGCCGTACCCCCGCACGACACACCCCGGCGGTTCCGTCACGCCTTCCTCCTCGCCTTCGCCCACCGGATCGGCGAGCGGCTCGCGGCAGTCAAGGCCGCCGCCGAGCACGACGCGGAGGCGGCGGGCGGGCCGTCGGTGTCGCTCGTCCTCGTTGGCCAGGACCACGCGGTGGAGGCGGCCGTGGCCGCCGAGTTCCCAGACCTGCGGGTGATCACCCGTCACGCGTCCTCCGGAGCCGGCGCCCGCAGCGGCCGCAGCGCCGCCGATCGAGCCGGGCTCGGCGCCCAGCTCGGTGGGGCGCCGAGTCGGCAGCTGCCGGCGCCCTGAGCCCGACCTGGCGAGGCGCAGGCAGGGGCGGAGGCCGTGGTTCAGCCGTCGTCGGCGAGGACCGCATCCAGGGCGTGGCGGCCGAGCGGGATCACCCGCTCGTCACCGCAGAGGTGCGCCACGGACAGGGCCAAGGCCCAGCCCTTGGCCCGCTGCCAGGTGTCGTCGTCGATCCCGCCCACTGCATCACGGAACGCCGGGCGCACAGCGGGCGGCAACCAGAACCAGGCGACGGACAGGTCCACCGCAGGATCGCCGCCGGTCATGTCCCCGAAGTCGACGACGGCCGCCAGGCGCCCGCCCTCGACGACGATGTTGCGGGGGTGGAGATCGCCGTGGATCCACACAGGGGGGCCCGACCACGGCGGTGTCGCCACCAGTCGGTCCCAGCGCGCCTCGATCCGCCCCCGATCGACCTGGTCACCGAGCTGGTCGAGGCCCTCCACCAGGCGCTCGGCACGATCGGAGAGCGGGACCCCGCGGCAGGCGCTGAACGGAGCGTCGGGCGGAGACGGCTGGTGGAGGGCCGCCAGGAAGGCCCCCAGTCGCACAGCCGTGTCCTCCCAATCGCTCGGGTCCGCCCGGGCCGCTTCCTCACCGTGGAACCACGGGATGACGGACCAGGTCCACGGGTACCCCGCCCCGGGCCCGCCGACGCGCACCGGCGCCGGCACGGGCAGCGGGAGTCGGGGCGCCAGCGCTCCGAGCCAACGCTGCTCGCCAACGGCCAGCACCGCCCCCATCGCCCGGCGCGGCACCCGCACGGCAAGGTCGTCTCCAAGTCGGAACACGACGTTGTCCCACCCCGAGGCCACCTCGGTCAGGGGCAGGTGGGCGAGATCCGGGTGCTGCTCGGCCAGCAGTGAGCGCACCAGCTCGACGCTCAGCTCCACCTCCGCCTCCGGGGCCCCCATCGGCCGATGCTCCCACGCCCAACCCCGCCCCGACCGAACATTCGGGGCATCCACCGTCGCCAGCCGACGGCACCTGCCCCCAACCTCGTCGTCGCGTCACCTTTTCGGGGGCCTTGATCCGACTGACGTTTTCCATCACTCTCAATGCTTGTCATGCACTCCCACGTCGACCGCGTGATCGCGGCACTCGCCCGGAAGCAGCACGGGGCGTGGAGCAGAGGCCAGGCAACGGCCGTCGGCGCGACAGAGAGCCTGATCGACCGCCGACTGCGATCTGGAGCGTGGATCCGGTTGGACACGTCGGTGTACGGGAGTCCGGCCGCCCCGCCGACCTGGCATCGGTCGGTCATGGCGGCGATCCTGGCCGAGTCGTGGGCGGTCGCCTCGCATCGGTCAGCCGCGGTCATCCACGGGCTCGTCGGCTTCAGGGCCGGGCGCCCCGAGATCACGATCCCGCCCGGCGCCCACGCTCGGGGCAAGCTGTCGATCGCCCACCGGGGGGTGGATGTCCGCCACACCCGTGTCGATGGGATCCCCTGCGCAGACCTCGTCCAGGTGTTCGTCGATCTTTCCCAAGTCGCATCCGAGGCGCGGGTCAGGACGGCGCTGGCCCGCCGGATAGACGACTCCGCGAGCCTGCTCGGGCTCGTTCGAGACCGCTACGTCGACCTTGCCCCTCGTGGTGGACGAGACCTCCGCCCGCTTCGGCGGGTGCTCGATGCCTTCGGCGCAGGCGAGGGCTGCGACGAGTCGGTCCTGGAGGCGGCGATGCGCCAGCTCTTCACGGGACCGGGGCTGCCGCCCATCCGGTGGCAGGCACCCTTCCCTGGACGGGAGACGGGCTCCCAACGCGTCGACGGCGCGATCGAGGCATGGAAGGTCATCCTCGAAGGTGACGGGCGGGCGTGGCACACCAGGGTGGACGACTTCGACCGCGACCGACGACGCGACCAGGCGGCCGCGGTCGCTGGCTACCTGACCCTCCGATTCAGCTACCAGCAGATCGTCCACGAGCCAGAAGCGACCCTTCGCACGCTGCACTCCGTCGGCATCCAGCGCACCGCGGCGTGACCGCCCCGACCTGACGTCGCCCCGACCGCACCTTCGGGGCACCGACCGTCGCCACCCGACGGCACGTGCCCCCAACCTCGCCCCGACCGCACCTTCGGGGCACCCGCCGTCGCCACCCGACGGCACGTGCCCCCAACGTCAAGGGTTCGGGGTCAGCTGAAGCGCCGCATGTGAACGTTCATCACGAGACCCATGGCCATGAACGCCGTAAGGGTGCTGGAGCCTCCGTAGCTCATGAAGGGCAACGGGATTCCCGTCACCGGCATGATCCCCATGGTCATCCCGACGTTCTCGAACACCTGGAACACGAACATCGACAAGACGCCAACGCAGATCAGCGTGCCGAGGGGATCCCGAGCCAGCTGTGCGGTCCTCCAGATGCGCCAGGCGATGATGCCGAGCAGGGTGAGCAGGGTGCCTGCGCCCACGAACCCCAGCTCCTCCCCCAACGCAGTGAAGATGAAGTCGGTGTGCTGCTCGGGCACGATCCCGAGGCGAGTCTGGGTGCCCTGACCCAGGCCCGCGCCCAGCAGCCCACCGGAGCCGATGGCCACCTTCGCCTGGTCCTGGTTGTAGGACGAGCCTCGGTCCTGACACGCCTTGCTCTCGGTCTCGAGAAAGGAGGTGAACCGGCACTTCTGGTACTCCTCGAGCATCCCTGAGTTCAGGATGAATCCGACCCCGACGATGCCGACAAGCGTGAGGGCGGCGATGTGCCTCCCCCGAGCCCCACCGATGAGAAGCATGCCCATCGCGATGGCGACGAACACGAGGGTCGTGCCGAGGTCGGGCTGCAGCATGATCAGCCCCATCGGAAGGCCGGCCAGTCCCAGGACCAGCGCCAGCCGACGAACGTCGAGCTCGTTGTTGAACTGGGCCATGACGGCCGCCAGGGTGATGATCACCACGATCTTCGCCAGCTCCGAGGGCTGGAGCTGAAAGGGGCCGAGCTGGAACCAGGCCTGGGTTCCCTTGCGCTCGCTGCCCAAGCCGGACACCACGAGCAGCAGCAACAGGAGCACCATGATGAACGCCGCGGGAGCCATCTCGCGATAGCGCCGATAGTCGACGAGGGCCACCACCAGCATGACGCCGGCCCCAATCGCCACGAAGAGCGCCTGCTTCGCAACGAACCCGGTGTCGAACGAATCGGGGTTGCTGCCGCGGGTGGAGCTGAAGACCATGAGACAGCCGAGAACACTCACCGCCGCGACGCATCCGACAAGTACGACGTCGATGTGCCGCCACGGAGCAGATGGGTTGCGGGAAAGCCGGCCGAGCGCACCGGGGGCAACGTGGTTGCGGGTGGAGAACGTGGGCGCGGCCATCAGTCGCGCACATCTCCGGCCTCAGGAGCGAGCGAGAGAAGCTCCTCGAGCGTGCCGCCCGCCGGCGCGGGGGGAAGCGGGATGGTGCCCGACAGCACGTCATAGAGCCGTCGCGCCACAGGGGCGGCGGTGGACCCTCCGTAGCCCGCCTCCTCCAGCAGCACGGAGATGGCGAACAACGGGTTGTTGGCCGGAGCGAACGAACCAAAGACGGCGTGCGGCGCCTTTGCAGAGCCGACCTGGGCGGTGCCCGTCTTGGCCGCCACAGCGAAGGTGCCCGACGGGAAGCCGCTGAACGCGCCCACCGCCGTGCCGCCCTCACGGGTGGTCACGCCGTTGAGTCCATCGAGGATGGCGGCCCGCCACTCCGGGAGGAGCTCCACCCGGCTCAGCTCCTTCGGAGCGATGCTCTTCGTCACCTCCCCGCTCACGCCGTCGTGGATCTCCTTGACGATGTGCGGGGTCCACACGATGCCGCCGTTGCCAATGGCCGCGTAGGCGTTGGCGATCTGAAGGGGGGTGAGGAGGACGTCGCCCTGACCCACCGCCATGTTGACGTTGTTTCCTGTGCGCCACGTGTCCGCACCGTCGGCGCAGGCGATCTCCGTACAGAACTCTGCGAGCCACCGGGGCGACGGGATGCGGCCCGACTGCTCGAAGGGAAGATCGATCCCAGTGTCCGTGTAGAAGCCCCAACGCTCCAGCAAGTCACGAAACTTCTCGGGCCCACCAAGGGCATCCTGGTCACGCCAGAACTGCGCCCCGAGGCCGTAGTAGAAGACGTCGGACGACACCGTCAAGGAGCGACGGAGGTCCACGCTGCCATAGGCCTTCCCGTTGTCGTTCTGGAAGAAGCAGGACTCGCCCGAGCAGCCGGGCACCTCGAACTTGCCGGTGTCGACGATGGTGGTCTGAGGCGTGAGGATGCCCGCCGACAGCGCCGCCGACGCCGTGAAGGGCTTGAAGGTGGAGCCAGGCGGATACTGACCCTGGATGGCCCGGTTGTTCTGGGGAGCGAAGTTCGCCGGATCGTCCAGGTAGGCGAACTCCGAGTCGCTCACACCATCGATGAAGTCGGCCGGCTTGTACGTGGGGTACGACGCCATGGCCACCACTGCTCCGCTGCGCGGATCGAGCACGACGGCCGACCCAACCTGGGCCACCACCGGGCCCTTGCACCCCGTGCAGCCGCGGCCCTGGGCCAGGGTGAGGCCGGTCTTGAGGGCCTGCTCCGCCTGAGCCTGGACGTCGATGTCGATGTTCAGGATCAGGTCGTCACCCGGGATCGGAGGCTCGCCTCCAATGTCGCGGATGGGTTGGTTGGTGGCGTCGACCTCGATCTCGCGACTACCCGGAGTGCCGCGCAGGTACGGCTCGTATTGGAGCTCCACCCCCGACTTCCCGATCTCGTCATTCAACGTGTACGGCTTGTCCGACTCGGCCACGAGCTCGTACTCGGCATCGTTGATCTGGCCTGTGTATCCGAGAACGTGAGCGGCCAGGCTGCCGAACGGATAGCTGCGCACCGCCACGCGCTCCGCCGCTACTCCCGACATCTCCTCCGCGTGCTCGTCGATCCAGATCTTGAGCTCCTCGGGCACGTTGCTGGCCACCGGAACCGGCACGTAGGGGCTGTAGCGCCTATTGGCAAGATCCTTCTCGAGGTCGTCCACCGTCTTCGCCTTCGAAGACCGTGAAAGCCCCTCTGCCAGCTTGGTGAGAACCTCGGTGCGCGCCTCCTTCTCGAGTCCATCCAGGATGCTGCGATCGATGGTGACCTGCACCGAGATCACGTTGTCGACCAGCACCTTGCCGTTGACATCCAGGATGCGACCGCGGGGGGCCTCCACCGGGACGACCCGCACGCGGTTCGCCTGGGCCTCCACCCGAAACTCGTCGGTGACCATGACCTGCAGATACCAGAGACGGGCAAACAGCGATGCGAAGAGGGCGACAACCACGATGCCCAACACGGAGAGTCGCATCCCCGGCGATTCGGCGTTCATCGGTAGACAGCCCGCGTTCGGGCGCCGTCAGCCGATCCGGTGGCCCATTGCAGGGCCGGCACCACAACCAGCGCCGCGATCAGGTTCAGGAACCCGACGATCAGAGCGACCTTCAGCAACGACAACGACACCAGATCTTCCCCAACCACGGTGCCAAGCACGCCGTACAGGATGACACCCACCACGCTCGCCGCGGCCGCGGTCGCCACGGGGATCCACCACGCGGCTCGCAGCACCGAGTGCTGGAGCAATCCGACTCCGTACGCCACGAGGGCATACGTAAGGGCCGACAGGCCAAAGGGCATGTGAAGGTTGAGGTCGTATGCCAGCCCGGACGCGAACGCGATCGTGGCACCGCGGTCGGGACCCGCGGCCACGCCAGCGGCGATCGCCACGAGCAGCATCAGGTCGCCGTGCACACCAAAGATCGCGATCCGGGGGACGATTCCGAGCTGGATGGTCAGGATGACTGCCAGGACGAAGGACGTGCGCACGGCCACGATGGCGGGGCCTGCGGGCGTCATCCGGGCTCCTGGAGCAAGACCGTGACGAAGGCCAGCCGCTCCGTGTCGGCCATGGGTCGCACGACGAGGTCGACCGTGAGTCCGCCCGACGCCTCTCGCGTCGTCTCCACTCTCGCCACCGGGATGTCCGCGGGGAAGGCACTGCGATCAATGCCGCTGGTGACCATCGCTGTGTCCACCTTGGGCGTGTCGTCGCCATCAGGAGCAAGGTTCGTGTCGACGATCAGCTCCTTGCCGCGTCCCTGTCCTCGTGCCGTACCGGTGAGCCCGTTGGGAAGCCGAATTCCCACGGCAAAGCCCGGGTCCGTGATGAGCTGCACCGTCGAGCGATGGTCGCTCACCTGCACGACCTTGCCCACGAGGCCCGCCCCGTTCACAACCGCCATCCCCACCTTGATGCCGTCGGACGAGCCCTTGCTGATCTCGATCGTTTCGGCGAAGTTCGACGCGGGCCCAGCGACGACCCGGGCGCGCACTGGCTCGATTGCTCCGATCCACGCGAGGTCGAGCTGCGCGGTGAGCTCCTCGAGCTGTTGCGCTGCGTCGGCGTTGAGCACCTCTTGGCCTTCGAGCTCAGCGATGCGCTCGCGCAGGCGATCGTTGTCGCCTCGGACGTCGCCGTAGTCGGTGATGCCGTGCCAGGCGTTCGTGAAGGGCTCGCTGATGGCCTCGCCGACTCCCTTGAGCGGCGAGAACACCGCTCCCGCTGTGTTGCGGGCGCCGCGGACGATGCCCGCGTCTCGAAAATCGAGCGTGAGCGCCGCCAACGAGGTGAGCACCAGGAGCGCGAGCGTGATGCGCGAGCGGCCGCCGGTACGACGGGAAAGGGCCACGACCTAGACGAGCGTCAGTGGTTCGCAGAGGAGAAGAGCACGCCCTTGAGGGCCTCGAACTCTTCGAGCGACTGACCCGAGCCGATTGCGACGGCGTGGAGGGGGTCGGGGGCGATCACGATGGGCATCCCGGTCTCGTGATGGAGGCGGGCCTGCAAGCCGTGCAGCAATGCGCCGCCACCAGCAAGGGTGATCCCCTTCTCCATGATGTCGGCGGCGAGCTCGGGAGGCGTCTTGTCGAGCGTGACCTTGACCGCATCGACGATGGCAGACACGGGCTCGCCCATGGCCTCGCGGATCTCTTCGGTCGTGGTGACGATCGTCTTGGGCAGCCCGGTGACGAGATCTCGGCCGCGGATCTCGGCATGCAGCTCTTCCTCGAGCGGCCAGGCGGACCCCAGTGCGATCTTCACTTCCTCCGCAGTGCGCTCGCCCACAGCGAGGCTGTACTCCTTCTTGATGAACTGCACGATCGAGTCGTCCAGCTCGTCGCCTCCGACGCGCACAGATTGGCTGGCCACGATGCCACCGAGCGAGATGACCGCCACCTCCGTGGTGCCGCCGCCGATGTCGACGATCATGTTGCCCGTGGGCTCTTGCACCGGAAGGCCGGCGCCGATCGCCGCGGCCATGGGCTCCTCGATGATGTAGGCAGGCTTGCGAGCGCCGGCATATTCGGCTGCCTCCTGCACTGCCCGCTGCTCCACGCCGGTGATGCCCGAGGGCACGCAGATCACCATGCGCGGCTTGCTCCAGCGGCGGTTGTTCACCTTCTGGATGAAGTAGCGCAGCATCTTCTCGCAGATCTCGAAGTCGGCAATCACGCCGTCCTTGAGCGGACGGATCGCTTGGATGTGCGCCGGGGTTCGTCCGATCATCCGCTTGGCCTCGATGCCCACGGCGAGCGGGCGACCATCGCGCACGTTGATGGCCACCACAGATGGCTCGTTGAGCACGATGCCGCGGCCGCGGACGTAGATCACGGTGTTGGCCGTGCCGAGGTCGACGGCCATATCGCGGCCCATGATCGAGGAAAGAAGGTTCTCGGACATCGGGGCGGGGCCTCTCCGCTAGCTGCCACCGGGCGTTCGACGCAGCGTACTCGTGCAAGGTCGAGGCCGGAAGGTCGACCTCTAGTCGACCGTGGGCCTCATGTGGAGGATGATCCTAGAGCCTGTAACCCAACCGCAACAATCCGGCGGGGTCTCAGCGTGCGACCGGTCCGAGCTCGCACCCCTCCCGCAACCAGAGCTCCTGGTCGCCCTCGCGCACCACGGACCGATAGTCGCGGAGCTCCTGCCGCAGCCCGGGGAGGAGTCCCAGACGTTGGGTCCAGATCAGAACCCCACAGACGTCTCGCTCATGAGCGGCCAACACGACGTCGGCCGTGGTGAGCTGACCAGCCTCGATTCGAACGAAGGACACGTCGACCACGGAGCCGGGACTCGTTCGCCCAGCGAGCCACACAAGCGTTGGCGCATCGCTGATGACCATCCCCGACTGAGGCTCGATCCGACGCAGAACGTCGATGGCAACGCGCTCATCGTCGCTGGGCAGCGTCGTGGTCCAACGCCAGCCTGCCCCTCCCCCATGACTCGGGAGCAGCAACGCCGCCACCGCAACGATCACCGCGACAGGAGGGCGATGCAGCCCGATGAGAAGCGCCGCAGGTGGCACCACGATGGCGAGGTGCTGGAGGAAGAGGGGCTGATGAAGCAGCACGACCGCAACCGATCCCAGCATCCAGATCCACATCGCAACCCGTAGATCTCGCTCACTCGATGGGACCACCACGGCGCGCCACGACCGGCGACCTCCTGTGATCGCGAGCCCGACGCTCCACGCAATCGCGGCCACACCAAAGCCGAGGAGCAACCGATCGCGATCCCGCAGTACCCCGCGCACGAACTGACTGTTCGCGGCCACGTCGAACCCGTCGGCGGCCTGAAGGTGCAGGAGGATGGACTGCTCCCACACGGCGCGCAACCCCCAAGGGACTGACAGGAGCGACAGGACAACGGCGGCGCCTGCCACCACCAGTGCCGCTGGACGCCATCCGCGCCGTCGCCATACGAGCCACAGCACCGCCAGTGCGGCGGGTGCCACCAACAAGCTCTTGACTGCGACAGCAATGCCGAGCAGCACCGCGGTGAGGATGTCGCGCTGGGCCCCCGACCGCGATGCCACGAGCACGGCAGCCGCGGCAAAGGCGAGCGCCACTCCGTCGGATTCGATCCGAGTCGTGCTGTAGAGCAGGCCTCCACTCGTGGCCACGAGGAGCGCCGACGTGGCCGCCCCCGCGCGATCGGTGAGTGATTGGGCAAGCCGATAGATCAGCGCCGTGAGCGCGACGCCTGCCAGCAAGGGCAGCAGTCGGGGCGACCACCAGGTTCGCAATCCCAGCTGATCAGCCAGCCAGAGCAATGGCAGGAAGGCGGGTCCTTGCGAGGAGTAGACCTCGGCGAAGGGCCGACCTCCGGCTCGCAACGCGCCCGCCGATGCGAAGTAGACACCGTCATCGAACCCGAGCGGCGCTCGACTCAACGCGATCGGCAGCCGCAGCAGCAGCGCCGCGATGACGATTGGGATCAGGTCACGAGTAGTGCGCCGACTGGCATCCAGAACGCTCACTCTAGGAGCCCTCGGGGTTGCTGCCGGAGCCGGAGCGGTGTCACCCCCGGCCGGGGAACCAGAGCCCGATCTCGCGGGCGGCACTCTCGTGCCCATCGGACGCGTGCACCAGGTTCTCACCGGTGATCGTCGCGAGATCGCCGCGGATGGTGCCCGGCTCGGCGTCGTCCACCTTGGTGGCCCCCACCAGCTTGCGCACGAGCGAGAAGGTGTTGTCGGCAGGACCCTCGACGATCATGGCGAACACCGGGGAGCGGGTGAGGAAGCTCACGAGCTCGCCGTAGAACGGCTTGTCCGCATGCTCGGCGTAGTGCGCCTCGGCCAGGCCCTGGTCGGCCGTGCGCAGCTCAGCGGCCACCAACGTGAGGCCCTTTCGCTCGAGACGGGACACGATCTCGCCGACGAGCCCGCGCTCGACTGCATCGGGCTTGCACATGACGAAGGTCTGGTTCATGGCGCCGGAGCGTAGGAGGCCTCAGCGTCCCGAGACCAACCCGCTGACGCGAGCCGCGGCCCGAGCAGCCCCGACCGTGTACAGCGAGCCGGTGACGAGGACGACGTCGTGTGCGTCAGCAGCGGCAAGGGCGACGTGGAAAGCCTCGCGAACATCGGGAACCACCCGAGCGTGCCCTCCGAGGCGCTCGACCTCCGCTGCGAGCGCGGCGGCGGGCAGCGCCCGGGGCGAGTCGGGGGTGCAGCACACCACCTCGACCGCATCCTCAGCACCGAGGATCTCGAGCAGCTCCCCGGGCGCACGGCCATCCAACACCCCGACGACGAGACGCCGGTCTCCTGTGACCGCGAACCCTTCCGCGAGTGTCTCAGCGAGGGCCTGAACGGCCTCGGGGTTGTGAGCGCCATCGAGGATCACCAGCGGGTCGCGTTGGAGCACCTCGAACCGTCCGGGGTTCCTGACAGCCGCAAACGCCTCGGCGACGAGGTCAGGCTCGAGGGGGCGACCGAAGAAGGCCTCTGCAGCGGCCAGCGCGACGACTGCGTTCTCCCCCTGGTGGGCGCCGTGCAGCGCGAGGAAGACGTCGTCGTAGGCGCCACCGGGCGTACGAAGGTCGAGCAAGCGCCCCCCCACCGCGAGGCGGTTGCCAGTGCAGGCGAAGTCGGTCTCCCGTCGCCACAGCTCGGCTGCTGGGGTAGCCGCGAACACATCGGCGAGATCGGGATCCGTTTCGCCAACTACGAAGGTCGCACCTTCCTTCACGATGCCGGCCTTCTCCTCTGCGATCCGCCGCTTCCAGCCGTCGCGGCCATCGGTGTGGTCGTAGCCGATGTTGGTGAGCACTGCGACGACGCCGTCAACGACGTTGGTGGCGTCCCAGCGACCGAGCAGTCCCACCTCCACCACTGCGGCTCCCACTGCTTCGTCGGAGAACCAGCGGTAGGCGGCAGCGGTGATCAGTTCGAAGTACGAGGGAGGCTGCCCAAGGAGCGGCGCAACGCGGGCCAGGTCGGTGAGGACCTCTGCCAGCGCTTCATCGGTGATCGAGAGCCCGTTTCGGGAAATGCGCTCGTTGATCGTCTCGAGGTGGGGACTCGTGTAGGTGCCCACCGTGAGGTCGTGGGCGCCGAGGAGGCCTGTCACGATGCGCGCTACCGAGCCCTTTCCGTTCGTGCCCGTGATGTGAACGGTGGGCTGCTGGTCCTGCGGGTCGCCTAAGACCGCGCAGAGCTCACGCATCCGGTCGAGCTTCAGGCCCTCGACCTTGCCGGCGACCGCCGCATTGGCCTCGAGGTTGATGTGCTGACCCAACCAGGCCAGCGCGTCGGGCAGGTTCAGGACGCTGCTCGGCGTGGACGCTGCTGACGAGGCGCTTCGTCACGCGGCACGAGGGTGGGGTTCACCTTCTCCATGACGACCTTCCGGTCGATGACGCACTTCTCAACGTCAGTACGAGACGGGAGGTCGTACATCACGTTCAGCAGGACCTCCTCGAGGATGGCTCGCAGACCCCGAGCGCCCGTGCCGCGGAGCAGGGCCTGGTCGGCCACCGCCTCGAGCGCGTCGTCGGAGAACTCGAGCTCGACGTCCTCGAGCTCGAAGAACTTCTGGTACTGCTTCACCAGTGCGTTCTTGGGTTCGACCAGGATGCGGATCAGCGCCTCCTGGTCGAGAGGAGAGACGGCGCTGAGCACCGGCAGACGCCCGATGAACTCAGGGATCAGGCCGAACTTCAGCAGGTCTTCGGGGAGGACGTTGGTGAGAACCGCCCCCGCCTGCTTCTCGTCGTACTTGCGGATGTCTGAGGTGAAGCCGACGCCGTTGGCTCCAAGGCGACCCTCGATGATCTTCTCGATGCCGGCAAACGCTCCGCCGCAGATGAAGAGGATGTTCGTGGTGTCGATCTGGATGAACTCCTGGTGAGGATGCTTGCGACCCCCCTGCGGCGGCACTGACGCGGTGGTGCCCTCCAGGATCTTGAGCAGCGCCTGCTGCACGCCTTCACCCGAGACGTCGCGGGTGATCGATGGGTTCTCGCTCTTGCGAGCGATCTTGTCGATCTCATCGATGTAGATGATTCCGGTCTCGGCCTTCTTGACGTCGTAGTCAGCGGCCTGGATGAGCTTGAGAAGGATGTTCTCGACGTCCTCGCCGACGTAGCCCGCCTCGGTGAGCGCGGTGGCATCGGCGATGGCGAAGGGGACGTTGAGCATCCGAGCGAGGGTCTGCGCCAGCAGCGTCTTGCCGCAGCCAGTGGGGCCGAGCAGCAGGATGTTCGACTTGGCCAGCTCCACCTCGTCGTGGTGGTTGGCGCCGAACTGAACGCGCTTGTAGTGGTTGTACACCGCAACCGAAAGGATCTTCTTCGCGTGCTCCTGCCCGATGATGTAGTCGTTCAGGAACTCGTAGATCTCACGCGGCTTGGGAAGTTCGTCGAACCGGAGCTCTGAGGTCTCGGAGAGCTCCTCCTCGATGATCTCGTTGCAGAGATCGATGCACTCGACGCAGATGTAGACCCCCGGACCGGCGATCAGCTTCTTCACCTGCTTCTGAGACT
>JANOQG010000020.1:0-11638 GCA_031422255.1 Actinomycetes bacterium | reverse complement strand
GGCACGCTCGTGCTCACGCACTATGTGCCGCCCATGGCACCGGGTGCCGAGAACGAGTGGCGGGCCATCGCTGCGGAGCACTTTTCGGGCACCATCGAGCTCGGCGACGATCTCCACCGGGTCGTGGTGGGCGGCGAGTCCTAGCCTGCGGGCATGTGCCGGAACATCACCACCCTTCGCGGGTTGGAACCTGAAGCCACCGCTGAAGAGATCGAGGCTGCAGCGCGCCAGTACGTGCGCAAGATCAGCGGCGTGCAGAAGACGTCCGACCGCACGGAGGCGGCCTTCGAGAAGGCCGTGCGCCGCATCACCCTCGCGTCAGAGGAGCTGTTGGCTCAGCTTCCGCCGCGCCAACAGCCACCCAAGACCGAACCGCCGTTGCGCCGCATCGCGGCGCGCACAGCGGGCTAGTGGTCCGCCATGCGCTGCTCCTGAGGGCAAACAGCAACCGCGTGTTCGGGGAGGCGGCCTTTGGCTTGGCCGCGGCCGAGCTGGCACTGGTCGACGAGCACGTGCTGGGTGGTGTCGTCGTCGCCTGTGAGCGCCAGGAGATCGCGGGGGTCGACTACTTGGTGGTGGACACCAGCGAGGAGCTGGGCGACGACCGGCTGGCTGTGATCGCAAACCTCTCGTCGCTGCACGCGTTGTTCGCGGTGGGGGAGGACGGTTGCTTTCGTCCGCTTCTCAGCCGCCAACGGCAGGTCCTGGATGCCGACCTCCTCACGATCCAGCGCTATGCGGGCAAGACAAACGAGGCCTTCACGCACTTGCTTGTGAACCTCGCGCTGGCCGCCAGCAGCGACGGGTTCACTCGGGTGCTGGCGGGGGAGCGCCTGCGTCTCCTCGATCCTGCCTGCGGACGGGGCACCACGCTCAACCGCGCGGCGGCGTACGGAATGGATGCGATTGGCATCGAGGCTGACGAGCGCGACGTCGAGGCCTACGCCGTCTTCCTCCTCACCTGGCTCAAGGACAAGCGGATCAAGCACTCGGTCGACAAGGCCACCTTGCGGAAGGGAAGGGCCACAACCGCGCATCGGATCACCGTGACCTATGGCGCGGCCAAGCCGGTCGGCGGACAACGAGTGGTGGACGTCGTGCACGACGACACGCTGCTGGCTCGCGACCACCTGAAGTCCCGCAGCATCGACCTCTTGGCCTGCGACCTCCCCTACGGCGTCCAGCACGGTTCGCAGCCTGGTGTGGGCCGCCTCGACCGCGGTCCGGCGAGCCTCCTCGAGGTGGCGCTTCCTGTCTGGTTCGACCTGCTGCGCCCTGGAGCGGCTGCGGCGCTGGCTTGGAACCGGCGGACCATGCCCCGAGGATTGCTGGCCGATCTGGCCACAGATGCGGGGTTTGTGGTCGATCGCAAGGACGACGACGCGTTTGTGCATCGGGTCGACCGTGCCATCACGCGCGACGTGCTGGTGGCCGTCCGACCGTCGGTCTGATCGCATCGCGCGCCCCCCATCCCGTATGGTTTCCCTCGGGAAAGGGAGGGCTAACACGTGGCCATCGTCGTAGAGCAGGAACAAGAGCAAGAGCGCAGGCTCCATCCGATCCAGGGTGTGGTTGCTCTGGGTGAGCTGGGATGGCTGGCCATCGCTGGCGGCGCATCCTTGGCCGCTGGTGCCATCCACGCCGCTGCCATCGGGGTGCACGCCGAGCACTACCAGGCGGTGGTCACCTTCACGATCGTGGCTGCCATCCAGCTCGGCTTTGGTGCGATCGCGCTGGCGCGTCCCGGCCGAATCCTCCTCGCGGTAGGCATTCTCGCCAACGCGGGCATTGCCGGAGGCTGGCTTCTCGCCAAGACGAACGGCATCAGCTTCATCGATGGCCTGGGCGAAGTTGAACCGTTCCAGTTCGCGGACATGATGGCCGTGGGGCTCGCCGTCGCGGCCGCCGTCGCGGGGATCGTCTACCTCTTCGGTGCCGGTCAACGAGCGCTCGTCGGCACCCCACTCCTCACGGGCCTCACCGCCGTGCTCGTCGCAGGCCTAGCCCTTCCGGGGATGCTCAGTGCCGGATCGCACGCCCACGCAGGGACCACAGCAGGAGGCCACTCCGATGGCCACGCCGCTGCACCCGTTGCAGCCGGTCCAGGCGCTGAAGCGCCGCACGTGGAGGCGTCAGCCGTTCCGCCCAAGGTGTTCGACCCGCTCCTGCCCATCGACCTCGGTGGGGTCGATGGCGTAACCCCCGAGCAGCAGGCCCGCGCTGAGAACCTGCTGGCCATGACGCTCATCGAGCTCCCGCAGTTCAGCGACCCGGTGGCCATTGAGGCGCTCGGCTTCGTGTCGATCGGCGATGGCGGCACCGGCGTGGAGCACTACCTCAACGCGGCGAACATGGCCGACGACAAGATCCTCGACCCGGACTACCCCGAATCGCTGGTGTTCGACACCACCGTGTCACCGAAGCGGTTGGCGGCAGCCATGTTCATGATGAACCCGGGCGACTCCCTGGCCGACGTGCCTGATGTCGGTGGCGCGCTCACGCAGTGGCACATCCACGACAACCTGTGCTTTGCCGGATCCCGGGTTGCCGGGCTCACCGACGACTCCGGCAACTGCCGTGATGGACTCACCAAGGGGGTTGAGACGCCAATGATGCACGTGTGGATCCAGAAGCACCCCTGTGGCCCGTTCGCGGCGCTCGAGGGCATTGGCGCCGGCACGATCGCCGAGGGTGAAACACGTGCCTGCGATGCTGCGCACGGCGGTCACTGATCCACGAACCGGCCACCATCCACCATCCCCGCAAAACCGGGGTTTACGGTGATCTCTGCCCAAGATCTGCCCCTAAGGAGGGCCCTCGATGAACAAGGCCGAACTCGTCAGCGCTGTTGCAGAGAAGTCAGGTCAGTCCGCCGCCACGGTGGGCTCTGTCCTCAGCGCCTTCGAAGACACGATCACCAAGTCAGTCGCTGCTGGCGTCAAGGTCCAGCTTCCCGGCTTCCTCACGTTTGAGCGAGCCGAGCGGGCGGCCCGGACGGGGCGCAACCCGTCCACCGGTGCGGAGATTCAGATCGCCGCCGCCACGGTGCCGAAGGTGAAGGTCGGCAAGACCTTCAAGGACGCCGTCAACAAGTAGTTGTCGTTGGAGGTCACCGTCGCCCCAGGGTGACGGTGACCTCGCAGCGGCGGGGTACCGTCGGCATCGTGGATCCCGCCGCCGTCGAGCGTGACACGCAGGCGCTGGCTCGCCGGATCGCACAGCTCGGCGACGGCGAGCGCTCCCGGGTCTTCCAGATGTCGTGGTGGAGCGACCGAATGATGGACTGGGCGATGTCGCGCCCGGCCTTCAAGACGCAGCTCTTTCGCTTCGTCGATGTGTTCCCGGCGCTCGACGGCAGTGACGACATTGCCCGTCATCTTGCGGAGTACTTCGACGGGGTAGAGGTGCCCAAGGCGCTCGACCTCGGCGTCGACCTCGCGGACCGGGTGCCCTTCGGGGCCGCCATCGAGGCCCGGGTGGCCCGCAAGAACATCGCTCGCATGGCGCAGCAGTTCATCGTTGGCGAGACACCGGCCGAGGCGGTGGCAGAGCTCCACGGGCTGTGGCGGGCGGGCAGCGCTGCCACGGTCGACCTGCTCGGTGAGAAGACCGTGGTGGCGCAGGAGGCCGACCGCTACCAAGCACGCGTGCTCGAGCTGCTCGAGGCGCTCTGCGCTGCGGCTCCCTCCTGGGCGCCAGATGACCACCTCGAACGGGACGACGTCGGACCGCTGCCGAGGGTGAACGTGAGCATCAAGCCCACAGCTCTGGCCACCCACTACGAACCCCTGAGTCGCCGAGAGGGTCTCAGCTCAGCAAAGGAGCGCATCCGACCGATCTTGCGGGTGGCCCGGGATCGAGGCGCGCATGTGCACTTCGACATGGAGCACTACGACGCCAAGGACATCACGCTGGCGCTGTTTCGTGACCTGCTTGGCGAGGAGGAGTTCGCCACGGTCTCGGCCGGGATCGTGATCCAGGCGTACTTACGAGACTCCCGCAACGACCTTGCCGATCTCATCGCCTGGTCAGGGTCGCGGTCGGTGCCCATCACGGTGCGGCTGGTGAAGGGGGCGTACTGGGATGCCGAGACCGTGCACGCGCGTGCCGGTGGCTGGACGCCGCCCGTGTTCGAGCACAAGGAGGAGACGGACGCGAACTTCGAACGCTGCACTCGGCTCCTCCACGACCATCATGGCGAGGTGCGGGCGGCGTTCGGCTCGCACAACCTGCGTTCGCTCGCGTACGCAGTCAGCTACGGCCGACACTGCGGCGTACCGGACCACGGCTTCGAGGTGCAGCTCCTCTACGGCATGGCCGAGCCGGTGCACGCCGCCATCAAGCGGCTCGGGCTACGCCTGCGGGTATATGGCCCGGTGGGGGAGCTGGTGCCCGGTATGGCCTACCTCGTGCGCCGGCTTCTCGAGAACACCTCGAACGAGAGCTTCGTGCGCCATCGCTTCGCGGAGGGGCAGGCGTTGGAGCAGCTGGTGGCGCTGCCGGCCGTAACGGAGATCCCAGGACCGACGGCCGCTCCCGAGGTGCCGGAAACCACCGCGGATGCACCTGTGCCCTACGAGCCTGAGCCGCTGCGCGAGTGGCGGCGTGGCTCGGCGCGGGTGGCGTTCGCCGTGGCTGTGGATGAGGTGCGGGCGGGTCTCGGACTCGATGTGCCGGCATGGATGGCCGGCGAGCGGGTGCACACCGCTGCCAGGATCGCCTCGGTCGATCCGTCTCACCCGGATCGGCTCGTGGCCACGTCGGCGTCCTGCACGGCAGCCGACGCCGATGCTGCGGTCGCCGCGGCGCTGGAGGCGGTGGAGGATTGGCGCCGTCGGCCAGCGCAGGAACGCGCTGCGGTGCTCTTCAGGGCTGCCCACTGGATGCGTGAGCGCCGCGATGGGCTCGCTGCTCTGCAGTGCTTCGAGGCGGGGAAGCCATGGGACCAGGCCGACGCCGACGTGGGCGAGGCGATCGACTTCTGCGAGTACTACGGGCGGCAGGCGCTTCGCCTCGAGGCGGGCTCGTCCGCTCTGGTGCAGTCGCCTCCCGGTGAGGCCAACCGTCTCACCTACCAGGGCAAGGGCGTGGCTGTAGTCATCGCGCCATGGAACTTTCCGTTGGCCATTCCCTGCGGGATGACGGCGGCTGCGCTGGTGGCTGGCAACGCCGTGATCCTGAAGCCGGCCGAACAGACCCCCGGGGTGGCCTGGCGCCTGACCGAAGCGCTCATCGCTGGCGGGGCGCCCCCCGGCATCTTTCAGCTGCTCCCTGGCCTCGGGGAGGAGGTGGGTGCACGGTTGGTGGCACATCCGGATGTTGCGGTGATTGCCTTCACCGGGTCGAAGGCCGTCGGTCTCCGGATCAACCAGGTGGCCGCCACGCCGCAAGACGGCCAGCACCACCTGAAGAAGGTGGTGTGTGAGCTCGGAGGCAAGAACGCGCTGATCATCGACGCTGACGCAGACCCGGATCAGGCGGTCCCAGCGGCGGCCTATTCGGCCTTCGGGTATGCCGGTCAGAAGTGCTCGGCAGCGTCGCGTCTGATCGTCCTCGACTCGGTGTACGACGCCGTGCTCGAGCGCCTGGTGGGATGCTCCCGCGAGCTGATCCTCGGCCATCCGGCCACCACCGGGGTTCAGGTCGGGCCGTTGATCGATGCCGACGCCTACGAGCGTGTGCGGGGATACGTGGAGCAAGCCCCCAGCCAGGGGCGGATCGCGTTGCAGCGCGACGATGTGCCCGAGGAGGGTTGGTTCATCGGTCCCACGATCGTTGAAGTCGATGATCCGCATGCCCCTGTGGCCACCGAGGAGATCTTCGGTCCGGTGCTGGCGGTGCTTCGAGCGCGCGACTTCGACCACGCCATCGAGCTGGCCAACGACACCGACTACGCCCTCACGGCAGGTGTGTTCTCCCGCTCGCCGGTGAACCTCGAGCGGGCGGCCGCCGAGCTGCGGGCCGGCAACGTCTACCTCAATCGGGCGATCACCGGAGCGGTCGTGGGTCGCCAGCCCTTCGGCGGCTATGGGATGAGCGGGATCGGCTCCAAGGCTGGTGGTCCCGACTATCTCCTGCAGTTCAGCGACCCCAGGGTGAGCACCGAGAACACCTTGCGCCAAGGCTTCGCGCCGGAATGAGCCTGCGCCGCTAGTCAGCGTCGGCGGTGACGGCTTCGCCGGTCTGGACCCGCCAGAGCGCGGCATAGAGCCCGCCGTGCTCCACGAGCTCCTCGTGGGTGCCGGCTTCGATCACCGCTCCGGCTTCAAGCACGTGAATGCGGTGAGCGTGGCGGACGGTGGAGAGCCGATGGGCGATCACGATGGTGGTGCGGTCGGCCGACACTCTGGCGAGCGACCGCTGAATGGACGCTTCGGTCTCGTTGTCGACAGACGAGGTGGCTTCGTCGAGCACGAGGATCGCAGGGTCCCTCAGGATGGCTCGGGCAATCGTGAGGCGTTGTCGCTGGCCACCGGAAAGGCGCTGGCCCCGTTCACCGACGATGGTGGCGTAGCCATCAGGCAATGCCGCGATGAACGAATGTGCTTCGGCGAGCGTGGCAGCACGCACGACGTCGTCGTCGGTGGCATCCGGTCGCCCGTAGGTGAGGTTCTCGCGCACGGTCCCCTGGAAGAGGAAGACGTCCTGGCTCACGAAGCCCATCGAGCCCCGGAGCGAGTCGAACGTCAGGTCGCCGACCGCCAATCCATCGATGGAGATGGTGCCGCTGGTGGATTCGTAGAGTCGAAGCAGGAGCTTCACGATTGTGCTCTTGCCCGCGCCAGTGGCCCCCACGATCGCGTGCGTCTCGCCGGCTGCGATGTCCAGGCTGAGTCCCCGCAGCACCTCGAGGCCATCGCCGTAGGCGAAGCGCACGTTGTCGAACCGCACGGCGCCTGCCACGGGTGTGGGCAGTGTGCGCATGCCGGGCCGAATGGATGGTGTGACGTCGAGCAGCCCGAAGATTCTGCGGCACGAGGCCATTGCTCGTTGGTACAGATCGAACGTCTCACCGAGGCGGGTGAGCGGCCACAGGAGTCGCTGGGTCATGTACACCAGAACGGTGAATGCGCCGATCTCGAGCGAGCCGTTGAGCGCGGCCTGACCACCCACGACGAGCGTCATGGTGAAGCCGGCAAGGATCGCCATGCGGATGAGGGGCACGAAGGCGCTGGAGTACCGGATCGCGTCGGCGTTGGCAGTGCTGTACGCCTTGCTGTCGACGGCGACGCGTGCGACCTCGCGCTCCTCGGCCGTGAAGGCCTTGATGGTGGCGATGCCACCGAGGTTGTTGGTGAGGGTGTCGGCGATGCGTCCCGCGGCCGCTCGCACCAGGTCGTAGCGCTTCTCGAGGGTGCGTTGGTAGCGCAGGGAGCCGAGGATGATCACGGGAATCGGCAAGAACGCCAGCAACGTGAGGATGGGGGAGATGATCGCAAAGGTGATCCCCACCAGCACGACGTTGGTGGCAGTCAGGATCATCTCATTGGCGCCCATGTCGAGGAACCGTTCGAGCTGGTTCACGTCGTCGTTCAGCACGGCCATCAACCCGCCGGAGGAGCGATCCTCGAAGTAAGCCAGCTCGAGCTCCTGGACGTGGCGATACGACTCCATGCGCACGTCGTGCTCGATGTCTTGGGCCAAGTTCCGCCAGGTGAGGTCGGCGATGTAGTCGGTGATCGACTCGGCGACCCAGACGAGGACGGTGATGCCCGCGAGGAGGTACAGCTGTTCGTAGCGGTCCTCGATCCCGGTGAGCCGTTCAACGAGCGACCGGCCCTCGTTGACTACGACGTCGACCGCAACGCCGATCAGGAGCTCTGGCGCGACGTCGCAGATCTTGTTGAGGATCGAGAACACCGTCGCGAGCACCACCTTGCGGCGATGGCGGCGAGCGTGACCCCAGAGCTGCCGCAGGGGCGGGACGCTTGACGCTGCGACGGCGTTGCTGTCGGGGGCGAGCATGGCGCCGACCCTAGGGCTGCCGCCGAGCGAGCCCGGGCGGATTCTCCGTGCCGGTAGCGGTTGAGATCGCCGTGTCCCGGGATGACATGGGCCTCGAGCACCTCAGCAACGATCAGGTCGAGACCGCTCTCTTCGAACCGGGTGGCCGTGCAACGGCGCGCTCTGGATGCGGCCGCATGACCGAGTCGCTCCCCAACCGGGTGGACGCTAGAGTCAGCGGCTCCACGGGCGGTTAGCTCAGTTGGTTAGAGCGCCTGCTCGACACGCAGGAGGTCGGGGGTTCGAGTCCCCCATCGCCCACCCGTTGTCAGAATCACAACGTTTGGCCAGATCAGGTGCCATTGGACGTGTCCCCTCGCTCGGACACGTTCGTCTTCTCTTTCAAGTTCTCCACTGGCTCCAGCGTTGCGTGGTCACGCGAACTTCGGGGACCGCCGAAGGGTTCGACGACGCCGGCCTAGCGAGGATCATGGCCCCGATCGGCCTCGACATCGGCAGCACCACGCCTCGGGAGACCGCGGTGTCGATCGGGGCGGAGATCCTCGCCAACCGCGTGGGGCGTCGCGTCCCGTCGCTCCGTGACAGCGACGGACCGATCCACCCCGCCGCGCCCCCCGGCTAGCCGACTCCTTCACTCGCCTCCCAGCGCGTGCGCGGTGCCTGTCCTCCGGGTGAGCTGGCCCGCTGCGAACCCGAGCAGGCTGCAGACCACGAACGTGGCACCTGTGATGAGGGTCAGCGACAGCACAGGGATCACGGCGCGGTCGACGACCGCGGTCATGTCGGCCGCCGCCGTCCACGCCCGGGTTCCGAGGACGGCCCCCATGAGGAGTCCGAGGAGTGCGCCGACCATCGCGATGCAGGTGGCCTGCCAGAGGATCATCGCCTGGAGGTCGCGCGGCCGGAACCCGATGGCGGCGAGCACGCCGAGCTCCCGTCGGCGCGCCCGGATCGACGCCCACAGCCCGTGACCGATGGCGAGCAGGCCGAGGCCGGCGGCGAACGCACCGAGCACCCAAGGGAGACCACCGATCTCCTCGAGGTTGCGGACCCTTGCTGGCGGGAATGGGGTGATGACCTCGCCGACGTCCTTTGCGTAGGGCGCGAGCGCCGTCAGGTCTCCTCCGGGCGCGAAGCGGATGAGGGCGGCACTGCCGCTCTCCGGGGCACCCAACCGTTGCGCGGTGGCGCGCGTGACGGATGCGTAGGTCCCGAGGTCGCCGTTGTTGCCCAGCTCGGGATAGGTGGCCGATCCCACGATCACAAGTGACTGCCCACCGTCGGGGCCCGACACCTCGACGGCATCCCCGACGGAGTGGTGCAGCCCGCGCAGGAGATCGGCACCGAGCACGACCTCGTCGTCGGCCAATGGCGGCCGGCCGGAGCGCATCGTTGGGTGGATCGTCCCCCCATTGGGATCGAACGCGTAGGCCTCGAACGGCCGCCCCTCGATGAGGATGGCCGCCAGGGCGACCCATGCGATCTCGCTGACGGCACTGTCGTGCTCCAAGCCCGAGAGCGACTGTCGCAGCGCGTCGAGGTCGGTCTCGCCGTTCTGAATCGACGCGTCGAAGCTCCAACCCTGCAGAGCCGGGGTGTCGAGGAGATGGTTCAACGACGAACCGAAGGTGGCGATGGCCACCATGCCGGTGACGCTGACCACAGCGGTCGCCAACGCGGACCGCGAGGTCAGTCCACCCTTGCCGGTGGCGGGGACGAGCGCGGCTTCGGCTCCGAGGCGAGCGCGCGGGGGCAACGGTCGAAGCAGTTTTCGAGTGCGCTGTGCCCGTGCCGGCCGCACCGGACCCGTGCTATGCCACCAGTCCAGCGCGATGCCAGCCCCACCAACCGCGAAGGCCCAGAATTCAGCCATGCCCACCACGATCGTCAGATCGAGGTGGAGGCCGCGCACGGGATCCACGGAACGGGCGACGCCGGTAGGGATGAGCGGTGAGGCCAGAAAGGCAACGGTCGTGGCAACGAGGGCACCGATGGCAACCACCGGGAGGGCGAGGAACCCGCCCAGGGCGGGGCGCTGGCGCGGTCGGACACCGATCGCGACGAGGATGGGTAGGTCGGCGAGGGCGTGGTCGAGAAGCCGGCTGAGGGCCTGGGCCACGGCCACCAGCGTCGCGATGCCGGCCAGCGCCGCGAGGATCCAAAGGCCGACTGTCTGCACCCTGAGCGTCCGTTCCGTGCTGATGGCTTCCTCGTCGCCGGTGAACTGCGTCTCCACCTCGCGACCCAAAGCGGCGCTGGCGGCTCGTTGGAAGGCGGCGAGGTCATCTTCACCCCTGGCGAACCGGGCGAGGACCGCCGGCTGTGGACCCACCTGAACGTCGGAGACATGGGCGTCGAGGAACGCCTTGCTCAGCAGCATCGACGGGTTGCCGGAGTTGACCCCCACATCGAAGATGCCCCGCACGACTCCCACGATGGTCACCTCGCCGATCGAGGCCGGCTGCTCGAATCCGGAGACGAGCTCCACCCGTTGGCCGGCTTCCAGATGGCCGGCCTTGGCGAGGGCCTCGTTGATGACGACTTCGTCGCTCGCTTCAGGATCGGCAAGACGACCGCGGAGGACGAGGGGCCGGTACACGCGGGAGAGGAAGTCGGGGTCGAGACCGATGAAGGATCCGGCGTCGACTCCTGGCGTCAGCGGTAGCGGTGCGATCGGGGTGTAGGAGAACCGAGCGATGCCGGTGACCTCGGGGATGTCGGACAGCTCACGCACGTCCTGATCGTCGAGCTCGCTGCCGTCGTAGAGCGTGTCGGGGGCGCTCGTTGCCTCACGGAGCCGCGTGTAGGCGCTATCGGCGCGACGGGCCCCGCTCGCCGCCGTCATGGCGAACGCCACCCCGAGACCACCGAGGACCGCCAGCGCGACGAAGGCCACCAGCTGGCGGCGCAGCATGGTTCGGGCGAGGGCCGCGGTAGCGCTCATGGCTCTGCCGACCGGTTCCGACGAGTCACCCGAGGATCTCAGCACAGAAGCGACCTCGCTTGAAGGGTGGCAGCACCACTTCTCGGGGTGGCCTCCACCAAGGGGCTACCCACCTTGTTCGGACGAGGCCGATGTGTTGAGGTGGCGCGGTGCCCGACACCATCGTCGTCCTCTGCGCATGAGGGGGCAGGGTGCCATCGCCTTGGTCGCCCTTCGGACGTGGGAGGCGCGGTGGCGGCAGCACCTGTTGCTGGTGGCCGCGGTCTCGCTGACGGTTGCCTTGGTGCTAGCCGTCCTCCTGGGTGCCGACCGGTCGGCCACGGCGATGGACCGGCTGCGGGAGGACTCCAAGGCCTCGGACGTGCTGCTGGGCGTTGGTGAGCCGGAGGTGCGGAGCCTTCTTGAGAGGGTGACGGCGACGCCGAGCGTGCTGGAGGCGGGGGTGGTCCGGGAGCTCTTCGTGCGGCCGAAGGGTGCCGAGCTGTTCCCCGACTACAACTTCCTGCCCCTGGCGCCGCTTCCGTTGGCTGGTGCCGGATCCATCGATATCCCGCTCATCGTCGAGGGACGCGCCTCAGACCAGGCTCGGGTCGACGAGGTGACCATGAGCGAGAAGATGGCCACCGATCTCGACGTGCAGGTGGGCGACCGCTTCGTGCTCGAGTCGATGACCTCGGCGTGGGTGGATGTCGCCTACAACGGGGGCGACCCTGGTCCGCCGGACGGGCC
>JANOQG010000019.1:0-4612 GCA_031422255.1 Actinomycetes bacterium | reverse complement strand
CAGAACGGGGGTTCAGACCCACTTGCCGGGGTTGAGGATCCCGTTTGGATCGAGCGCGGCCTTCACCGCTCGGGTGATCTCCATGACGTCAGGCCCGAGCTGCCGGGCCAGGTGCCGAGCCTTCAGCGAGCCGACGCCATGCTCGCCCGTCACAGTGCCGCCGAGCGCGAGGGCGGCGTCCATCACGTCGTCGAAGGCGGCCTCGGCGCGGGTGGAGGCCGCTGAATCTGTGGCGTCGAAGGTCACGAGGGGATGAAAGTTGCCGTCGCCCGCGTGACCGATGACGGGGATGGCGGTGGCATGGCGCTCGGCGATGGCGACGATGGCGGCGATCAACTCCGGAATCCGCGGGATCGGCACGCTGACGTCTTCGATGAGCACAGTTCCCATGCGTTCGACGCACGGGATGGCCATCCGCCGAGCGCCCATGAGCAGCTCGCCCTCTTCCGGGTCGTGGGACACAGCGACGTAGGACGCGCCGGCAGCCTCGAAGCAGCTGGCAACAGTGGACGCCTCCTCCGGCGGTCCATCCACCTGGGCTAGGAGGAGCGCGCCCATCGCCGGATCGAGGCCCATGGGCCGCACCGCTTCGACGGCGGCCACGGCAGCCGCATCCATCAGCTCGAGGGCTGCTGGACGCACTCGGCTCATGACCGCGGCGACGGCCTCCCCGGCGGTGACGACATCAGCGAACGTGCCGACGACCGTCGTGCTCGCTGGGGGGAGGGGTCGCAGACGTAGCGTGGCCTCCGTGACGACACCGAGGGTTCCCTCTGAGCCCACGAAGAGGCGCTTGAGGTCGTATCCGGCCACGTCCTTGATCGTGCGGCCGCCGAGGTGCACTGCTCGCCCATCGGCGAGTACCACCTCGAGCCCCAGCACATAGTCGGTGGTCACGCCGTACTTCACGCAGCACAACCCGCCCGCGTTGGTTGCGAGGTTCCCGCCAATCGAGCAGATCTCATACGACGACGGGTCGGGTGGGTACCAGAGCCCGTGCTCGCGCGCTGCGGCCTTCACCTCAGCGTTGAGCAGCCCGGGTTGCACGACCGCCACCATGGCCGCCGGATCGATCGTGATCGCACGCATCCGCTCGGTGGACAACGTGATGGCACCGTCGACAGCGGAAGCCCCGCCCGACAGTCCGGTGCCGGCTCCCCTCGGAACGACTGGGATCGAGTGAGCACTGGCAATGCGAAGGGTGGCCTGCACGTCGGAGGTGCTGGTCGCCCGCACGAGTGCGAGGGGCATGCCAGAGCGCACCGTTGCGGCTCGATCGTGGCGGTATCCCTCGATGACGTCCGAATCCGTCACCAGTGCCCCATGCGGAAGGGCTTCCTCGAGCGCCCGCAGCGCGTCAGCGATCATCAGGCCGGGAGGCTATGCGGGTTGGCAGACTCTCGATCATGCCGTCGTGGGTGTGTCCCAGCTGCGCCCGCCAGTTCGGTCGCCGGAACCAGGGCCACGAGTGCGCGCCGGCAATGACGATCGCCGACTACTTCCTCACCGGGCCGCCCTTCGAGCGCCCCGTGTTCGACGCAGTTGTGGCGCACATGGCTTCGGTCGGTCCCGTGCACGTCGAGCCCGTCTCCGTGGGAATCTTCCTCAAGCGCTCGCGCACCTTCGCCGAGCTTCGCCCGATGACCAAGTGGGTCGCAGTGTCCTTCCGTCTCACACGAAAGGTGACGAGCGATCGGATCGCTCGCAAGGTGATCACCGGCGGTCGCACCCTGTACCACGTGGTCAATGTCGCCGATCCCCAGCAGGTCGATGACCAGCTGTGCGATTGGCTGACCGAGGCATACCGGGGCTCTCCCGAGTAGTTGGCCAGGGGCCGCGCTCGTCCTGGCACGATGGTTGGATGACGGATGACGTGGGGCAGCGAGGTGGATCCGGCGGGGCGTTCGCGCCGCTGCTCCCCCTAGCCCTGATGATCGTGGCGATGTGGGGCGAGGAGCTGGTGGACACCGTTCTCGATGGTCGGCTGGACCGCTTCGGCATCCGCCCTCGAGAACTCGCCGGTCTCGACGGCATCCTCTTCGCCCCGTTCCTCCACACCGGGTTTGGGCACCTCGTGACCAACACGCTTCCGCTTGCGCTGATGGGTGGAGCGATCGCACTGGAGGGCGCTCGCCGCTTCCTTCGGGTGACGGTGATCGTGGGTTTGTTCAGCGGGGCGGGAACCTGGCTGAGCGGCCCACCCAACTCGCTGCACATCGGTGCGAGCGGCTTGGTGTTCGGGTACCTCACCTACCTCGTCAGTCGTGGGCTCTTCGCTCACCGGTTCAGCTACCTCATCGGGGGCGTCGTGACCTTCCTCGTGTACGGCGGGGTGCTGTGGGGGCTGGTGCCGAAACCCGGGGTGTCCTGGCAGGGGCATGTGTTCGGGGCTGCTGCCGGGGTGCTGGCCGCGTTTCTGCTCCACGCCCATCGATTCGAGGACGACGATGACTGATCCCGACCTGCGCGCTCGCCGAGAAGCCGTGGTGCGTGAGCACATGGAGGCGGAGAACCGCCACGACTACGACGCAGTGATCGGAACCTTCGCGCACCCGCGCTACGAGCTGATGGCCACGGGACAGATCTTTGATGGCGAGACGGAAGTGCGGCAGTACTTCACCCTCAGTCGCACCCCGTTCCCGGACCAGCGGAACGAGGTGGTGTCGATGCGGTCCACCGACGACGCGGTGATCGTCGAGCTCGACCTGCTGGGCACGCACGAGGGGCCCCTGCGCGGGATCGAGGCAAGCGGGCGGACGTTCCGTAGCCGAATGGCCGCGCTGTTCATCTTCGAGGACGGCGGCGAGGGCATTGTGTGCGAGCGTGTGTACTTCGACAGCGCGGACATCCTCCGTCAGCTCCGTCTCTCTTGAGCACCTGGTCCTCACGCTTCGGAGGGCATCGACCACTGTGTTGGACATGATCGTCTCGAATCGACCAAAGTGCCCAGGGGGACGTAGGCACGGTCAGGTTTCTCAATCGAGGGCGAGAGCGCAAGGGTGGATCGGACTCCCGGAAGCACAGCAGTCGACCAGGCATCGAGCGCTCCCGACCTCGCCCTGCCCGGGCCCAATGACGTCATCGACCTCACGGACCGTACCGGTCCGCGCATCGTTCGGGAGGCTCCGCCCGCCCCTGCACGGCCGGGACGCGCGGGCAGCGTGGCCGCAGGGGTCGGGGTGCTGGTCATCGCGCTGGCCATCAGCTGGCATCTCGCCAACCGGCTGATGGACGGCACCCTCGGGCCGGTCACCACCACCTACAGCCTCGCCGTCAGCACCTTCGTGCTGTCGCGGTTCGGCTTTGCCCTCTTCTACCGGTCGCCTGCATGGGCGGACCATGAGCCCACGGTTGCGATCGTCATCCCGGCCTTCAACGAAGGCGCGGCGGTGGCTCGAACCATCGATGCGTGTGTGGCGCTGGACTACCCCGCCGATCGCCTCGAGATCGTGTGCATCGACGACGGTTCCACGGACGACACCGCCCGCCACATGCACGATGCAGTGGAACGACACGATGGGAGGGGCGTTCGGGAGATCTTGCTCGGCACCAATCAGGGCAAGCGGGCGGCGATGGCGGCCGGCATGCGCGTGACGAGCGCCGAGATCATCGTCTTCATCGACAGCGACAGCCACCCGGCGCCCGACGCGGTCCGCCGTCTGGTCCAGGGCTTCATCGATCCTCGGGTCGGGGCCATCTCGGGCCTCACGCACGTGCGCAACGCGGCCACCAATCTGCTCACTCGCATGCAGGCAGTGCGCTACTACGTCTCGTTTCAGCTGCTGAAGTCCGCGGAGTCGGTGGTCGGGGCGGTGACCTGCTGCTCCGGCTGCTTCGCCGCCTATCGCCGGTCGGCTGTCATGGAGGTCCTCGAGGGCTGGGAAGGACAGCGCTTCCTCGGGGTGCGCTGCACATACGGAGACGACCGAGCCCTCACCAACATGCTGCTCCGAAGGGGCTGGCGGTGCCGCTATGCCGGCGACGCCGAGGCATGGACTGATGCACCCGATACCTATTCGAAGTTCCTGCGCCAACAGCTGCGATGGAAGAAGTCATGGGCGCGGGAATCGCCACTGTTGCTCGCCCACCTGTGGCGCACGCGACCCGTGGCCTTCCCGTTCGTCCTGGTGGGCGTGTTCGCCAGCCTGGCCAGCCCGTTCGTGATCGCCTACCACCTCACGGTCGCCGCCTCGTCGAGTCCCATCACGCTGGTGGCCTACCTCCTTGGGCTCTATCTCATCTCGATGGGATACGCACTCGTCTACCGCTGCATGCGAGACGACGGGCTCTGGTGGTACGCGCTGGCTGGCACGGGGTTCTACCTGGCGATCTCCCCGCAGCTCCTCTGGGCGATGGCTCGCATCCGTGATGGCTCCTGGGGCACCCGCGGCTGAGTCCCGCTTCTTCAGGGCGGCCCTCCTCAGGCGCTTGGCCCGTCTCCTCGGCTCGGCGTTCGTGGCCGTGGCCGTGGTGGTTCCCGCGGCCGTGTTCGCGGGCTGGCTTCCGGGCCTCGATGTGGGCGATGGCCAGGGGTATGACACCACCAAGGCCGCCCCGCAGCTCCCTCCGCCTGAGGCCGAGTTGGATGTGGCGGCTCGTGCTGCGATCGCGG
>JANOQG010000018.1:0-17931 GCA_031422255.1 Actinomycetes bacterium | reverse complement strand
CCGGTGCCGGCCTCGTAGTCGAGTCGGCAAAGGGTGAGTGCAACCTCGGGCAGCACGAGATCGCCTTCAAGTACGACGAAGCCCTCGTCACCGCCGATCAGCACTCCCTCTACAAGCTGGGAGCCAAGGAGATCGCGGCTCAGGAGGCCGTGAGCCTCACGTTCATGGCCAAGTACGACGAGCGGGAGGGCAACTCCTGCCACATCCACCTGAGCGTTCGCTCCCCCGACGGCGAGCCGGTGATGGCGGGCGACGGCACCGGTGAGGCAGCCGGTTTCTCCCCATTGATGGAGCGCTGGCTGGCGGGCCAGCTCGCCTGCCTCGAGGAGCTGTCGCTGCTCTACGCCCCCAACGTGAACTCCTACAAGCGCTTCGCTGCGGGGACCTTCGCCCCCACCACGGTCGCATGGGGCAGGGACAACCGCACGTGTGCGATGCGGGTGGTGGGCCACGGCCCGTCGCTGCGGGTCGAGAATCGCGTACCCGGCGGCGACGTGAACCCTTACCTTGCTCTTGCAGCGGTGATCGCCGCTGGTCTGCACGGTCTCGACAACGAGCTCCAACTCGAAGCGGAGCTCACGGGCAACGCGTATGTATCCGACCGACCGCGTGTGCCGGCGACACTGCGCGACGCAACAGCGCTGTTGGACGGATCCGCCATCGCTCGTGCGGCGCTGGGCGACGACGTGGTGGACCACTACGTGCACGCAGCCCGCATCGAGCAGGTGGCGTTCGACGCGGCCGTCACCGACTGGGAGCGGGTGCGGGGGTTCGAGCGGCTGTGACGCCGCTCATCGGGCTCTCGACCTACGTGGAGCACGCTGAGTGGGGCGTGTGGAAGCAGCGCGCCGCGCTGCTTCCGACGAACTACATCGAGGTGGTCGCGCGCTCCGGTGGGCTGCCTGTGCTCCTCCCGCCCATCGTTCCTGGCGACCTCGATGCGGCCGCCGCCGCAGTTGTTGCCGGCCTCCACGGCCTGGTGCTCACCGGCGGCCCTGACGTCGACCCGGGGCGCTACGGCGCACCCGTCCACGCAGAGACCGATGCGCCGCGATCAGAGCGAGACTCGTGGGAGCTGGCGCTTCTGCGTGCCGCCATGGCCATCGACCTGCCGGTGCTCGCGGTCTGTCGGGGCGCCCAGCTCTTGAACGTGGCACTAGGAGGCACCCTTCACCAACACCTGCCCGAGGTGGTGGGGGAGGCCACGCACCGGCCCGCCCTCGGCTCGTTCGGCGCGGTGACGATGGAGGTCGACCCGAGCAGTCGGCTCGGAGCCATCGTCGGGCACGCTCCTCAAGGCCAGTGCCACCATCACCAGGCCATCGACCAGTTGGGCCACGGTCTCGCCACATCGGCCCGCGCCGCGGACGGCACCATCGAAGGCGTTGAGCTCCCCGGCGCCCGCTTCACCCTGGGGGTGCAGTGGCACCCAGAGGAGGACGGCGACGAGCGTCTCTTTGTGGCGCTGGTCGCGGCGGCATCGGTGGCCACATGACCTTGCACGAGGTCATCAACCCCGCCACTGAGGTCGTGGTGGCTCGCGTCATCCGGACACCAGCCGCAGACGTCGATGCAGCCATCGCTCGCGCTCGGGCGGCCTTCCCGGCATGGGCGGCCGTGGCACCGGGAGACCGGGCTCGTTTGCTACGACGGTTCGCGGCTGCCGTGGACTCCGATCTGGAGCACCTCGCCTCGCTCGAGGTAGCCAACGCGGGTCACACGATCAGCAACGCCCGTTGGGAGGCTGGCAACGCGCGCGACGTCATCGACTACTACTCGGGCGCTCCGGAGCGGTTGTTCGGGAGGCAGATCCCGGTGGCGGGTGGCCTTGACGTCACCTTCCGCGAACCCCTCGGGGTCGTGGGCGTGATCGTTCCGTGGAACTTCCCGATGCCAATCGCGGCGTGGGGATTCGCCCCCGCCCTCGCCGCTGGCAACACCGTGGTGCTGAAGCCAGCCGAGCTCACGCCGCTCACGGCGATGCGGCTCGGCGAGCTGGCCCTCGACGCGGGCATCCCGGCCGATGTGTTCCAGGTCATCACCGGTCAGGGCTCGGTGGTGGGGCAGCGCCTGGTCGATCACCCCGACGTCCGCAAGATCGTGTTCACCGGCTCAACCGAGGTGGGCCGGTCGGTGATGGTCGGGGCGGCGGCCACCATGACGCGGATCACGCTCGAGCTCGGCGGCAAGAGCGCCAACATCGTGTTCGCCGACGCGGACCTCGAGCGGGCCGCCGCCACCGCGCCCTACGCCGTGTTCGACAACGCAGGGCAGGACTGCTGTGCGCGCTCGCGCATCCTGGTGGAACGGTCGGTGCACGATCGCTTCCTCGCGCTGTTGGAGCCGGCGGTGGCCGGGGTGCGGGTGGGCGACCCCACCCTCGACGACACCGAGATGGGTCCACTGATCTCTGCCGCCCACCGGGAGTCCGTGGCGTCCTTCGTCCCCGAAGGTGCCCCTGTTGCCATCCTCGGCTCGGCGCCGTCGGGCCCCGGGTTCTGGTATCCGCCCACGGTCCTGGCTCCCGTGGCGCCGGGCGATCGCGCCTTCGTGGAGGAGATCTTCGGACCGGTTGTCACCGTCGTGCCCTTCGATGACGAGGCCGACGCCATCCGCATCGCCAACGACAGTCCCTATGGCCTGTCCGGCTCCATCTGGACCGAGAACGTGGGGCGGGCGCTGCGGGTCGCTCGAGGCGTCGAAGCCGGCAACCTCTCCGTGAACTCGCACTCGTCCGTGCGCTACTGGACGCCCTTCGGTGGGTTCAAGCAGTCGGGCCTCGGCCGGGAGCTCGGCCCTGACGCGCTCGACGCCTTCACCGACGTGAAGAACGTCTTCATCTCGACCTGAACGGAGCTCTTGTGGATCTCACCCAACGTCTTGCCGACCGCGTCGCGGTGGTCACCGGAGGTGCCAGTGGCATCGGCCTCGCCACCGCTCGCCGCCTGGCGGCCGAGGGGGCCAACGTCGTCATCGCCGACCGCGACGCCGCCCCCGGGTCGGCGGCCGCGAGTGAGGTGGATGGGCTCTTCGTGGCCACCGACGTCACCGACGAGGCACAGGTGGAGGCCCTGTTCGCGGCCACCGTCGACGCCTACGGAGCGGTGGACATCGCGTTCAACAACGCCGGCATCTCCCCGCCCGACGACGACTCGATCCTGACGACAGGGCTCGACGCCTGGCGCCGCGTGCAGGACGTGAACCTCACGTCGGTGTTCCTGTGCTGCAAGTACGCCCTCCCGTTCATGCAGCGCCAGGGGCGCGGGTCGATCATCAACACAGCGTCGTTCGTCGCCGTCATGGGGGCGGCCACCTCGCAGATCTCCTACACCGCGTCCAAGGGCGGCGTGCTGGCCATGAGCCGCGAGCTGGCCGTGGAGTTCGCGCGCCAGGGCATCCGCGTCAACGCGCTCTGCCCCGGCCCGGTGAACACGTCGCTCCTCCAGGAGCTGTTCGCCAAGGACCCGGAGCGAGCGGCCCGGCGGCTCGTGCACATCCCGATGGGTCGCTTCGCCGAGGCCGAGGAGATCGCGGCGGCCGTGGCGTTCTTGGCCAGCGACGACGCGTCGTTCGTCACCGGGTCCACCTTCCTGGTGGACGGTGGGATCTCGGGCGCCTACGTCACGCCGCTCTGATGGCCGAGGCCGCGCCGTTCGTCGACCTGGAGGCGCTGGCGGCGTGGATGGACGGCCAGGACCTTCCGGCGGGGGAGATCACCGGCGTCGAGCCACTCGTGGGGGGAACCCAGAACGTCCTCGTGCGCTTCGACCGCGGCGGACAGACCTATGTCCTGCGCCGCGGCCCCTGGCACCTGCGCCCCACGAGCAACGACGCGCTGCGGCGGGAGATGCGCGTGCTCGCCGCGCTGGCCGGGAGCGCAGTGCCGCACCCCAGCCTCCTCGCCGCCTGCCCGGACGACGACGTGCTCGGCGGTGGGGCCGTCTTCTACCTGATGGAGTCGGTCGACGGCTTCAACCCGACCGTCGGGCTGCCGGCGCTCCACGCCCGCGATCCCTCGGTCCGGCACGCGATGGGGCTCGCCGCCGTCGACGCCGCGGCCGCACTGGGGGCCGTCGACCACGAGGCCGTTGGCCTGGGCGACGTGGGCAAGCCCGACGGGTTCCTGGAGCGTCAGGTGCCGCGCTGGCTGTCCGAGCTCGAGTCCTACCGGCGCCACGATGGAAACCCCGGGCCGGCCATCCCCGGGCTCGACGACGTCGCCGTGTGGTTGGAGGCGAACCGTCCCCGCTCGTTCACGCCTGGCTTGTCGCACGGCGACTACCACCTCGCCAACCTCATGTTCCGCCACGACGGCCCCGAGGTGGCAGCCATCGTGGACTGGGAGATGTGTACGGTCGGCGATCCGCTGCTCGACCTCGGCTGGCTGCTGGCCACCTGGCCCACCGGCGATCAGGGATCGATCGGCGGCGGCCCCTTGAGCACCGAGGGTGGCCTGCCCACGGGCGCAGAGCTGGTGGCCCGCTACGCCGAGCAGACCACGCGCGATCTGTCCGCCATGGCCTGGTATGAGGTGCTCGCCTGCTTCAAGCTCGGCATCATCCTCGAGGGCACCCACGCCCGCGCCTTCGCCGGCAAGGCTCCGGTGGAGATCGGCGATCTCCTCCACGCCACCACCCTCGGCCTCTTCGCGCGTGCGGTCGATCGGATCACTGCGACCTGACCCGACCCACCACCGTCGGGTCAGCCGACTCGCCGCGCGACCTCCACGGGTTCACCGCGGGGACGGACGCCAACAACCCCGTCTACATCTGGGCTTCTGTTGGGTCGGTGTCGGCCGTGGGCTTCTTCGTCGTCTACCGATTGCTCCTCCCTCGACGGCGCCAGCGCAAGGCCAGTCGGACCGCCAGCGGTCGCGTTGCGGCCGTCGACGCGGCTGTCGGAGTGCCCGTCTCCGACTAGCCCGACGTTCCTCGCTTACGCTCCGCCCCATGGCGCTCCCCAGCTCTGGTCAGACCCAACAGGAGATCCTCAGCACGCTCGCGGGCATGCGGGAGAAGGACGTGCGCTGGCAGGACGGCCGCACCTTCGGGATGGTCTACGACGCGGGCCCCGAAGCCCATGCGCTGCTCGAGGCCGTCGCGCCGATGTTCCTGCACGACAACGCGCTCAACACGAAGGCCTTCCCGAGCCTGGCAAGGATCCAGTCCGAGGTGGTCGGCATCACCGCCGATCTGCTTCACGGCGAGGAGGCATCGGGCTTCATGACCTCGGGCGGCACGGAGAGCATCCTGTTGGCGGTGAAGGCCGCTCGCGAGCGCTGCCGCGAGGAACGCGGGATCACTGCCCCCGAGATGGTCTTACCGATCAGCGCGCATGCGGCCTTCCACAAGGCCGCGCACTACTTCGGCCTCACCGTGCGCAGGGTGCCGGTGCTCGCCGACTGGCGCGCTGATGTCGACGCGGCGGCCGACCTCGTCAACGAGAACACCGTGCTCGTGGTGGGCTCTGCCCCGCAGTACCCCCAGGGTGTGATCGACCCCATTCCGGAGCTGGCGGCGCTGGCCATGGAGGTGGGCGCCAACTTCCACACCGATGCCTGCATGGGCGGCTTCGTGCTCCCGTTCATGGAACAGCTGGGGATGGATGTGGCACCGTGGGACTTCCGCGTCGAGGGCGTCACCACGATCTCTGCCGACATTCACAAGCTGGGCTACGCACCGAAGGGGGCGTCGGTCATCCTGCATCGCACGAAGGCGCTCCGGCAGCACCAGACGTTCGTGTTCGACGACTGGCTCGGCGGCTTCTATGCCTCGCCCGGACTCCAGGGCACCCGCTCCGCGCTCCCGATGGCGTGTGCGTGGGCGATCCTCCACCACCTCGGCGCGGAGGGTTACCAGCGCCTCACCAAGCTGACGATCGATACGCATCGGCGCATGGTCGAGGGCATTCGTGCCATCCCCGGTTTGCAGGTTCTCGGCGAGCCTGAGGCCCACCTCGTAGCCATGGCCGTGGCCCCCGGCTATGAGGATGCCCTCGATGCGTTCGCCCTCGGCGATGCCCTCCAGGCCAAGGGGTGGTTCCACGATCGCCAGAAGCCGCCCGACTCGCTCCACTCCACCGTGTGCGCCGGCAACGCACCCGTCATCGAGGAGTACCTCGTCGATCTAGCGGCTTGCGTCGAAGCCGTTGCCGGCACCCGTCTCGCCGATCGCTCCACCAACTACGCCACCCTGGAGTAGCCCCCTCTGGTTCTGTGAACGGATACGTCCGGTATCCGGACGTATCCGTTCACAGAACTAGGAAAAGTCGGTGGTGTGCTCCCCAAGGGTGGGGCCGACGCTGCGGATCGTGCCGGGGGTGCGGCTGAAGCGCGGGACGATGCCCGTCATGGGCAGGTCGAATCCGGCGCGGGCGGTGACCCGCTGCACCATGTCGCGGGCGAGATAGTGCGGGTCGGTGAGCATGTCGGCGGCGGTGTACACCCGGCCGGCAGGCACCGAATGGTGCGCCAGCCGAGCCAGCAGGTCATCGGCCGAGAGCGTGGCCGTCCAGCGTCCCACGAGTGCATCGAGGTCGGCGGCGTGATGGCCTCGCGCGGTGTGCGTGGCGAAGCGCTCGTCATCGGCGACCGCGGGGTCGCCCATCGCGTCGCAGAGGCGACTGAACACGGAATCGGCATTCCCGGCGATCAGCACGTCAGAGCCGTCCGCGGTGGGGTACGCGTTTGCGGGAGCCACCCCAGGCAGCGTGCCGCCGGTGCGACCGCGCTGCTGGCCACCCACCTCGAGATCAGCCATGGACGACTCCATCAGCGCGGCGACTGCCTCATAGATGGCGACGTCGACTTCCTGGCCCACGCCGCTACGTTGCCGCTCCTGAAGCGCGGCGAGCGTGCCGATCACCGCGAACAGTGCTGCGAGCGAGTCGCCCAGACTGATCCCACAACGGGCGGGAGCGCGGTCGGGATCGCCGGTGGTGTGACGGATCCCACCAACGGCTTCTCCGATGGAACCGAAGCCCGCCTCGCTGGAGCGCGGGCCCGTCTGACCGAAGCCGGACACGTGCACCATCACAACGCCGGGGTTGGTGGCGCGCACGGTGTCGTAGTCGAGCCCCCAGTCGGCCAGCCGTCCGGGTCGGAAGTTCTCGAGCACGACGTCAGCTTCCGCGGCGATGCGACGAACGACGCGACGGTCAGCCTCGTCGTGCAGGTCTGCCACGACGGAGCGCTTGTTGCGGCCGATGGTGGGCCACCAGAGTCCGTGGCCCTCGAAGGTCACGCCCCACGTGCGCATTGGATCGCCGCCATCGGGGGACTCGACCTTGATCACATCAGCGCCGTAGTCGCCGAGGAGCTGGCCGGCGAAGGGTCCGGCGATGAAGCTCCCGAGCTCAAGCACCTTGATGCCCTCGAGCGGACCTCGCGACGATGAGGACATGGCTGCGGACTGTACACAATCGACGGTCAGGCAGGCGGAAGGCGTGCTAGACCGGGGCGGTGCGGCGCCGTGTTGCACACAATCGTGCCGCGAGGTGGCCCATGTCTGAGTCGTCGTTCGAGTACAGCGGGATCAATCACCTGGCGCTGGTGTGCCAGGACATGGCCCGGACGGTGGCGTTCTATCGCGATGTCTTGGGCATGCCGCTCATCAAGACTGTGGAGCTCCCGGCTGGCATGGGTCAGCACTTCTTCTTCGATTGCGGTGGAGGCGACGCGCTGGCGTTCTTCTGGTTCGCCGACGCTCCACCCCACGCCCCCGGCATCGCGGCTCCGGCACACCGGCCCGACACCGGCGAGCTGACGTCGGCTCACGGCTCGATGAACCACGTGGCCTTCAACGTCCCTGCGGAGGCCATCGAGGGATACGTCGATCGCCTCCGAGCCGCGGGCGTGGATTGCACTGATCTCGCCAACCACGATGACAGCGAGTGGGGGATCAGCACGGAGATGCATCCCGGCGTGTTCGTGCGCTCGATCTACTTCCAGGATCCAGACGGGATCCTGCTGGAGTTCGCCGCATGGACTCGTGCCCTCACGTCCGCCGACGTGAGCCATGAGGCCGTCAGGACCCTTCCCGTCGGGAGCTGAGATGCCTCGCCTCCACCAAGTGTCACGCGCCGAAGTCGACACGCCACTCATCACAACGATGTACGACCTGCTCTTCGGCGATCGCGATCCGGTAGCCGAGCCGGGCACTGAAACCGGCACGCCGGGCGATTGGTGGACGGCCTTCGCGAACGTGCCGGATGTCTTCGAGCATGCCGTGCAGGGCTTCGGCCTCTACCGAAGCTCCAAGCGTCGCATCGATCCTGTGCTCCGCGAGCTCGGCCAGACCCGAGCAGGCTGGGCGGCGCAGAGCCAGTTCGTCTTCTCCCAGCACTGCAAGTCCCTGCGTGGTCTTGGCGTGTCGGAGGAGCGCATCGCAGCGGTTCCGCACTGGGCGGCGGCCGATTGCTTCTCGCCCGTCGAGCGTCTCGTGCTCGCCTACACCGATTGCCTCGTCTACGACCTCGGGCGCGTGCCCGACGGGCTGTTCGCCGCTCTACGCGAGCACCTCGATGACGGCCAGATCCTGGAGCTCACCTACATCACGTCGCTGTACCTCCAGCACGCAGTGATGGCGCGGGCGCTCCGCACCGAGTTCGATGATGTGGACGAACGCATCGTCGAGGTCGCCGCTCCCGAGGGCGGCACCACTGCGGGGTTGCGCATCAGCGTGCCTGATGATGAGTAGCGGCGCGGCTGCGGTCGTCCTACGTGACGTCACGTTGCGCGACGGGCTGCAGGACGAGGCCCCGCTTGCAACGGCCACGAAGGTTGCGCTGTTCGAGGCGATCGTGGCAGCGGGGGTCACGGAGCTGGAGGTAGGCAGCTTCGTGCGTGCCGATCGTGTGCCCGCCATGGCCGACACGGAGGCGCTGTGCGCGGCCACCGCGAGCGTGCCGGTCGTTCGGTGGGGTCTCGTGCTCAACGAGCGGGGCGCAGAGCGTGCTCTGGAGGCGGGAATCCGTCATCTCCAGTACGTCGTGTCGGTCAGCGATACGCACAGCCGGCACAACGCGGGGGCGTCCACCGATGACGCGATGGCAGGCCTCGACCGGGTCGCCGCCCTCGCCGCTGAGACCTCGGTCGCACTGGAGCTCACCCTTGCGACGGCCTTCGGCTGTCCCTACGAGCACGAGGTGCCTCCTGGTCGGGTTGCCGAGCTGGCAGCGCGGGCGAGTGGGCTGGGCGTGGCGTCGGTGTCGCTGGCCGACACCATCGGCGTCGCCGTTCCGACCGAGGTAGCGGCGTTGATCGCCGCCGTCGAGGCCAGCACGTCAGTGCGACTCGGCGTGCACCTCCACGACACCCGCGGTCTTGGAGTGGCCAACGCCCTGGCAGCGGTGGCGGCGGGAGTCACCAGGATCGATGGCAGCGTTGGCGCGCTCGGGGGCTGCCCGTTCGCGCCTGGGGCGACGGGCAACGTCGCCCTCGAGGACCTCGTGTACGCGCTGGACCTGATGGGCGTTCCCACTGGGGTCTCGCTCGACGGCCTCATCGCCGCGGCGTCGCTGGCGTGTGCCGCGGTCGGGCGTCCGGTGGGCAGCCATCTGGGCATCGCCGGTCCTCGCTTCCGCCCCCGTGACCATCCCGATGGGTAGCGCGTACGACGAGATCCGTCGGAGCATTGTCGAGGGCCGCTACCGCCCCGGCGAACGGCTCGTCGAGCAGCGCATCGCCGAGGAGCTCGACCTCTCGCGCACCCCGGTGCGCGAGGCGTTCCGCCGCCTGCAGTCCGAAGGGCTGGTGGAGGTGCAGCCGAACCGCGGGGTGAGCGTGCGCGGCCTCACGGTCGACGAGATCGGCGACCTCTACGAGCTGCGCGCTCGACTGGAGGCGATGGCCGCTGAGCTGGCGGCCACTCGGGCCTCCAGCGACGAGCGTTCAGCGATCACGGCGGCTGAGACCGAGTTCGCAGCCGCCGTGTCGGACGCCCGCGCCGGCGAGGTCATCGCCGTCCGTCGGGTGTTTGCCGCCAACGAGCGCTTCCACCACTCGGTGCTGGTTGCCGCCCACCACGACCGCTTGGCCCAGGCGCTCGCCCGCACGGTGGACGACACGCTCGTCTTCCAAGCCTTTCGCCACTACCAGCCCGCGGCCATGGCGCGCTCGGTCCTCTTCCACCAGATGATTGCCGAAGCAGTTCGCCTGCGCGAGGCGGAGCGGGCCGGACGGCTCGTGCACGAGCATGTGCTCCAGGGCCGTGACCAGCTCCTCGACGTCGTGGGCGAAGGCGGGTCGATCGACCTTCTCTACGATGCCGTCCGCTAGCCCCCCCCGGGCATCTGGCGTCGACTTCGGGCGCACGCCGCCAACATCTGACGCCAGATCCGGAGGAGGTTGTCGGACGGCAGCCCTGCTGGCTGAATAGGTGGGGAACTTGTCATTGCTGACAAGATGGCCCTGGCGCAGGATGTCCCCATGCAGATCGCCATCGGGCTCTACCCGCGCTTCACCGCTCTCGACGCCATCGGCCCTTACCAGGTGCTGACGAACCTTCCTGACGTGCACGTGGTGATCGTGGCCGAGAAGGTGGGCGTACTCGCAGACGACAACGGGCTCCTCCGCTTCGACATCGAGCACACGTTCGCGGACGTGCCGTCGCCCGACATCCTGCTCGTGCCCGGCGGCATGGTCACCCGTCGGATCGCAGCCGATGGCGGCCCGGTCGTCGACTGGATCCGCGCGGCCCATGCCACCACCACATGGACCACGTCAGTCTGCACGGGCTCGCTGCTACTCGGCGCCGCCGGCGTGCTCGAAGGCAAGCGCGCCACAAGCCACTGGCTGTCCTACGACCACCTCGCCAGCTATGGCGCCACCCCCACGGAGGAGCGCGTCGTCATCGACGGCAAGGTCATCACGGGGGCCGGTGTCTCAGCCGGCATCGACATGGCGCTCGTGCTCGCCGAGAAGCTGGCGGGCCCCGAGGTCGCCCAGGCCATTCAACTCGGCATTGAGTACGACCCCCAGCCCCCGTTCGACGCTGGCGCCCCGTCCAAGGCCCCCGCCGAGATCCGCGACCTCGTGTCCGCCCTCATGGGTGCCGTCGAGGAGTCCGTCATGGCCGAACCCGCGCAGGCCTGAGGCCCCCAACCGTTCTGGCGTCAGGTCCGGGCGCAGGGCGCCGTGGGCTGACGCAAGAACGGGGTGTTTAGGTGCCGAGGCGCGTCAGGATGTTCTTGGTGATCTGTTCGATCTGCGGGTCGCGGCCGGCGAGGCCGTGGGCCCAGTCGGTGCTGCCGGAGGTGACGACCGTGCCACCTCCGGCTGAGGTGTACGTGCCGAGTACGGCGTGCCCGTAGGAGATGCGCTCGACATCGGCCTCGGACCGGCTGCCACCGAAGAGGCGTGAGGCGATGAACTCCACCTCGGATGGCTCGTTGGGGGCGGGTGGACGGGCGGCCGTTGTGCGGGTGAAGTGGGCCGCCGGAGCCGTGCCCAGGATCTCGAAGTCCGCAGGGGTGCCGTCGACGCCCGTGGGGTAGGGGAGGCCGTCGCGGTAGGTGAAGTCGCAGCCGTCGCACTCGTAGCCGACCGTGGTGCTCGCGGCGCCGAGCAGGTCGCCGTAGCCCACGTCGGTGTCGTCGAACAGCCAGTGGTCGGGCCGGTGGACGGTGTAGCCGCCAGCGCCGGCCGTCGCCCGCTTGCCGATGCGGTGGTACCCGCCCCGGGCGAAGCTCACGCCGGTCATGTGGTTCTCGGGCCGCTCGATGAGGTGGTCGGACCAGATGCTCGTGAGCTCGCTCACCCGATCGGTGCCGAAGACTGGGTCCTGCTTGAAGAATCCCTTGTAGCCGACCATGGTCGCCGCGGGGCCTTCGGACGTGGCGTCCTCGAGGCGCACCTGCCAGAACGCCGTGTTGCCGGAGAGGAAGGCAGCATTGCCGCCGCGCCCGATGAAGCCCTCCACCGTGTCGCGCATGCCGGCCGACCAGTACTCGTCGTGGCCCACGGACAAGAACAGCGAGTAGCCGCTGGCGATGAGGAGGTCGGGGTGGTCCTCGAGATCGGCATTCGTGACGACGTCGATGGCGTAGCCGTGGTCCTCAGCCCATGCGATGAACGGTTGTTCCCAGTCGGGCCAGCCAGCGGACCCGGCGTATGGCGAGAGGTGGTTCAGCGACAGATAGCCGACGTGCGCGGCCATCTGCGGGTCCGGGGGTGCGGTCGTGGTGACGCGTCGGCCGAGACCGGGGGGCTTGAACAGATACCCGGGGGACATCGGACGCTGCAGTGATACTTGGGTGCCGCCCGTGTAGAGGTTGCGGCCGCCGAAGTCGTTGTAGGCGTGCCAGGTGTTGGTGGCGAGGGCGAGCAGGATCGACGCGGTGGGGGCTCCCAGCCGCGGTCGTACGACGAAGAAGGCGTGCGTCCGCCGCGGCTTTCCGTCGACGTCGATCTCGAGGGTCACCTCGTAGTAGCCGGAGGCCCACGTGGCGTCGACGTCGAGCACCAGCGCGGCAGGCCAGCCGCAACCAGCGGAGTGTGCGTCGGTGGGAGTGGGGTGGCTGTCGGCAGGCACGGCATCGTCAGCGAACACCACGGTTCGCTGGCCGCCCACGCGTGCTACCTCGACCGACACCGGGCGTGCTCCGGCCGAGGAGAGGTGCAGCCCGACGGTGCCGCCACCCACCACGGATTGCGGCCAGCAGTATCCGGTCACCGTTTCGAACGCCATGGGCGGGACCGTAGTGCCCGGGTCTAGATGAGGGCCGGGTCGAGCTCCACGTGGGCGAGCACCGGCGTCGCGCGGTCGCGCCGATCGGCGCGTCCCAGCACACTGCCCGCGGCCATGACCGTGAGCCCGAGCCCGAGCATCGCGGTCTGCACGCCGACGAGCTCGATCAGCACCCCCGCGAGCCCCAATCCAAGGAACATCGCCAAGTTCGACGCGAGCATGTCAGCGGCCATCACGCGCCCATGGGCGTGCGCTGGCGAGGACCGTTGCAGCACCGTGCGCGATGGTCCCCAGATGATCGCCGTCGCCACGCCCCAGAGGCAGACGCCGATGACCGCCACCACGAGGAGCTCGGTGCCCAAGTAGAGGATGGCGGTGGCGCCCGATGTCACGACGCCGAGGGCCACCCATCCGAAGCTCGCCATTCGATTGCCGAGCTTTGCCGCTACTAGCCCGCCGAGCACGAGGAACACACCGAAGATGGTTTGGAGGCCAGCAAACACGCTCGTGGATCGCTCGAGCACATCTCGGACGTACAGCGGCTCGGCGAGGATCGCGGTGCCGTAGAGGAGGTGGACCGAGAAGGATGCACCCACCACCCGTCGGAGGATGGGGGAGCGCGCCACCAGCCGCCAACCGTCGAGGGCATCGCGAAGCCGAGGGACGGCGGGCTCATCGTCAGGGTGCGCGCCTTCGAGCGGGGCGATCGGTCGCAGCTGAACCAGCGGGAGGACGACGATGCCCAATGCGTAGGTGAGGGCGTCGAACACGAAGGCACCTGAGAAGCCGAACGCCGCGATGGACACGCCGGCGGCCACCGGGCCGAGCACGATCGCGAGCTGGTCGGTGAGGCCGACCAGCGCGTTGGTGCGAGCGAGGTGCTCGTCGTCGACCATCCGCGGTGGCATCGAGCTCAGGGCGGGCCGGGAGAAGGCGCCGGCCACACCATGCAGTGCGCTGAGCAGGGCCAGCGTTCGGAAGTCGTGGGCGGACAGGAGCGCAAGCGAGGCCACGACACCCAGGGCCTTCGCTCCGAGCAGCGTGCCCCGAGGGCCGAGGCGGTCGATGACGAGGCCGGTGAGGGGGCCGAGGATCACGCCCGGGGCCGAGTAGGCAATGCCGAACAGGGAGATCTCACCTGCGCTGGCGTCGTACTCATACGCCGCGTAGGCCCAGATGGCGATCATCGTCGCGAGGGATCCGATCGCGCTGAGGGCCTCGGCGAGCAGGAACCCGCCGATTCTCCTCGAATACGGAGAGCCCTTCTGCTCGTTCATCGCGGTGAACCTACCGGGGCTGGTGCGGCGCCTCCGAGTGGGTTCGCGCCTACGGCGGCTGCCGGTCGGCTCTACCGTGGGCCCATGGCCGACCGCATCCCCCGCTCCGAGTTCGCTGCCACGTTCGCTCTCCCAGACTGGCGCATCCTCCTGCACTCGATCGAGGCGTGGTTTGTCGCTCCGTCATTCGCCGAGGGCGCCGCGTTCATCACGTCGGTCGCCGACGCTGCCGACGCAGCCGATCACCATCCCGACGTCGAGCTGCGCTACCCGGGTCGAGTGCACGTTCGGCTCGCCAGTCACGACGTTGGGGGCCTCAGCCAGCGGGACGCCCGCCTTGCCGCGACGATCTCCGAGATCGCGGCGACCGCCGGCATGGCGAGCGAGCCGCGACGCAGTAGCCGGGTGGAGGTGGCGATCGATGCCAGCGACATCGATCTTGTGCGCCCCTTCTGGAACGCCGTGCTGGACTATGAGGACGAGCCCCCCGCCAAACCGGGCGATCTCGTCGACGGCATTCGCGACCGGCGCGGCATCGGCCCCTCCATCTGGTTTCAGCAGATGGACGAGCCCCGTCCGCAGCGCAATCGGTTGCACGTCGACATCGTCGTCCCGGACGACGAGCTTGCGGACCGACTCGCGGCAGCCCTTGTGGCAGGGGGCACCCTGTTGAGCGACCGGGAAGCGCCAGCGTTCTGGGTGCTTGCCGACCCCGAGGGCAACGAAGCGTGCCTCTGCACCTGGCAGGGCCGAGACTGAACGGTCCGGGTCAGCCCTGCTCGAGCTCGGCCTTCATGGCCTGGAGCGTGCGCTGCATGCCCCGTCGGTTCGTCTTGCCGCGAGCCCAGCCGAGGAGCGCCCAGTACACCTTGAGCGCGGGCGTCTGCTTGAGGCGGAACGACTCGGTGACGTCGGTAGTCCCGTCGGCGTTTGGGGTCAGCTCGTAGCGCCAGTTGTTGAGGCCCTTCTCCACGGTCGTTCCCACGGTGAACCCGAACGCCTTGTTCGGCTCGCACTCCGTGATGACGCAGGCGGCCCAATAGGTCGGGCCCTTCTGGTTCCGCTTCACGTGCCCACGAAACCGCACGCCCACGGCAGGCCCTGTGGCCCCGTCGAGCCACTCGGCCTCAAAGGTCTCCGGGCTGTAGCGCCCGATCAGGGTGACGTCGCTCACGAGCGCCCACACCTGCTCCGGAGTTGCGTCGATGGATACGGTCACGGAGTCCTGCATCCGCAGGACGGTAGTTCGCGTCAACCTCCGGCGGCGACGTCGGCCAGCAGGGCGCGCGTAGGGGCGGCATCGGCAGGATCGACGACGAACTCGAGCGCCGAGAAGTCGGTGGCCCCCGCGTCGGCGAAGGCGGCGAGACCCGCACGCACTTCGTCTTCATTGCCGATGAGCGAGACGTCGGCGGGACCGCCCGCACCTTCGGTGTCCATCACGCCGCGGTACGAGGGGAGGTCGTTGTAGCCCGCGAGCAGCGCGGCCACCATGCCCTTCACGTCGTCGGGCTTGGACGTGACGCACACGGGCACGCTGGCAACGATGCGCGGCGCGGGTCGTCCGGCATCAGCGGCCGCTTGGTCGAGCGCCGGCTTGATCTGCTCGGCGATGGCCTTCGGCCCGCTCAGCCACAGGATCGAGCCCGCTGTGCGCTCGCCCGCGAGCCGCAGCATTCGCGGGCCCATTGCGGCCAACATCACCGTCGGCGCCTCGACACTGGCCGCGCCGCCAATGCCGTCGGTCTCAGCAGACCAGATGTCACCGGTGAAGGACACCTTGCGATCGGTGAGGGCGGGGAGCAGCACCTGGAGGTACTCGTCCATGTGCTTGGCCGGCGTGGCGAACGGGATCTTCAGCGTGCCCTCGATGCTCGACTTGTGCGCGAGCCCGATGCCGAGGATCAGCCGCGGCCCGATGGCCTCCTGCACGGTGAGCGCTTGAGCCGCGAGCATCAGCGGATGACGAGGCCAGGTGGGGATCACGGCCGTGCCGATCTCCATGGTGCTGGTGGTGGCCCCCATCAGCGCGATGGCCGTCAGCGCGTCTGGCACCGCCAGCTGCGCGAGCCAGTAGGTGGAAAAGCCGTCGGCCTCGGCCTGAGCGGCGTGGTCGACGAGCTGCCCAAGCGGGGCTCCGGTGGCGATGAGGCTGGATCCGTTGATACCGATGCGCATGCCGGCATCATGCCCCGATCGGGACCGATGTCGTCGAGCTCAGCGGTCGGTCAGGGCCGTCCGGGTCTCCTCGCACACATCGGCGCTGGCGTAGCCCCAGCCCGTCCCGTCCCGCGGGAGCTCGACCAGGCCGACGAGGTGGCTGCCGTCCCGTCGCTCCCACCGAGCGCCGTGATCGGTCACGCGCAGGTCCCACCCGTCTCGGGGGACGTTCCCCTCGATGCCCAGCGTGGCGGCGAGCGCATCATGCGGTGAGTCGAACCTCGGTATGCCGGCGAAGTTCACTGCTGTCGCCCGGTAGGTGCGGCTCGTGCAGCTGAGCTCGCCGACCTGATGACGCGGCGGCTCCCGTACGGAGGTGAACCAGCCGATCGCCGACAGCACCACGAGGAGCACCGCGGCTAGCCAGGTCGAGCGGGTGGTCCAGCCGCCAGTCACGAGATGAGGGTACCGATGCGCCGCCGCTGCGTCGCTGGACCCACGGACCTAGGTTCCGGACCATGGACTTCGACATCCCTGCAGACATCCAGGCCACGCTCGACGCGCTCGATGCCTTCATCGAGGCCGAGATCGCCCCGCTGCAGGCGCAGGACGACAACGAGCGCTTCTTCGACCACCGCCGCGAGTACTCCCGTACCGACTTCGAGCACGACGGCGTGCCGAGGGCGGACTGGGAGGATCTACTGCGAGAGATGCGCCGACGTGCGGACGCGGCAGGTTGGCTGCGCCTCGCCCTGCCAGCTGAGTTCGGCGGCCGGGACTGCAGCAACCTCGAGATGGCCGTCATTCGGGAGCACCTCGCCCACAAGGGTCTGGGGCTGTTCAACGATCTGCAGAACGAGAGCTCGATCGTCGGCAACTTCCCAACCGTGCTCATGATGCGCGACTTCGGCACCGACGCCCAGAAGGCCGACTGGATGCCCGGCTTCCTCGACGGCACACGCCGACTCGCGTTCGGGCTCACCGAACCCAACCACGGGTCCGACGCCACGTTCCTCGAGACGACAGCGGTGGCCGACGGTGACGAGTGGGTCATCAGCGGTCACAAGCGCTTCAACTCAGGGCTGCACCACGCCACGCACGACATCATCTTCGCCCGCACGTCAGGGGACGCCGGCTCGCCCGTGGGCCTCAGCGCGTTCCTCGTGCCGTGCGACGCCATCGGGTTCTCGGTGGACTACTTCTGGTGGACCTTCAACATGCCCACCGACCACGCAGAAGTGACGCTGACCGACGTGCGCGTCGGCGCCGACGCACTGTTCGGCCGGCTCGATCATGGGCTCGAGCTGGCCCAGCTGTTCGTGCACGAGAACCGCATCCGACAGGCGGCGTCGTCGCTCGGCGCAGCGCAATACTGCATCGACGAAGCCGTGGCCTATGCCAACGGCCGCACCACTTGGAGCAAGGCGCTGTCCACCAACCAGGGGATTCAGTTTCCGCTCGTGGAGCTGCACACAGAGGCGGCCATGCTGCGCCAGCTCATTCGCATGACCGCGTGGCAGATGGACCACCGGCACCACATGGAGCTCACCCACCAGGTGGCCATGTGCAACTACCGCGCGAACCGCCTCGCCTGCGACGCTGCCGATCGCGCGATGCAGACCTGTGGCGGCGTGGGCTACAGCCGCCACATGCCGTTCGAGCACATCTACCGCCACCACCGCCGCTATCGCATCACCGAAGGGTCCGAGGAGATCCAGATGCGCAAGGTTGCTCAACAGCTGTTCGGCTTCGGCCGTAGACCGAAGGCGTAGCCGGGGCGCGGCGACGGTGTGCGGGTGCCGCAGGAC
>JANOQG010000017.1:0-1849 GCA_031422255.1 Actinomycetes bacterium | reverse complement strand
GCCTGCGGCTCGCGTTGCATCCCGGGAGGAATGCCGCCCTAGGCGTTGTCGCAATCGCGCCGCCGCAGGATCCAGTACGAGATGCCGGCCCACACGATGACGCCGCCTAGCCACATGGCCCCGGACCGAACGATTTCGGTGGAGCGGCCCGGCAGTCCGGCGCCGGTCTTGGGGGAGAACACCACGCCGGTGTTGGGTGCATAGGCGAACCAGCCCCCATCGCCATTCGACCAGATCATCGCGTCCCAGGTGTAGACGATCACCGCGATGGCCAACCCGAGCGCGATCACCAGCACAATGCGTTGGCGATCGTTCACGGCACCAAGTCTGCCCGCTGCGCCCGCCGCCTTGGGTTCCATCCCGGCAGGTCTGCCCATCCTCACCGCGCTCAGCGAGGGATTCGAATGCCTCGGGACAAGGGGCCCTGCCTTTCGCGGCCAGGGCAGAGGTGCGGGGAGCAGACCAGATCATTGCCCGTTCAGCCGTCGCCGGTCTCTTGCGGCGCAGGACGTGTCGAGCCTCCGATCGCGAGGCGGCCCCAACCATCACGACGCCAGTCGGCCACGATCTGCGTCTAAGGATCGCCACCCAGAATTGCTCGACGGGCCCTTCGTCCGCACCCACCGTCGGCTTGGTCATCCGGGCACTCTGCCGGGCAAGGGCGCCGAATGCTATGGACGCATCGCTGCCGAGTGGCCGCGAAGATCGCTCAGTCGACGCCGACCAACGGGACCAGGCGACAAGTGGGTCAGGTCCCGAGTACGTGGACAGGGATCAAGCTGGCTGCGAGGGTCACGACGCCTAGCTGTCCCGATTGGTTGTTGCCCCAGCAGCGGACGGGGCCCGTGGCGGTGGTGGCGCAGGTGTGGTCGTAGCCGCCCCGGATCGCGGTAGCGCCGGTGAGGCCTGCGATCGGGACGGGCGTGTAGGTGGTCTGGGCGGTGGCGTTGTTGCCGAGCTGCCCGTAGGTGTTGCGGCCCCAGCACCACCCGGCCCCGCCGCTGACGAGCGCGCAGGTGTGGTCCGCACCGCCCGTGACGGCGGTGGCGCCGGCCACACCGGTGGCGGGCACGGGCGTCGTCGAGCCGGTGGCGGTGCCGTTGCCGAGGGCTCCGTGGAAGTTGCGTCCCCAGCAGGAGACGCCGCCCGTCGCCCTCATTGCGCAGCTGTGGTTGGCGCCCGTGGCGATGGAAGTCGCATCGGTGAGGCCGGTGACCAGGACGGGCGCGTAGGGCGTCGTCGGGGTGCCGCCGAGCTGCCCGAAGTCGTTGCTGCCCCAGCATTTGACGGAGCCGCCAGCGAGCAGCGCGCAGGTGTGGGAGCCACCGGCCGCGAGCCGGGTGGCGCCAGTGACGCCAGCCACGGTATTCGGTGTCGGGGAGCTGCCTGGTGTGGCGCTGCCCGTCCCGAGCTGACCAGCGTTATTGAGGCCCCAGCACTTGATGCTCCCGCCCGTGAGCAGGGCACAGGTGTGACCGGCGCCGGCGACCACCGATGTCGCACCTGAGACGTCGATGACGGTCTTGGCACCCAGTGGACTGTCAAAGCTTCCCGTACCCAGCTGCCCGTACCCGTTGCCTCCCCAGCACTTGACGGTTCCAGCGCTCAAGAGCGCGCAGGTATGGCCCCCGCCTGCGGCCAGTGCTGTGGCACCCGCCACTCCCGAGACTTGCACTCCGCTGGAGGAGTTGGCGGTGAATCCGTCGCCGAGCTGCCGAGAGGAATTGTTGCCCCAACACCGGGCCGTACCTCCTGTCAGCAGGGCGCAGGTGTGGTCACCACCCGTCGTGATGCTGGCCAGCGAGCCGGTCGCAGCCGTGGCCGTCACGGGTGTCAGGGCGCGGTTGAT
>JANOQG010000016.1:0-8850 GCA_031422255.1 Actinomycetes bacterium | reverse complement strand
CGCGAGATGGTGGTCGCCGACGACGTGGGCACTCGCAAAGTCGGGCCAGGACACCGCACCCAACAGCACGTCGAGGTAGGCATCGCGTGCGTCCCAGGGGTCGCGTAGGAGCGAACCTCCGCGCCGCTCCATGACCTCGGTGCCCCAGTCGCGGAGCAGATCGAAGGCGGCCCGCAGGGGGGCGCGCCATGCCTGCGTCCATCCCTCGCCCCCGCCGGTGCTGCATCCACAGTCCCTGGTCCAGCGGCCGACGCCGTGCGCACAGGACCAGGCGCTGACCCGGACGCGTGCCTGGTGCGTGGGCGGCCGAGCATCGAGCAGATCGACGAGGCGTGGCGTCTCGACCCCTCCCGCTGCGGCTCCGATCGTGAGGGCGTGCGCCACCTCGACCTGCGCGCCCGGATGATGGTGGCCGAAGGTCTCGCCATCGGTGGCTGCCGCCACCAGGCCTCCCAGCGAACCGACGCCTGCCAAGGCCGCCGCGACGATGTCGTTGCTCGTGGGATGCGAGAAGGCAAGCGCGTGGGCAAGCGCACCGTCGTACACGACGAGATCGACCGCGAGGTCCGCTCGCTCCGGGTGACACCACCGCAGTGCGCGGCTCGTGTCGAGAGGATCGGCTTTCGCCGGCGCGGCAGAGACCGGACCCAGGCCTTCGTCAGCCGCCGGCCCGTGCGTCACCCATCCCGTCGTTCCGTCGAGCGGCCGAACGGCCTCGATCTGCCCAGGAGCGAGGATGGTGAACCAGATGCCCTCCTCGGCCAGGACGGTCAGGACGTCGTCGTTCACCGCTGTCTCGGGGAGCCACATCCCGGCCGGGGCACGCCCGAATCGATGCCGGAAGTCCGCGATCCCCCAGCGCACCTGCGTGCGGAGATCGCGCTCGTTGCACAGCGGGAGGATGGCGTGGCCGTACCCCTGGGCGATCGCGCGACCAGTGCTGCGGTCGGCCTCGAGGATGCGTTCGTACACGTCGGGATGGTGGGCTTCTAGCCACGACAGCAGCGTGGGCCCCACGTTGAACGACAGGTGCTCGAAGGTGTTGACGACGGTGTCCACGCCATCGTCGCCTGGAATCGCCACCCATCCGTTGGCCCGATAGCACTCGGCCGTGATGCGCTCGTTCCAATCGTGGAAGGGCGCTGCGCCGGCCTGCTCGGGCACCTTGTCGGTCCACGGGTCCTCCCGTGGCGGTTGGTAGAAGTGACCGTGGATGACGAGGTAGCGGGGATCGATCATCGTCACTCGTGCCGAGGCCCCAGGTACGTGACCGAACGCGCCGGGAGGGCCAGCACGGCGGAATGCGATCGGCCCTGCCAGGGCGTGGGCTCCAGCATCAACGCGTTGGGGCTAGCGGTAGCGCCCCCGAAGCGCACGTGGTCCGTGGTGAGGATCGTGTCCCACGATCCGCCTCCGCCGAGCCCAACCCGATAGTGCGGGCGGTCCTCGTCGGACAGGTTCGCCACCACGACCACCACCTCGTCGGGAAGTCCGGGCACCGAGCGCTCAAAGGCGAAGGTACGAGCCTCAGCGTCGTCTACTGACAGCCAGGCGAAGCCGCTCGCGTCGCCGTCGCCGGCGAAGAGGGCTGGACGGGCAGCCTGCTCAGCGTTGAGGGACGCGATGAGGGCGGCGACACCGGCGGGGAGCGGCGCATCGAGACGCTCCCAAGCAAGCTCACGGTCCTGCGACCACTCGCGCTCTTCCGCCATCTCAGCGCCCATGAAGAGCAGCTGCTTGCCGGGGTGCGCCCACATCCACGCCAACAAGGAGCGAAGGTCGGCGAACCGCTCGCCCTCGTCGTCGCTCGACGACTTGAGCAGTAGCGGCTGCTTGAGGTGCACCACCTCATCGTGCGAGAGCGGAAGCACGAAGTGTTCGGCCCAGGCGTAGGTGAGACCGAACGAGAGCTGCTCGTGATGCCAGCGGCGGTCGGCGGCAGGGGTGGACCAATACCCGAGGGTGTCGTGCATCCAGCCCATGTTCCACTTGTGCGTGAACCCGAGGCCCCCTGTTTCGGCTGGCCTGCTCACTCCTTCCCACGCGGTGGACTCCTCCGCGATCACGAGCGCGCCCGGAGCCTCGCGCTGCACGACGGTGTTCAGCTCGCGCAGGAAGGCAACCGCGTCGAGGTCCTCGTTCCCGCCATCGGCGTTCGGGGTCCACTCCCCTGGGCCGCGTGAGTAGTCGAGGTAGAGCATCGATGCGACGGCATCGACCCGCAGACCGTCCACGTGCAGCTCCTCCAGCCAGAACAGCGCGTTGGCGATCAGAAAGCTGCGCACCTCGGGCCGGGTGACGTCGAACTCGAGCGTGCCCCAGTCCGGATGTTCGGCGCGCCGCGGATCAGTGTGCTCGTACAGCGGCGTGCCGTCGAAGCGCGCCAGGGCCCACTCGTCCTTCGGAAAGTGAGCAGGAACCCAGTCGACCAAGACGCCGATGCCGCGCTGATGCAGATGATCCACGAACCAGCGAAAGTCATCCGGCGATCCGAAGCGGCTCGTCGGTGCGAAGTAGCCGGTGACCTGATAGCCCCACGACGGTTCGTAGGGGTGCTCCGCCACTGGCAGCAGCTCGACGTGCGTGAAGCCCAGCTCGACCATGTGGTCGGCCAGGAGGGGGGCCACCTCTCGGTAGCTCAGCGGAGAGCCGTCTGGATGACGCCGCCACGACCCCAGGTGCACCTCATAGGCACTGAGGCGCATCGACGCGGCATCGACGGAGGGACGTGCCTCCATCCACTCGTCGTCGCCCCAGGCGAAGCGACTCGAGAACACCTCGCTCGCATTGCCGCGCACCTCGGCGCGCGTCGCCATCGGGTCGGCGTGACAGGTGGTGGCGCCATCCGCACCGACGACCGCCAGCTTGTAGAGGTGTCCCACTCCAGCGCCGTCGACGGTGGCTTCCCACACACCCGATCCGTCGATCCGCTGCATCGGGTCGACGCCCTCGGTCCACTCGTTCCAGGCGCCCAGCACGGAGATCGATCGCGCGTTGGGCGCCCACACCCGCACGCGCGTGCCCGCCCGATCCGCCAGCGGGTGGGCGCCGAGCAGCTCCCAAAGTCGGTGGTGGCGGCCCCCATGGAAGCGGGCGAGGGCGTCCCGGAGATCGGTCAAGAGGCGGGTGCGGGGAGGAGGCGCTCGATGCCCGCAAGCGGCACGCTGACCTGCTCCGGGCGGTGCCCCAGCTCATAGCCCACCTCATAGACGGCCTTGTCGAGCTCGAATGCCGAGAGCACCGCCTCGCTGTCGCGGGCGTCGGCCGGCAGCAATGCCTCGATGCCCTCCGCGCCGAGGTAGGCGGCCAGGAAGGCCCGACGGTTGCGTTCTTCCCAGGCGATCACCAGCTCGTCGAGCTCCTTGTCGTCCTCGGCCCAGTCCGCCCGCCCCACCGCCGCTGCGTAGTGGAGCGATCGCAGGATGCCGGCTACGTCACGCAACGGTGACGACGCCGTGTAGCGATTGGCTCGTCTCCGCGCGGGTTCGCCCTCGAAGTCGAGCACGACCCAGCCCGTGTCGGCGTTGATCACCTGGGCCAGGTGGAGGTCGCCGTGAACGTGGATCTGGGTGCCGGGATCCGCTGTGTGAGACAGCCGGTCGTACCGGAGGCGGACCGCCTCGGCATCGAGGCCGGGAACCGGACCGAGCTCGTCGAGGTGAGCCTGCATCTCCGCCGACCACGACCCCGGGTCGCCTGGTTCACGTCCCCATGCCTCGGCCATGGCGAGGTGCAGGCCCGCGAGCATGACCCCGATGCGCTCGGCATCGGGCGCGAAGTCGGCACCAGCCTGGGCGGGGGCCTGTCGCGCAGCGAGCATGTCGCGCACCGAGCTGCGGGCGAGGTTCCATCCCTCAACCGCCCCCACGAGAAAGGGCCGTAGCACCGCGAGATCGGTGCCGTCGCGGACGAGCTCGGCGAGCGGCTCGAGCACGTGCGCGTATCCGTGCTCGCAGAGGACGCGCGTGATCTCGACATCGGGGTTCGGGCCCGGCTCCACCTTCCGGAAGATCTTGAGGATCACGGACTCGTCGAACACGATCGAGCTGTTCGAGTGCTCGAGCACGATCGGTCGCCGCACCTCGACGACGCGGTCCGGATCGGCGAGGTGGAGGATCTCGATGGCGAGGTCCGGGTCGACGAGCGCGTCGTACAGCACCACATCGACACCGCCGTCGATGTCCGCCACCACGGCCACGATCTCGCGCTCCTTGCCGTGGAGGAAGTCGGGAGGAGGGTCGGCGGGACGGGCGCCGACAAAGACCTGGTAGTCCTGCTCCCCGCCGTCGGCGAAGTGCGCGCGGGCCAGAGCCCAGATGAGCTGAGGGGTGTCCGCGCGCACGACGTCGTGCCACACCAGCTCCACGGAGTCGATCGCTCGGTTGGCGGCGCCGGCCCATCGTTGGCGGGCGAGGTGATCGGGGAGGTGCTCGATGAGCAGACCTCGGAGGTCGGTGGCCACGGTCACGGCTCCTCTTCCTCGACCGGATCCTGGATGATGAACCAGTAGAAGCCGTGCGGCGCGAGGGTGACGAAGTACGGCAGCTCACCAATGGGCGGGAACGGGACCCGGCCGGTGAGCTCCACCGGCACCCGACCCGCGAGCTGCCCAAGCATGAGCTCACAGGGTTGCGGGAACCGGCTCAGGTTGTGCACGCACAGGACGGTCTGGTCGTCGTTACAACGCAGGTAGGCGAGCACCGACGGGTTGTCGGCGTGCAGCACGTCGAAGCTGCCCGTGCCGAACACCGGGTGCTCCTTGCGCACTTGCAGCAGCCGCCTGAGCCAATGCAGGAAGGAGGATGCATCGCGCTGCTGAGCCTCCACGTTCACGGCCTGGAAGCCGTAGACCGGATCCATCAACGCGGGCAGGTAGAGCTGGGCGAAGTCGGCCGTGGAGAACCCAGCGTTGCGATCGGGTGTCCACTGCATCGGGGTGCGCACGCCGTCACGATCGCCCAGGAAGATGTTGTCGCCCATCCCGATCTCGTCGCCGTAGTAGAGGACCGGGCTTCCGGGCATCGAGAACAGCAGTGCATGGAAGAGACGCGCGAGATCCTCGTTGTTGTCGAGCAGCGGGAAGAGCCGACGCGCGATGCCGATGTTGCGACGCATGCGGGGGTCGCTCGCGTACTCCGTGTACATGTAGTCGCGCTCTTCGTCGGTCACCATCTCGAGCGTTAGCTCGTCGTGGTTGCGCAGGAAGATGCCCCACTGGCAGCCGTCGGGGATCGGCGGAGTGGACGACAAGATCTCCGTGATCGGGTGCCGCTGCTCCCGTCTGACCGCCATGTACATGCGCGGCATCAACGGGAAGTGGAAGCACATGTGGCATTCGTCGCCCGCGGTGCCGAAGTAGTCGACGACGTCTTCCGGCCACTGGTTGGCCTCTGCCAACAGCACCCGACCGGGGAACTCCTCGTCCACCACCTTCCGCACCCGCCGCAGGTACTCGTGCGTCTCGGGGAGGTTCTCGCCGTTCGTGCCGTCGCGCTCGAAGAGATAGGGCACCGCGTCGAGGCGGAAGCCGTCGAGCCCGAGGTCGAGCCAGAACCGCACGACGTCGAGCATGGCGTCGGCCACCTCGGGGTTGTCGTAGTTGAGGTCGGGCTGGTGGTGGAAGAAGCGGTGCCAGAAGTACTGACCGCGCACAGGGTCGTAGCTCCAGTTCGACGGCTCCGTGTCCACGAAGATCACCCGGGCTTCACTCCACCGTTGGTCGTCGTCGCCCCACACGTACCAGTCGGCCTTGGGGTTCGTCTTGTCCTGGCGGCTCTCCTGGAACCAGGGGTGCTGGTCGGAGGTGTGGTTCATCACCATGTCGGCGATCACCCGCATGCCCCGCTTGTGGGCCTCCTCGATCAGCTCCCGTGCATCCTCGATGTCGCCGTAGTCCGGAAGCACGCTGAAGAAGTCGGCGATGTCGTAGCCGCCATCGCGCAGGGGCGAGTCGTAGAACGGCAGCAGCCAGAGGCAGTCGATCCCGAGCCACTGGAGGTAATCAAGCTTCTCGATGAGGCCCCGGAGGTCGCCGGTACCGTCATTGGTGGAGTCGTAGAAGCCCCGAACGAGCACCTCGTAGAAGACGGCCCGCTGATACCAGCGCGTGTCAGTGAAATCGATGGGCGCGGTCATTCCCTCCCAGGCTGGCACACCCGACTCGGTCCGGTCTCACGACCCACCGCACGGCCGGCGAAGGTCGCGCTCCAAGGTCAACCCCGAAGGGCGCTACGAGGCGGAACGGTGCGGTCGGTGGCTCCACGCCTGAGTCACACCACGGCGCCGCAACAACCTGCGGCACAGAACGCCCAATCCGGGCTCGATCTGCCGCAGGCTCGCCCGACGCCACCGCGCCGCAACAACCTGCGGCACAGAACGCCCAATCCGGGCTCGATCTGCCGCAGGTTTGAGCGGTGCCGCGCGCAACCTCGGACCTGGGCGGGGAGCTCCCCGACTGCAGTGCGCTGCCTCGTCGCGCCCTGGCCCTTGATCCAGCCAGGCCCGTCTGAGCGCTCGCATACCGTGCGGGTTGTCTGAGCGGTCGACGTGATCCTGCGCGTCAGCGGGTGACGTGGAAGAGGTGGGCTACCTGGCCGACGGTGGGATCGAGGCGGACGAACGCCGCGTCGCCGCCCCAGATGTAGGTCTCACCGGTGAGGGCGTCGTGCAGCTGGTAGGGCCGGTCGGGCTGAATGCCGATTGCCGCGAGGTCGAGGCGCACGGTCGTGGCACGAGCCTCGTGCGGATCCAGGTTCACGATCACCACGAGCAGGTCTGTGTCGGCGTGGCCGCGGCTGTAGACGAGGACGCGTTCGTCATCGGCATGGTGAAAGCGGATGTCCCTGAGTCGCCAGATGCTCGGGTGGCGGCGGCGCAGGCCGTTCACCTCGCGAATCAACGGAGCGAGGGAATCGGGTGCGTCGTAGTCGCGGTCTTTCACCTCGTACTTCTCCGAATGCCGGTACTCGGTGTTCCCTTCGCTCGCCGGCTCGTTCTCGGCGAGCTCGTAGCCGGAGTAGATGCCGTAGACCGGCACGAGGGTGGCGGCCAGGACCAAGCGCAGCGCGAAGGCCGCGGGAGGGGCGTTGCGCAGCACGACATCGTCGAGGATGTCGGGCGTGTTCGGCCAGAACGACGGGCGCATGTACTCCGCCAGCGGGCGCTGCGTGAGCTCGGTGACGTACTCCCGCAGCTCCCACGCTTCATGCCGCCAGGTGAAGTACGTGTAGCTCTGGCTGAAGCCGACCTCCGCCAGCTTCGCCATCATGGCGGGCGTGGTGAACGCCTCGGCAAGGAAGAGAACGTCCGCGTGGCGAGCATGGACGTCGTCGATCAGCCAGGCCCAGAAGGCCAGAGGCTTGGTGTGCGGGTTGTCGACACGGAACGTACGGATGCCGTGCGCGATCCAGTGCTCGAGCACGTCGCGACAGGCCTCCCAGAGCGCTACGCGGTCGGCGTCGTCTGCAGGCCAGAAGGCGATCGGATGGATGTCCTCGTACTTCTTGGGCGGGTTCTCGGCGAACCGAACCGAGCCATCGGGCCGACGCTCGAACCACTCGGGATGGTCGTGCACCCACGGGTGATCGGGGCTGCACTGCAGCGCGTAGTCGAGCGCCACCTCGAGGCCGAGCTCCTCGGCGCGGGCAACGAAGGCATCGAGGTCGTCGAGCGTGCCGAGGTCCGGGTGGACGGCGTCGTGGCCGCCCTCCGGCGAGCCGATTGCCCACGGGCTGCCGGGATCATCGGGACCGGCCACGAGCGTGTTGTCGCGACCCTTCCGATTGGTGACGCCGATCGGATGGATCGGTGGCAGGTAGACGACGTCGAAGCCGAGATCGGCGACATACGCCAAGTGCTCTGCCGCCCCCTTCAGCCCACCGAACGAGCGCGGGAACAGCTCGTACCAAGCAGCGTGGGCAGCGATCGGTCGATCCACCCAGAGCGGACGCACCTCGCTGGCGGACAGCCGAGCATCGGGGAGCCCCTCGAGCACGGCGACCACCACGGGGTCGGTCGCAGCTTCGAGTCGTACCGCGAGCGAGCACGTCGTGCGGCGGACGGCCGACGCGGCGACACGGAGACGGTCGCCCGCAGGGCTAGCGACGCGCTCGGCCAGGTCGTCGAGGAGGCAGGCCCCCTCCTCCAGCTCGAGCTCGACATCCTGATCGGCGGCAACCTTGACCTCGATCTCGTGACGCCAGGTGGCATAGCGATCGGTCCACGCCTCGACGACGAACTCGTGAGCGCCGATCTCAGTGAGCGTCAGGCGTCCGACCCATCGGTCATTGCCTGTGCTGGTGAGCGGCGCGCTCAACCACGCGTCGTCGCCGGCTCGATGCCAACGCACCCGCGCCCCGAGGAGGTCGTGTCCGTCGGAAATCAGGGTCGCCTCGACCGCCACCTCTTCACCGACCGCCACCTTGGCGGCAAGCCCGGCGGGCGTTCGAGGATGAACGTCGTCGATGAGGATCGGCGGCAGCACACACTCACCCTACGAGCCGAGCAGATTCGGACAACCCCGGGCGTCCTCGCTCAGCGGTTGAGGGGGGCCGGCGCCAGATCAGCTACCGCGGGCGATCCACTCCGAGAGGTGCGGGGCTTCATCACCGATGCGCGTGTCGTCGCCATGGCCCGTGTGCACGATCGTCTCGGAGGGCAGGCTGAGCAGCTTCGTGCGGACGCTTTCGATGATGGCCGGAAAGCTGGAAAAGCTCCGACCGGTGGCTCCCGGACCGCCCTTGAAGAGGGTGTCGGCGCTGAAGAGCACCCCACTCGCGGCGTCGTAGAGGCACACTCCACCCGGCGTGTGCCCAGGAGTGTGGAGGACCACCAGCTCGTGACCGACGGCGA
>JANOQG010000015.1:0-4800 GCA_031422255.1 Actinomycetes bacterium | reverse complement strand
CGCGAGGAAGAGGCCGAAGGACCGCTTCACGAGCTCGGACGGGTCTTCACCAAGGAGGAGCTTCAGCACCACGAGGAGCGCCGCGAGGCTGCCAAGACCGAGGTAGATCTGGCCGAGGGGCGCTGGCATGTCGGGCAGCTTCACGTCGAAGAGCTTCGTGGCGATGATCGAACCTGCGAGCAGCAGGCCGATGAGCATCGGCAACGTTGACCAGAGGAAGCCGACGTCGCCACCGCTGGCGCTGACCGACCCTCCGAACTGGCCGAAGTCGACTTTGAACCACGGAAGGAAATAGGCGATGAACAGGGCGATGCCTGAGCCCGCGATGACCTTGTCGCTGGTGGTGAGCTTGTTCAGATCCACGATGTCCGCCTCCGGAGGTGGGTGTGAAGGAGCGTGTGCAACGGTAACGCACGGCCTCTGACGCTCGATGGATGCGGGGCGTTACCCCCGGAGTAGGTTCCGTTCGTGCGCATCGCCGTGCTGGCCTCGGGCAGCGGGACCCTTCTCGAGTCGATCCTCTCCCAGGGCATCCCGGTCGAGTTGGTCGTTGTCGACCGGGCTTGCCGAGCCACGAATGTGGCCGGGGAGCACGGCATCGAGGCGGAGCTCGTCGAGCGAACCAGCTACGGCACCTCCTTCGACCGGGAGGACTACACGGCGCGGGTCGTGGCGCTGCTGCAGGCTCAGGACATCGATCTGGTGGTGATGGCCGGCTTCGGCACCATCTTCGGCGAGGCCATCCATGCCGCGTTCCCGAACCACATCCTCAACACCCACCCCGCCCTACTGCCGAGCTTCAAAGGGTGGCACGCCGTCCGCGATGCCCTCGCCTTCGGGGTGAAGGTGTCGGGTTGCACCATCCACGTCGCCACCCTCGAGGTGGATGCGGGCCCGATCCTCGCCCAGTCAGCGGTGCCCGTCCTCCCCGGGGACGACGAAGCCGCGCTCCACGAACGGATCAAGGATGTGGAGCGGCGTCTCTACCCCGACACCATCCGGGCGGTTCTTGCCGACCCTTCCCTCCTCCAGAAAGCGACGTGACAGCGCGATGCGCGCCCTCCTCTCCGTCTACGACAAGTCCGGCATCGTCGACCTCGCCCGTCAGCTTCGAGGCATGGGGTGGGACCTGATCTCCAGTGGCGGCACCGCCCAGGCCCTACGCGACGCCGACCTCGCGGTTACCGACGTGGCCGACCTCACCGGGTTCCCCGCAATCCTCGGCCACCGCGTCGTCACCTTGCACCCGAAGGTGCACGGCGGGATCCTCGCCGACCGGCGCAACCCGGATCATCAGGCAGACATGTCCACCTATGGCATCGATCCGATCGACCTCGTGGTGTCCAACCTCTATCCCTTTGGTGCTGATGCTTCGACGTTCGAGCACGGTGCCACACGCGCCGAGGAGCTCATCGACATCGGCGGCCCCGCCATGATCCGGGCCGCGGCCAAGAACTTCAAGGACGTCGGCATCCTCACCCACCCATCCGACTATCAGCTCGTCGTCGAAGAGCTGAAAGCGGGTGGTGTGCTCACCGACGCCACCAAGCGAGCGCTCGCTCGAAAGGCCTTCGCGCACACCGCGGCCTACGACGCGTCGATCGTCGCGTGGTTCGACGACGTGTCTGGTGATGCACTGCCGCCCACGCTGCACCTCGCCCTCGAACGGGTGCAGGACCTCCGCTACGGCGAGAACCCTCACCAGACTGGCGCCCGCTACCGCGAGATGGGCAGCACGTCGTGGTGGGATGACGTGGAGCAGCACGGGGGGTTGGCCCTCAGCTACCTCAACCTCTTCGACGCCGACGCAGCGTGGGGGCTCGCCAACGATCTCGCGGCCACCTTCGGCCAGCCCGCTGTGGCGATCATCAAGCACGCCAACCCATGTGGGGCGGCTGTCGCCACCACGCTGGCCGACGCGTACCAGCGGGCATTCGAGTGTGACGAGCGCTCCGCGTTCGGGGGCATCGTCGCCTTGTCGCACCCGGTCGACGACGCCGCTGTCGAGCGCATGGTGGCCGCAGCGCAGGCTGATGTCGTGATCGCTCCCGGCTACGGACCGGGAGTGATCGAGGCGCTCACGGCCAAGCGGAAGAACACCCGGCTGCTCACGGCCGTCCCTCCGGTTCCCGATGCCCACCAGATCCGCCAGCTCACCGGCTCCTGGCTCGTGCAGGATGCGCATCACTTCGCGTCGGTACGGGCGGATTGGCGGGTCGTCACCAAGCGACAGCCCACCGATGCGGAGTGGACCGACGCCGAGCTCGCTTGGCGCATGGTCGGGTGGGTGAAGAGCAACTCAATCGTGCTGGTGAAGGACGGAGTGGCCTGGGGCATCGGTGCCGGGCAGCAGAACCGCGTCGAGGCCGGCCAGATCGCGGCTACGAAGGCTGCCGGTCGGGCCGAGGGAGGCGCCTGCGCCAGCGACGCCTTCTACCCCTTCCCCGACGGCATCGAGGCGGCCGCCGATGCGGGCGTCGCTGTGGTGATCCAGCCAGGAGGTTCGGTGAAGGACGACGCCACCATCGCCAAGGCAGACGAGCTCGGTCTCGCCATGGTCTTCACCGGCGAGCGGCACTTCCTCCATTGAGTCAGCCGTCTGTAGCCGATACGCTACGCCCGTGGAAGATCTCCCCCTGCGCGACCTCCGGAACGCCGCGTCGGCTGTCCTCAGGCGCGCCGAGCGCGGCGAGTGGATGCGAATCACCGTCGATCGCCGCCCCGTGGCTCTGCTCGGACCGTTGCCGACCCGGCGCACCTGGATCCCTGCGGACGAGGCCATGGCACGCCTGCTCAACCGACAGGCGGACGCGGCGCTGACCGACGACCTTCTGACGGTCGTTGGCTCCACGCTCCAAGACGAAGTGGCGCGATGATGAGCCGTGTCGTGCTCGACACTTCAGTCTTCATCGCGAGGGAGCAGGCTCGTCCGCTGGCCACCCTCCCGCCGGGCTCCGAGGTAGCCGTCTCCGTGGTGACGCTCGCCGAGCTTCGTCTTGGCGTTCTGGTGGCCAGCGAGACCGCCAGCCGTTCGACCCGTTTGGCGACGTATGAGGTTGCATCGGCCTTTGAGCCGCTGCCCATCGACGCTGCGGTGGCGGATCGCTTCGCGGATCTGGCCGCCCTCGGTCTTGCTTCGGGTCGCAAGGTGAAGCTGCAGGACACCTGGATCGCCGCCACCGCGCTGGCCCACGGAGCGTCCGTCGCCACCCAGGACAGCGACTTCGACGGGTTCGAAGGTCTCACCGTCCTGCGGGTGTGAGGCGACAGCGGTGCCGGTGCACCGGTGGCCGAGGCCGTGTTCGGCGGGCGGTCAAAGTGATCACGATGTCCACATCGAACGATGGGCGGGCTCACGGGCGAGAGGTCCTACGGCACCCGTGATTACGAAACCGGGCACGCGTACTGCGAGATCACAACCGGCCATGGGGCATCCACGCGGCCTTCCGCAATGGTGCCTTCGTCGCCACTGAGCCCGCCGTCAGCGTGGATCGTGCGCGTGCGGGTGATCGACGCGATCGGTCCGTCGGCGATCCGCACCTGCAGGTCGACGTCGGTGTCATCGACGTCGGTGCGAGTGATCTGGGCGCAATCCGTCACGGCGTACCAGGTGGTCAGATTGAGGGTCTCGCGGGGCTCCATTCGGATCGGGAACGGATCACCTTCGCTGGCTGTGCTCGGACTCACGCTGGTCCTCCTGCTCCTCTGCCGGTGGGTGGTGGCACGGGTGACGCTCCGTGCTCGACCGGTCCTTCCTCCTCACCTCGAGGCCGCCGATGACCGTGTGCGCGCCCTCGCAGCGTCGGCCGGACTCAGCCGCCCCATCGCGACGCTCGTCGCGCTGCTCGGTTCGATCGGGTGGGCTGCGCTCACCGCGACGCCCACGGGTGATCCGACGACTCCAACCAAGATCGTCAACGGAGTCGCGGTCGTTGTGTCGCTAGGGCTCTTCTGTGCCGCCGGGACGTGGTGGTGGCAGAACCGCTCGTTCGGGCTACGGCCCGTCGGCGTGGGACGCCAGACGATGCGGCGACGAACCTGGGTGAGGGCGGCCACCACGATGGGCGTCGTCGGGTTGCTCGCTGTCGTCGTCGCCACGCTGCGGAGCGGCTGAGCCGTGCTGCTTCGTGTTGACCCCAATCTCCCCGTTCCGGTCTACGAGCAGATCCGCTCGCAACTAGCCCGTCTCTCCGCCAGCGGTCAGCTCGCAGCCGGCACCCGGCTACCCACGATCCGACAGCTCGCTTCGGACCTGGGCTTGGCGAAGGGAACCGTCGAACGCGCCTACCTCCTGCTCGAGGCCGACGGCGTGGTGGATGGTCGAGGGAGGGCAGGCACGTTCCTCCGTGCCCGGTCCAAGCGGACTGCATCTGAGGAGGCGGACGGACTGCGTGAGCTCGAGGATGCCGCTGACGCGGTGGCCGTACTGTCTCGCCAGCTCGGGGTCGACACTGCTGAAGCCGTTGCCGCACTGCGACGGGCGTTGACCCGTCTCGGCTGAGCCCGCCAGGCTGACGAATGGCCCCACCTAGGATCGGGGCATGAGCGCTGTGATGATGCCTGGAGCACCGGTGGCCGAGGCGGTGTTCGCGGATCTGGAACCCCGCATCGCCAAGCTGCTCGCCAACGGCCACGCGGTGGGTCTTGGAACGATCCTGGTCGGCTCCGACGGCGCCTCTGTGGGCTACATCCGGATGAAGCAGGAGAAGGCCACGTCGCTCGGCATGGCGGCGCCGCACCTGCACCTGGGGGACGACACCACGCAGGCCGAGGTGCTGGCCGCCATTCGCGAGATGAACG
>JANOQG010000014.1:0-20761 GCA_031422255.1 Actinomycetes bacterium | reverse complement strand
CGCGGGCGTGCTCCTCGACGCGCAGCGGAACGCACTGCTCATGTACACGTCATGCGGGTGGTTCTTCAACGACCTCGCCGGCATCGAGACCGTCCAAGTGCTGCGTTACGCCGCTCGGGCGATGGACCTCTACCGCGAGCTCGGCGAGCGGCCACCCGAGGAGGCCTTCGTCGATGTCCTCGCCGCAGCCGTGTCGAACGATCCCAAAGTCGGGACCGGACGCGAGCTGTGGGCCGATCAGGTAGCGCGCTGACGGACCCTGAGCGCGACGGAGGACGGATCGACGAATCGATCCGTCCTCCGGACGCCCACAGTCAGGTTGATCAGGCGACGCGGCGCATCGGGGAGTGCACGCCGAGTGTCTCGTCCCCGGCGGCCTTCTCGTGTGTGAGCCACGCGAACATGGCTCGCCAGGGGACCGTCAGGCCAGCGACGAGAAAGCCCGTCATCCAGAGCCCGGTGGTGCGGTCACGCACGGCGACGGCAAACCCGTCGAAGAGCGAATAGTCGAGCATCCAGACGGCTCCGATGCCGACGACAAAGGTGCCGAGGGAGCGGAACCGCTCGAGGATCGCCACGTTGTCGACGACGAAGTCGACCAGCTTGAGGGTTGCGAGGGCCAGCAAGGCCACGATTGCGAAGTGATACATCTCCGACCTCCTAAGGACGGTGTGAGCTCTCCGCTCGTCAGGTTTCGACCCGAAACCGCCCCAGAGGTTGCATGAAGATCTTGGGTCGAGCATGACGATCCACTGCAACATCGTGTCGAGCCCTGGCGTGGATGTTCCGGAGCACGCCGGTAACGTCCGCACTCGTGGATACGGCCGTGCAGACCTGCTATCGCCACCCGGACCGTCGGGCCGGTGTCATCTGTCAGCGGTGTGACCGCCCGATCTGCCCCGACTGCATGAACCAGGCCTCGGTGGGCTTCCACTGCCCCGCCTGCACCAAGCAGGGCGCACAGAAGGTGATCAACCCTCGGGCGCTGCTCAACCAGCGGCCGCTGGTCACCCAGATCCTCATCGGCATCAACGTCGCCGTGTTCTTGGCTGGAATCGGCCCTGGCGGTCGGACGAAGGACTCGTTCATCTACGACGGCGGATTGATCGCCCGAGGCATCGATCCGCTTCGAGGTCAGCTCGTCGGCCTCGCTGAGGGCGAGTGGTACCGCGTGATCACGTCAGGCTTCCTCCACGCCAACCTGATCCACGTCGGGTTCAACATGTATGTGCTCTACCGGTTGGGCCAGATGCTGGAGCCGGCGTTGGGGCGCGTTCGGTTCTCACTCCTCTACCTCGTCGCGATGTTGGGCGGATCGCTCGGCGTGATGCTCCTTGATCCGCGCGCGCTGACAGTGGGCGCCTCCGGGGCGGTGTTCGGCTTGATGGGCGGAGCCGTTGCGGTGTTCCGGTCCCGCGGGATCAACATCATGCAGACCGGTCTCGGGGCGACGATCCTCTTGAACCTCGTGTTCACCTTCAGCATCCCGGGCATCTCCATCGGCGGCCACGTTGGCGGTCTCATCGTGGGCTTCGTCACTGGCTGGATCCTCAGCGATGTTGGGCCGCGCGTGCTGAAAGACCCGAACGTCATCGTCGCCGCCGTGGTCGCGCTCGGCGTCGTGGCAGCAGGAGCGTCGATCATCGTGGCCGGATCGGTCTAGCGGTTCCTTAGAAGCGGTCGGCCAGACGAGTGAGGTTGCGGCGCCAGATCCAGCGGAGCACGGGCTTGCTCAGCAAGGCGCCCACCCAGCCGCCGAGCCACATCGGGTAGATGAGCTTCTCGTTCCACTGGAACTTGGTGCGCCCGCCCCGCACCTTCTTGAGCGTGAACCGTCCTTCGCCCGTGACCACCCCGGAGTGGCGCACGCCCATGACCTTGCCGGGCTCCCACTCGGTGATCTCCATCACGTCGGTGAGCTTGAAGGGCCCGACGCGGGTGTCGCACTCGAACACCGTTCCTACGCCTGACGTGCGGCTGGACGTGAAGCGAATGGCGGTGGCGTCGGCCATCCAGTCGACGTGGGTGGCGATGTGCTCGACGTCGGCCCACACAGTGGCGGGTGGAGCGTCGAGAATCGTGCTGACTCGAATGCGTGCCACGCAGGGGACCGTAGCGGTCCACGATGGACTTCATGCATGCCCGCCTTGCCACCGTTGCCGATGTCCCCGAGCTCGTCCGTCTCCGTGAGGTGATGATCGAGAGCGTCCGGGGTTCGTCGGACCAGACGTGGCAGGCATCGTGCGCCAACGTCCTCGCCACGGCGATCGCCGACGGCTCGATGGCGGCAGTGGTGGTCGACCGGCCTGACGGTGTCGGGCTCGCTGCATGTGGGGTCGGCATGCTGGCTCAGCGGCTCCCGAGCCCGGGGTGCGTCGATGGTCGCTTCGGCTACATCCAGTCGATGTGCACGGACGAGCGCAACCGTCGCCAGGGCCTCGCTCGGCTCGTGTTCGACCGGCTCCTGCGCTGGTTCGCTGATTCCGGCGTTGGTCGAGTCGATCTCCACACCAGTGCTGCGGGCGAGTCGCTCTACCGCTCCTTCGGGTTCGAGGACCCGGTGGAGCCAGAGCTTCGCTGGCGCGCTGACTGACCGCCCGACGCTCGGTGTCGGCTGGTCACGGTCAGGACCTCTGTGGCGCCTCGCCAGCGCCCCGGCTCACAGGGTTGCGGCGGCGGCTTCGAGGAGCAGGCCGGTGGCGCAGAGCGAGTCCTCTGCGAAGTCGGGGCCGACGAGCTGGATGCTGGCGGGAAAGCGTCCACCGGTGGGAGCGGGCAGCGCCAGGCTCGGGTGGCCGGCGTGATTGACGGCGATGTTGGTCCGGCGCGTGTTCGGCACCGGGGCGTCGATGCGAGGCGGGAACATGGCGATGGTGGGCCACGCGAGCACCGGCGTGTGGTCAAAGGCAGCGGCCAGCTCGGCCCGCCAGAGCTCCCGCTGGGCGCGTGCACGTTGGTAGGTCGCGTCGCTGACGTCGCGTGCCTGTTCGAGTCGCTCGCGGATGTCGGTACCGAGGTGCGCTCGATCCTGCTCGTAGAGGTGGCCGTCCACCTGCCACACCTCGTGGAACATGACCTCCCAGCCAGCCTGGCTCGCGCCCTCCCAGCCAGCGAGGGCGACGTCGACCACCTCCAGCTCGGAGGCCGTGAGGAGCGCATCGACCGCAGCATCGATGTCAGGGTCGACATCAGGCAGCCGCACACGCCCGATCCGGGGGGCGACCACCCCCGCAGCGAACCCTGGCTCGAGGAGGGCCATGCCGGCGACGACTCCCGCGACGGTGCGAGCCATCGGGCCGATGGTGTCCAACGAGGGAGCGAGCGGCCAAACGCCGTCGACGGGGACACGCCCCCAGGTCGTCTTGAGCCCGACGGTTCCGCAGCATGCTGACGGGGTACGGATGGAGCCGGCCGTGTCACTGCCGATGGCGATGTCCACTTCGTGGTTGGCGAGGGCCACCGCGTTGCCGCTGGAGCTCCCGCCGGGGATGCAGGCCGAGTCGAACGGGTTCACCGGCGTGCCGAAGGCGGCGTTCACCCCGGTGCCGCCACACGCCAGCTCGTGCAGGTTGGTCTTGCCCACGATGGCGGCGTCTGCGGCCCGGATTCCAGCAAGACAGGCGGCGTCGCGCTCTGCGGGCTCCGCCACGGCAGCCAGCGCAGCACACCCTGCTGTCGTAGGGGTGCCGGCCAGGTCGATGAGGTCCTTGATCGCGACGGCTGGACCCGCGCCGCTGGCGTCCATGCGCAAGATCCAGGTGCTCACCGTGGAGGAGGCTATTCGGCCCCTGACCAGGGATTATGTGATGCATCCGCCAGGACTGTCACACCCCCTGCGCATACTCGGCTCATGGTCCTCATCGTGATCCTCGCCCTCGTCGGAGCCCTCGCCGTGATCGGTGTGGCGCTGGCTGTCGGGCTTGCCGCCGCCCGTTCCGGTGCTCGCCAGGCCGACGAGCGCATGACCATTGCCCTCGAGCAGCAGGCGGTGGCCCTCGAGCAGCAGGCCACGCAGCTGGCATCTCGGCTGGGCCTGGAGCGTGAGCACACGGTCACCGCTGCGGCCGGCATGGCTGCCCAGATGGCAGGCGAGAAGCTCGGCGACTCAATGCAGAGCGGCAGCCGCCAACTCGATCTCCGCACGACCGCATTCGAGAAGCGCGTCGAGGGCCTCACCTCCCAGCTGGAGCGCCTGGGCGATGTCGTCGTCAAGCTCCAGCAGGACAGTGCGCAGCAGCACGGCCAACTGGTCACGGGGCTGCAGGAGGCCACATCGTCCACCAGGCGTCTCGCGGAGACCACGGGTCACCTGCGGGAGGCGCTCGCGAGTCCCAAGGCGAGAGGCCAGTGGGGCGAGCGCATGGCCGACGATGTGCTGCGGCTGGCCGGCATGGTGGAGGGCGTCACCTACACGAAGCAGTCGGCGATCGCCGGCGGTGCGATCCCGGACGTCACCTTTCTGCTCCCCGGCGGGCGTCACCTCCACATGGACGTGAAGTTCCCCATCGACAACTACCTGCGCCACCTCGAGGCAGCCACCGACGCGGAGCGCGACGCCACGGCCAAGTCGTTCCTCCGCGATGTGCGCAACCGCGTGAAGGAGCTGTCCACCCGTGGCTACATCGACGCCGACTCCACCCTCGACGAAGTGCTCCTGTTCATCCCCAACGAGAGCGTGTGGGCGTTCATCCACGAGCAGGACCCTGAGCTGATCGATGTCGCATTGCGCCAGAAGGTGGTGCTCTGCTCGCCAGTGAGCCTGTTCGCAGTCCTGGCAGTGATCCGCCAAGCGGTGGAGCAGACTCGCCTTGCTCGCACGTCCGACGAGATCCTTCAGTGCCTGGCGGGATTTGGCCAGCAATGGGGCAAGTTCTCCGAGGCGCTCGACCTCGTCGCGAAGCGGTTCGACACGGCCCAGCGCGGCTTGGAGGAGGTCACCGGCCCGAGGCGCCGCCAGCTCGAGCGCCAGCTCGATCGCATCGAGGACCTGCGCGCTCGTCGAGGCCTGGGTGAGCCGGTGGCCGTGCCGCTTCCGCTCATGCCGCTGGGCGACGGCGATGGCGAGGCCCTGCGGCGCTCGTCGGGCGATGTGCGGCCGTGGGGGATCTCCGAGGTCGGCTGATTGCCTTGCAGCCGTAGAGTCCGATGATGGCGGTTCGCTGGGTCGACGATCACTGCCACCTCGATCGTGATCCAGCCGTGGCGGCGGAGCAGGTGGCCGCGGCCGCCGCCGTCGGGGTGCAGCGGCTGATCTCGGTGGGCTGCGACGTCGGCCAGTCGGTGGACTACATCGATGCCGCCCGGCGCCATCCGGGGGTGGTCTGGGCGACGGCCGGGGTGCACCCGCACGAGGCCAAGGACGGGATCGAGGGCTTGGAGGCACTGCTCGGTGAGCCCGAGGTTGTGGGCGTGGGGGAGTGTGGGCTCGACTTCCACTACGAGCACTCTCCCCGAGCGGTACAGGCAGAGGTCTTTGCCGCTCAGATCGCCCTCGCCCTGGCCCACGATCTCACCCTCGTGATCCATACCCGGGAGGCCTGGCCAGAGACGTTGGCGATCCTGGCGTCCGAAGGCGTGCCCGATCGCACCGTCTTCCACTGCTTCACGGGAGGTCCCGACGAAGCCCGTCGCTGCCTCGACCTCGGAGCGGTCCTGTCGTTCAGCGGCATCGTCACCTTCCCGTCGGCCACCGAGCTCCACGCCGCAGCAGTGCTGTGCCCGCTCGACCGTCTCCTCGTGGAGACCGACAGTCCGTACCTCGCCCCGGTGCCTCACCGTGGTCAGCGGAACCAGCCCGCCTGGGTGACCGCAGTTGGTGCGCGTGTGGCCGAGCTGAAGCAGGTTTCCGTTGAGGATGTTGCGAACGCGACATGGTCAACGGCCTGCGACACGTACCGGCTTCCCCCCGATTGACCAACAGGGCTGGGCGTTCAAGAAATCACAAGCAGGTAGTTTGCATTCGTGTTACGACCCTGCGTAACGTGATTGCACGATGTTCTCTCGGTCCCCAAGCGAGCGCCCCCGTCATGCCGCGGGAGCCAGTCGGGCGGAGCGCTCCCCCTGGGTAGAGGGAGCTCCCACCGCGGTTCGCACCACTCCGGAGGTCGTGCTCGACATCGAGCTCGACGAGGTGGCGCCCCCTGTCCACGTGCACCGCAGCCGCCTGGCACTCGCGATTGCCATCACCGTCGTGACGCTGCCGATCCTCGTGATCGACAACCTTCCTGCCACGGCCGAAGCCGATGGCGTCCAGGTCGCCTCGGCTGTCTCAGCCGACGCCGTCCTCGAGCAGCCGTCCACCAGCGCCGCGCCGACCACATCCACCACGCTCGCGCCCACCAGCACAGCCGCCCCTGGCTCGACCAGCACCGAAGCGCCGCCCACGACGACCGAAGCCGTATCGGTGCAGACCCTTCACGCCCACCCTGCCCCGACCACTACAGTGGCCCCACCCCCTCCGGCGCCCACCACGACCCGCCCTCCGGCGCCTTCCGCCGGCGACCCCAACGATCCCGCCACCTGGGAGAACCTGGCGCAGTGCGAGGCCAGCGGGAACTGGGCAATGAACTCGGGCAACGGCTACTACGGCGGGCTCCAGTTCTCCCTCGGCTCCTGGAGCAGCGTCGGTGGTGTCGGCTATCCCCATCAGGCGACGAAGGCCGAGCAGATCAACCGCGGCAAGATCCTCCTGGCCCAGGGCGGCTGGGGACAGTGGCCCTCCTGCGCCCGCGCGCTCGGCTACCTCTAGAGACCCGAGCGGATACGCGGGTGCACCGTCGCGCCGGCCGGATGATGCTCCTGGCGGCGTCGTCGTCCTCGCCTTCGCTGGTGGAGGCCCTCCTCCTGCGTGCTTGCCACGAGCGCCCCCGGCTCGTCGGGCGGGCACACCTGGCTGCGTGAGTTGCGTAACCGGCACAGCCACCAGATCGGCATCCAAAACTGGCAGGCTCGGCGGGTGACGCACTCGCCGACGGTGATCCACGCGCTCTTGAGCCAGCACGGATTGGATCCGTCCCGCGCCCTGGGGCAGAACTTCCTCGCGGATGCCAACGTCATCCGCAAGATCGTGCGGCTCGCAGGTGTGGAGGCGGGCGACCGCGTCGTAGAGATCGGAGCGGGGCTCGGCTCGCTCACGCTGGGCCTGGTGGAGGCAGGCGCCGAGGTGACCGCGATCGAGATCGATCGCCACCTTGTGCCGATCCTGCGCTCGATCGCCGAGCCGGAGGGCGTCACCGTTGTGGAAGCCGACGCCATGGAGCTGGATTGGCAAGCCTTGCTGGGTGCTGGCCCTTGGACGCTGGTCGCCAACCTGCCGTACAACATCGCCACACCGCTCGTGCTCGACCTGCTCGCTGATGTGCCTGCCATCGAGCGGATGCTGGTGATGGTGCAGCTGGAGGTGGGGGAGCGGCTCGCTGCCAACCCTGGCACGAAGGCGTATGGCATTCCGTCTGTGCGGCGGGCGTGGTGGGCCGACGCGCAGGTGGTGGGCAGGGTGCCGCCAAGCGTCTTCATCCCGCAGCCACGAGTCGACTCAGCGCTCGTGGCCATAAGGCGCCATGCGCCCGCCGGCGACGATGCCCAGCGCCTTGCAGTGTTTGCGCTGGTTGAGGCCGGGTTCGGCCAGCGTCGCAAGATGCTGCGCCGCTCCCTGGCCGACAAGGTCACCCCCGCCGCGTTCGAGCAGGCCGGAATCCGCCCCGAGGCAAGAGCCGAGGAGCTCGTCCTAGCCGACTGGCTCCGCCTGGCCACCGCCAACCCCTAACCCCACGAGTTCTGGCCCGGGATCAACGACCTATAGGTCGTTTATCCCGGGCCAGAAATCGTCAGCCCGAAGCTCTGGGGTGTGGTTGACGTTGTGCTCGCCCCTGCCAAGCTGACGCGGTCGTTGCGGATCACCGGTGTGCGGCCCGACGGGTTCCACCTCATCGACGCCGAGATGGTGAGCCTCGACCTGGTGGACACCCTCACCTTCGCTGAGGGCGACGGGCTTGAGCTGCTGGGTGCCGGGGCGGACGTTCCCACGGGCGACGACAACCTGGTGCGCAGCGCATTGCGGCTCGCTCAGCGGACCGCGCTGGTCTGCGTGGAGAAGCGCATCCCGTCCGGCGCGGGGCTGGGCGGGGGATCGGCGGATGCCGCGGCGGTGTTGCGCTGGGCGGGCTACGAGGACGCAGTCTCGGCGGCCTCCCTTGGTGCCGACGTGCCGTTCTGCCTGATCGGGGGCCGCGCTCGGGTTACCGGAGCTGGAGAGCTCGTGGAGCCCCTCCCGTTCGTACCGATGAGCTTCACGCTGCTCACGCCCCCGGTGCACTGCTCAACCCCCGCCGTCTATCGAGCGTGGGACGACCTGGGGGGTCCCACGGCAGTCGGGCCGAACGATCTCGAGCCAGCGGCGCTCGTCGTCGCGCCCGATCTGGCGATCTGGCGCGACTGCCTTGGCGATGCCACAGGCCTCACACCGGTGCTGGCGGGAAGCGGAAGCACCTGGTTCGTCGAGGGGGAGCACGACGGCGACGGCTTTGTCGTCGCCCACACGGTCCCCGCTTGAGGCGGGGCCGGCGCCACCAGGACAGCGACCCTACGCGCGCCGACCGCCCCTCGTGAGGGGCGGTCGGTCGCCGAGATCGGTTGTCCGTCGGAGCGGGCCGGCTACTTGCCGGCTGCTCTACGCTTGAAACGAGTGCGCTTCAGCATCTTCTTGTGCTTCTTCTTGCGCATGCGCTTGCGGCGCTTCTTGATCAGTGAACCCATGAGGGTGACAACGCTACCGGCGACTCCAGGGTCGACGCCAAAGCCCGCCTCGCCGCCGATGAAGTCGCCCACAGGCAATGGCCGAGCCCATGCGCTGAGGCCCGGCGCGCCGAAGGGTTGTCGTGCTGCTGGTCTGGATCGACTCCTCGGAGGTTCCTCACCGATCACCGCGCCGTTGCCGCCGAGCTGCACAGCCGTCGCGACGGCGGCAATGACCTGCTGCGGGCATTGCGACCCGGGGGCGTAACCTGCGAGCACCCGATCGGGGGTAGTTCAATTGGCAGAACACCGGCCTTTGGAGCCGGCTGTTGGAGGTTCGAGTCCTCCCCCCCGAGCCATGGCCGTCACCCGCCCGTCTGCCACGCCCCAGCCACCGGCGAAGTCCGGGCCCGGCTGCCTCACGATCGCCTTGCTCGTCCCGGTGGTCATCGTGGTGGGCTTTCTCGTCGGGGCGGTGCTCAACCGACAGGACGACCCGAACGGCGAGAAGGCCGTCACCCTCGACGAGGGCACGCTCGCTGGAAGCGCGTGGAGGGTCGACGCAGAGCGCGATGTCGAGGGTGCGATCTGCGCCTTCCTCTATTCCGATGACGAACAGCTAGCGGGCGCATGCACGCTCACCCCTGAGGACGCCACGTTCGGCACCCAGACGGTGGTGTTTGGCCGCGCTGCCTCCACCGAAGGCTCCGTTTCGGTGCTCCTCGACGACGAGCGCGTGGTCGAGATCCCCACGCAGACGGCCGACGGCATCGATGGCCGGTTCTTCGTGGAGGTCGTGCCCGGCGACGTCGACGCGGAGGGCTTCGCACCGTAGGCCTGACCAGTTCCGCGCGTGTGCCCGCTCGGCGCACAACGCTCGGCGGCCTCAGAGGAGTGGCGCGCGCTCAGGGCTGGGCTGGCGCGGTAGACCTGTTGGCATGACCGATCGGCACCTGTCCGCTGTCGTGCTGGCCGCCGGCGAGGGGTCGCGCATGCACTCGGCTCGTCCGAAGCCGCTCCACCTCCTGTGCGGTCGAGCAATGGTGCTGTACGTGCTCGATGCGTTGCCAGCGCCCGAGATCGGTCGGGCGGTCGTCGTGGTCGGCCACGACGCTGACCGCGTCACGAAGAAGCTCACCGAGGACAGCGCTGGCCTCCGTCTGGAGTTCGTTGAGCAGGCTGTGCAGCGCGGCACAGGCGATGCGGTCGCGGTTGGGCTGTCCGGCCTTGCCGATGACGATCTGGATGACGACCTCGACGTGCTGGTGCTTCCCGGGGACACCCCGCTGCTCCAGGCCGACACGATCGCTGAACTCGTCGCGGAGCACCGCCACTCGGGCGCGGCATGCACGATGCTCACCGCTCGCTTCGACGATCCCACCGGCTACGGCCGCGTCGTGCGGGAGGGGAAAGACCAGCACGTCGCCCGGATCGTCGAGCACCGCGACGCCTCACCCGACGAGCTCGAGATCGACGAGATCAACACGGGGATCTTTTGCTTTCGACGCAGCCTGCTGGCGCCGGCCCTCCGGCTCGTGCACCCCGACAACAGCCAGGGCGAGTACTACCTCACCGACGTCGTCGCGGTGCTGGCCGAAGCTGGCCACAAGGTGATCTCAGTGGTGGCCAAGGACCCCGATGAGACCCACGGCATCAACGATCGGGCCCAGCTTGCTCACGCCGAAGCCGAGCTCCGCCGCCGCACGAACGCTGCGTGGCTCGCCAAGGGCGTGACGATGGTGGACCCGGCTGCCACCTACATCGACACCACCGTCACCCTCGCGGCCGACGTCACGCTGTTCCCGGGCACGATCCTCCAGGGCCGCACGGTGATCGGCGAGGGCGTGGAGATCGGTCCGGGCTGCCGCCTCGTGGACTGCACCGTTGGCGAGCACACGAGTCTCGAGCACACCGTCGCTCGCCTCAGCACGATCGGAGCCGACTGCGTGGTGGGTCCGTACGCCGTCCTCGAGCTCGGCACGGAACTGGCGGCGGGGACCCGCACGGGCGCGTTCTACACTCAGAACACCGCTACGCACTGAGGGGACTCATGGAGCTGGTCACCAAGAAGAGGCTGCACCTGCTGGCGGGGCGGTCGAACCTCCCGTTGGCCACCGAGATCGCCGACCACCTCGGTGTGGAGCTCGGGCATCCGAACCTCGTGGAGTTCTCCAACGGCGAGATCCACGCAAAGCTCGGTGAGAACGTGCGGGGGGCCGACGTCTTCATCATCCAGACCCATGGCTCCACCGAGGACCTCTCGGTGAACGACGTGATCATGGAGCAGCTCATCATGATCGACGCAGCCCGACGGGCATCGGCCAAGCGCATCACGGCGGTCATTCCGAACTACGGGTACGCCCGTCAGGACCGCAAGGCCGAGGGGCGCGAACCGATCACGGCGAAGCTCGTCGCCAACATGTTCGCGGCAGCCGGTGCCAACCGCCTCATGTCCGTCGACCTGCACTCTGGCCAGATCCAGGGGTTCTTCGACGGTCCGGTCGACCACCTCACCGCAATGCCGGTACTGGTCGACTACATCAAGGCCAACCTGCCTGACGACCTCGTGGTCGTGTCGCCGGACGCGGGCCGAGTGAAGGTCGCGGAGCGATACACCAACCAGCTCCACGCCGATCTCGCCATCGTGCACAAGCGCCGCGTCAAGGGCGTGAAGAACACCGTCGAGGCAGTCGAGATCGTCGGCGACGTAGACGGCCGCACCTGTGTGATCATCGACGACATGATCGACACGGGAGGCACGATCTGCGCCGCCGCCGACCAGCTGAAGGCACGTGGCGCCTCGGAGATCTACGCGCTGGCCACGCACGGGGTGCTGTCGGGCCCCGCCATCGATCGCTTCAAGAACTCGATCATCAGCAAGGTCGTGGTCACGAACACGCTGCCGCTCGGTCCGGAGAAGCAGATCGACAAGATCGAGGTGCTCTCGGTGGCCAAGATCCTCGCCGAGACGATCGACGCGGTGTTCGAGGACAACTCCGTCTCCGAGATCTTCGACGGCGCAAACCAGAACTGACTGCCCACGGATCGCAGCAGCTCAGAGGAGGTCGGCGACGAGCTCGGTGAGCTGGTCGAGCTCGGCGAGGTCGGTGCTGGTCGGAACGAGCTGGATCTCCTCGTAGCCCGCTGCGATGGCCGCCTCGATCGCGCCGCGCACCGCCGCCGGGCCTGCCGCAGTACAGGAATCCGCGAGTGCCCCGGCCAGCGCGGGTCCGAAGACGCCGAGGTAGTGGCGCCCGTAGGCCTTGAGCTGGGGGAGTGGGTCGGCGCCCAACGCGAACCACCAGCTCGTCATCACGACCGGAGTGTCGGTGCGCCCAGCGACACTCCATGCCGTCCGGGTGCGCTCGGCGGCGGCACCCAGCGCCGGCGACGACGGGTCGAGCTCGAACCCGTTGATGCCGTCGGCCCATCGGGCGCTGCGCGCCAAGGAACGCGGGCCAACCCCTGCCGACATGATCGGGATGCGATGCACCGGCGGCGGCCCCACCGGGTCGTGCCCGGGTGCGGGTGGCTGCCCGTCCCACAGCCGCCGTAGGCGGGCGACCTGCCCGTCGCGGCGAGCCCAGCGATGGTCGAACGCCGCGCCGAGAGCCGCGTAGTCCTCAGATCGGCCACCCACCCCAACCCCGAGCACCGCCCGGCCTCCAGAGATCACGTCGAGGGTGGCCATCTGCTTGGCGACCCACACTTCGGAGTGCATCGGGAGGACGACCACGGAGGCCGCGATGTCCACGCGCTCGGTGACGGCAGCCGCTGCGCTCAGCACAGAGAACAGCTCCAGGTTCCGGTACGAGATGCGCTCACCGAAGCCAATCGTGGAGTAGCCGTCGGCCTCGATGCGGCGTGCCCAATCGAGCACCCCGCGCCGGTCGAGACCGTCAAGCATGGCGGGCAGGGCGAGGCCGATGCGCATGGCAGGGGATTCTGCTCGGTGTGCCGCCGCGACCCCGACGCCGTGCCTTGGTTGTCGGTGCGGCTTTGGTCCCGTCGCCAGGCCATCGCTAGCATCCGCCAGTCAACAACCGAACGAATTGCGCTCCGGCGCGATCTCAGACGTAGGAGCTTCCGATGGCCGAGATCATCCTCCAGGCAATCCCGCGCCCCCCGCAGGGCACTCGCCCCGCCCGCCGCCTTCGTAACGAGGGCAAGATCCCGGGCGTGGTCTACGGCCTTGGCGCCGACCCGATTCCGCTCACGGTGGAGTGGCGCGAGCTGCGCGCCGCCCTGATCACCGAGCAGGGGCTCAACGCAGTCATCAACCTCGAGGTCGACGGCCAGCAGATGCCCACCCTGCTGAAGGACATGCAACGGCACCCAGTGCGTCGCAACATCCTTCACGTCGACTTCATCCGAGTGGATCTGGACAAGACAGTCGAGGTCGAGGTCGCGATTCACCTCGCAGGCGAGGCCAAGCACGTTGCCGACGAAGACGGCGTGGTCGACCAGGTCCTCACGTCGCTGCTCGTCATCGCCAAGCCGGCCGACATCCCAGCGGGCCTCACCGTCGACATCTCGGGCCTCGAGATCGGCAGCGCAATGCGCGTCGGCGACATTGCCCTTCCTGCCGGTGTCACCACCTCGGTGGATCCCGAGGAGGCCGTCGTCACCGCTAGCCACGCGGTGTCCGAGGAAGTAGCCGCCGGCGACGCCGCCGTGACCGAAGACGCTGAGGACACCGGGGACGCCGGGGACGGCGGGGACGCCGAAGACGCCGAGGACGGCGCGGACGGCGAGGACGCCACCGAGGGTGACGCACCCGAAGGCGGCGACGAGGGCTGATGTTCGGGCGACGGGGTGGCGCGGCTGTGCGCCGCGGCACCCCGGCCGACCTCCTTGTCGTCGGCCTCGCCAACCCGGGGGCGGAGTACGACGGCACCCGCCACAACGTCGGAGCGGAGGTGGTCCACCTCCTCGCGGATCGCCACGGCGCCAAGCTCCGCAAGGCAAAGGAGCGCGCCATGGCCGACGAGGTGACCATCGGCGGGAAGCGGCTCGCGCTGGCCATCCCCATGACCTACATGAACCTGTCGGGTGAGGCGGTTGCGCCGCTGGTTCGTCGCCATGGCATCGACGACCCGCACCGACTGGTGGTGGTTCATGATGAGCTCGACCTGCCTGTGGGCACCTTCCGGGTGAAGGTGGGCGGCGGTTTGGCAGGAAACAACGGCCTCAAGTCGGTGAAGGCCCATCTCCACACAGACGACTTCGTGCGGGTGCGCATCGGGATCGGCAAGCCGCCAGGCAAGGCCCAAGGGGTGGATCATGTGCTCAAGAAGCCCGGGAAGGCCGATCGGGCCGAGCTCGACATCGTGATCCAAGAGGCCGCCGATGCCGTCGAGCTCATCCTGAGTGAGGACGCCGCTCGTGCCATGAACCGCTACAACACCCGTCCCTCGGAGTAGCTGAGGTCAGGTCAGCACCGGAACGTGAGGTCGCTCAGGCCGATCTGCTGGTTGGTCCCGCTGGTGCGGCGCCGACCGCGGCCGGGCACCCGGGGGATCAGAGCAGGATGGCTCGGAGGGAAGACCAGCCGTCCACGCCGCCGCCGCCAGACAGCTGGAGCGCGATCACGAATCGCGTGGCGCCTGGGACGATCGGCGCACTGAAGGTCTGCGGTCCGAGGGCGGGGCTTGCGGCCCACGTGCCCACCTGGGTGACGCTGCCTCCGAGGCAGGTCGACGCGGAGGACTGGAGGATGTAGACGGCCCGACCGACCGCAGACGTTCCTGTGCTCAGCGTGACGGCGGCGCGAATCGTCGCGGGGCCCTCGCTACGAGTGAAGAGGACAGAACCGCGCCCGGAGTTGCCGACCGCTCCCACTGTGCAAAGGGCAGAGAGCGCCGGATCGGGGCTGTTGTTCCCGTTCAGCGTCTTGAACAGGCCCACGGTGGTGGCGCCGCTGACCGCAGCCGCCACGGACACAAAGCTGTCGATGGCGGGGACGGCCCAGAAGACGCCACCAGCGACCAGCGCCTTCTTGAGCAGCGCCCGCCGATCGGTGGGTTCCGACGGGGGGGAAGGTGTCGGGGAGTCGTCGCTGCTCATGGGGGGATCATCCTGAACGGGGGGAATGGCGTGTCGGGCCGCATCGATGGGTCCCGCTTCGGACAATCTAGACCGGGAGGAGGCCGCCACCGGGCATCATGGGTCCATGAGCACTGAGATCGCCATCATCGTCGGGCAGGGCTATGTGGGCTTGCCGCTCGCCATGCGGGCGGTCGCGGCTGGCTACGACGTGGTCGGGTATGACGTCGACGAGCATCGGGTGAAGGCACTGGCTGCCGGAACATCGTTCGTGGAGGACATCTCCGACGCCGACGTAGGGGCGGCGCTCGCGACCGGCCGATACCGCGCCGTCTCGACGCTGGACGGAATCGAGCGGTTCGACGTGGCCATCATCACCGTGCCCACGCCCTTGCGTGAGAGCATCCCTGATCTCACGTTCATCGACGATGCTGGGGCGCAGCTCGCGCCGCTGCTCACGCCTGGCGCCACTGTGGTCCTCGAGAGCACCACCTACCCCGGCACCACCGAGGAGCGTCTCGCACCCATCCTGGAGGCGGGTTCAGGCCTGCGAGCTGGCCCCGACTTTCACCTTGGCTACTCCCCGGAGCGCATCGATCCGGGGAACCAGACCTACACGCTTGCCAACACCCCAAAGGTCGTGAGCGGGATCGACGCAGCGAGCCTGGTAGCCGTGCAGCGCTTCTACGACCAGATCGTGGACACCACCGTGCCTGTGTCCACCCCCAAGGAAGCCGAGCTCACGAAGCTGCTGGAGAACACGTTCCGGCACGTGAACATCGCGCTCGTGAACGAGCTCGCCATGTTCGCCCACGACTTGGGAATCGATGTGTGGGAGGCGATCGACGCCGCTTCCACGAAGCCCTTCGGGTACCTCCGCTTCACGCCGGGACCCGGCGTGGGTGGCCATTGCCTGCCCGTCGATCCGAGCTACCTCTCCTGGCAGGTCAAGCGTCGCCTGGGTCAGAGCTTTCGCTTCGTCGAGCTGGCCAACGACGTGAACGAGCACATGCCCGACTACGTCGTGCGTCGTCTGTTCACCGCGCTGAACGACCAGGGCAAGCCGATCCGCGGCAGCCGGATCCTGCTGCTCGGGGTGTCGTTCAAGGCCAACGTCGGCGACTGGCGAGAGAGCCCAAGCCACCGCGTTGCCCACCTGCTCGCAGACCTTGGCGCCGATCTCGTTGCCGCCGACCCACATGTCGACCCCGACCGCTTCCCCGTGGGGGTTGCGCCAGTGGAAGCAACGAAGGAGGAGATCGCTGCTGCCGACGCGGTGGTGCTGCTCGTCGATCACGCCGCCTTCGATCCCGATGTGATCGTCGCGCATGCCTCCTATGTGCTCGATACGAAGGCTCGTCTTCCGTACGCGCCGAACGTGGAGCGCCTCTGAGGCACGCGATCGGCTACGCGCTGGATGAGTCCGTTACGGCGGCCACCGCTTCATTGATGTCGCCGTGGACCAGTCGCAGCACCGGAATGCGTTGCGCTAGCTCGCAGACGGCATCGAGCCCGACTTGGCCGACGTGTCTCAGGTTGAGCGCGTGCTCCAGCACCGCCACAACTGCGGCTCGGGGATCGAGGAGCTCGAACTGCAGCCGTGCCCCGGCTTGGTAGCGCGGGAGGATCACGCGGTCGACTGGCCCGACGTCGCCCGCCGCGATCATCACGTCGGCACGAAGCTCGGTGGGCACGACGTTGACGGACTCGGACGGTGCGAGGCGCAGGACTTCTCGGCTGACGGCATCGAGCACGAGGGGTTTGGGGTACGCCACGGCCATGAGGGAGCCTGAGCGGACTCCAACCGCCTCGTCTGTGGCGTAGTCCCAGCCGAGGCGTACCAGGGCGGCCGTGAGCGTCGTCTTGCCGGAGCCAGAGGTGGCCGGCAGGACCACCACCTCGCCCGACGGCGACCGGACGCATCCGGCATGCAACGTGATGCAGGTGCTGGTGAACGCGGCGATCTGGTTCAGAGCCGTGGGGAGTGCGTCGAGGAGCGCGTCGACTGTGGGGAACGAATGCGGTGGACCCCAGCCGGAGAGGGTGACCCCGCCGTCGTCGCCCGCCTCCAGACCCAGGCGGATCGAGATCGGTCGCGTGCCCGCGAGCGAGGCGAGGAGGGTGCTCGCCTGCTGAAGGATCTCGGAGTCGTTGCTGACGAGGACGACGCCGTCGTCCACCACGCCGAACACGGGGCTGGTGTGGGTACCGCTCACTGGCGTGAGCTCGTTGGTGGCCGCTGCGGGAGGCGGGGCATCGCGCCGCACGAGGCCGGCCTCGGTGAGCGTTGCGACATAGGCGTGCACGTCGGTGGCGACCACATCGGCCGGGGCCCCCGTGATGTCAGCGATCTCCGCGATGAGCCGATCCTGGGAGGTCTCGCCGTCGCACAGCTCCCACACGAGGGCAGCGGTGGGGTTGAGCACGTGCACCATCTCAGTGACGAGGTCGTACGCCACCCGGTGGTCGGCCAACGGCGCGCTGAGGACCCCCAGGGACGGAAGCGGGAGCGCAGCCAGAACCGAGAGGGTAGGAGGTGGCCCAGGGCCGTGGCGCCTCGCCCTAACCTCAGCCCCCGTGGTCCGTTCGCTTCTTGCACTCCTCGTGAGCGCAGGCATCGTGTTCGCGGGCGTGCCCCGCGGTCGCGACCGTGCGTTCAGGTCGGGCTGGTTCGAGCGGAGCACGCAGACGCGCCGGCGACGACGGCAGCGTCGTCCAACCCACGGTGGGCTCGTGTTGGCGGCCGCGCTTGCGGGCGGCGCGTTCGTAGCCGGACTGGATCAACCGGCCGCTCGAGCCACCCTCGCGGCCGCGGTGGTGGCGGCCGCCACTGGATTCAACGCCGAACACGGCCAGGGTGCAGCGTGGGTCGCGCGGTCGGGTCGGGGGGCGGCGGCAGCGGCTCTTCCCCTCATGGGGGTGCGGGCGCACCTCACGGGCGGCGCCGTCACCGATGCGCTCGTCACGGCCCTCTTGGCCTTGGTCCTGATGGCCGGGGTCCACTCGATCGAACACAGCGACGGCACCGCGCCCGTGGTCACAGGATTGGCCGCGTTGGGGTTCCTCGTGGTGGCTGTGCGCATCGAGGACCCGGTGGCCCCGTTGGCCGCGGCGTTCGTCGGCGGCTGCGCAGCGATGGCCGCCAACACCTGGCCTCCCGCCGTCGTGCGCATCGGCGCCATCGGTCCGACGGTGCTGGGTGCGGCAATGGCCGCCATTGCCGTCGGCGTGCAGCCCGAGATCGCTGCGCCTCGCACCATGCTGGTCCCGTTGCTCGCTTTGGTGGTGTTGGCTGTGGCGGCGGTCGTGCCCGCTTGGGATCGCCGCCTCAGCCACTGCGCTGTCCGGCCTGAGTACTTGCTGCCTGTGTCGGCGATTGCCGGAGCGGTGGCGGCCGATGGGCTGTCCCGCGGAGCGCTCGGGATCGCGCCCGCCGTGGCCCTGGCTGGTGCACCCGTGGCGGTGCTTGCGCTCATCGGTCTCAGCGCACCACGGCCCCGACCCGACGGCTGGGAATCGCATCGTGGACGAACCCTCGCCGTGGGGGCACTGGCAGTGGTGGTCTCAGGTGCGATAGCCGTCACGGCGGGCTTGCTGCTCGTCGACGCGCGGCGCTCGTTGGAGCTGGGCCGCGAGCTCGCCACGGCTGGTCTGGACGCAGCCCGAGACGGTGATCTTCCACGGTCCCAGGAGCTCTTCGAACGAGCCGACGTGGCCTTCGCCGATGGCGCCGCATCCCTTCGCAACCCAGTGGTACGGGTGGGCGAGCTGCTTCCGGTGCTGGGCACCAATCTGCGCAGCGCTCGGACACTCGCCGCCGTAGGCGGCGACTTGTCGTCAACGGCGGTGGCGGTGGCCGAGCGCGCCGGTGCGGACGATCTCCAGGTGGTCGACGGCCGGTTCCCGGTGGAAGGTGCCGAGGCCGTCGGCGAGGAGCTTGCCATCGCGCTGGCCACGCTTCGCCGGTCCAGCCTGCGCATCGAAGCGGTCGAGTCGCCGTTGCTGCTGCGTGAGGTGCGGGAGGGCTCTCGGGACGTCGGCGTTCGCATCACGGATGCCACCAACAGCTTCGAGGTGGTGGCCGAGGCCACCCGCCTAGCGCCCGCGTTGCTGGGGGCCGATGGCGATCGTCGTTGGATCGTGGCGATTCTGAACCCGAGTGAGCAGCGCGGGGCCGGTGGTCTTGCGGGCGACTTTGCCGAGCTGCGCGCCAGCAACGGCGACATCGACCTCGTCCGCAGCATTTCCGCGGCCGAGATGAATCAGGCGACCGACCCCATCACCCAGCTTGCGGCCCTCCCCTCGGTGTATCGCACCCGATATGCGGGCTTTCGCCCTGGTCGGTTCTGGCAGAACCTCAGTGCCACGCCTGATGTGCCCACGCTCGCGAGGGGCATGGCCGACGCGTTCCCGCTCACCGCTGGCGGTGGCCGCGTCGACGGGGTCATCACCATCGATCCCTTCGGGATCGCTGCGTTGCTCGAGCTCACCGGCCCGGTGATCGTGCCCGGATGGCCCGATCCCATCGGGTCCGACAACGCCGAGAGCGTTCTTCTCTTCCAGCACTACGACCTGCTCAGCCCAGATCAGATCGACTCCTTCCAGGGTGACGTCGTTGAGGCGGTCGTCGATGCGCTGACGGAGGGCACGCTGCCCGCACCGTCTGTGATCGCGGCCACGTTGACCCCGGCCGTGCAGGGAGGGCACCTGCGTCTCTGGAGCCCGGAGCGCGACGCCCAAGCGCTGTTTGAGCGCATCGGTGCCGACGGGTCTCTCCGTGCTCCGGCAGACGGCACAGACTTCATCCAGCTCGTCACACAGAGCGCCAGCGAGAGCAAGATCGACTGGTTCCTGCGACGATCGCTCACCTACGCGCCTGTGCTGGACCCGACCACGGGAGTCCTCACCGCCACCGCCACGGTCACCCTGGCGAACGCGGCGCCAACCACCGGCGTGTCGTCCTACGTCATCGGCGAGGCCGACGGCCCCACAGCAGTGGGTGAGAACGAACTGCGTCTCACCCTCTACAGCCCGCATCGGCCTACGGGCGTCACGGACGCGGCCGGGACGTCGGTCCCCATCAACATCGGGATGGAGCAGGGACTGTTCGCCGTGACCGCGCTGGTGGAGATCCCGTCCGGCCAGAGCACCACCCTTTCCTTCAGCTTCTCGGGGGCGCTTCGCCCGAGTCGTGGCCGCTACGAGTTGCGAGTCGGACGGCAGCCCGCGGTGGCTCCCGACGCTGTCGAGGTGGTCCTGGAGGGGTCTGCTGGATGGATCCTCGCCGTCGGCGAGCCCGATCCAGCCGCCCTGCTGACGGAGGCGGACACCCAGTACGTCGGGCACCTCGAACGCTGATGCGGTCTGGTTCTGCGAGGCTGGTGTGGCACAATCGTCGGACGAAGTGCCCGGTGGCGGCACACGCAACGACGGGAAGACATTGTGATCCGCAAGTTGATCGTGACCGTTCTGCTGCTGGTGGGAGCCGGGTCGGTCGTCGGCCCCGTGTCGCCAGCGCTCGCTGGTGGCGGTCCGATCGACTACGCGGACTGCGTGCTCACCGTGGATCCGAGCACCTTCGAGGCTGGCGCGATCGTCACGGTCGTCGGCACCGGCTTCCAGCCGAGCTTCGAGACGACGATCGAGTTCGGGAGCGACCTGGTGGGCTCGGTCACCACCGATGCCATTGGTGGATTCACCACCGACGTCACGATCCCTGCTGACGCCCCGCCGGGGCCGAACACCATCACGGCGGTCTGCGACGTGGCGGTCAACCTCGTCACCACCTCTGTCATCGTCTCGAGCAACAGCGTCACGAGCACAACCCTCGGTGGAGACCGCTTGCCGCGCACCGGCAGCGAGGTGGAGCCGCTCGTGATCGTCGGTGCGGTTGCCTTGCTGGCAGGCGTCTCGTTCGTGCTGGTGGCCATGCGCCGCCGACGTTCCGTCGCCTGAGTGCGACGGCGGGCGTGAGGTTCGCCCG
>JANOQG010000013.1:0-2151 GCA_031422255.1 Actinomycetes bacterium | reverse complement strand
GGCGTGGCACGCCCAGATCTGACGCCAGAACGGGGGGTGATCAGTGGGTGGCGGACTCGGCCTGACGTGCGGCTTGTGCCACGTGGGCCCCGTAGCGGTGGCCCGGCTTCTTCGTGAGGCGCTGGATGGGGCCACTGATCGACACCGCTGCCACAACCCGACCTGCCGAGTCGTGCACCGGGGCGGAGACGCTGGCGACGCCCTCCTCGCGCTCCGCAACACTCGCGACCCACTCGCCTGGCGATCCGGTCAGCACCTTGCCCGCGCTGCCCGCGCTCAACGGCAGACGCGCGCCGACCGGCACGATGGTGCGCAGCTCCCGGGCGGATTCGATCGACTCGACGCACACCCGCGCGTCGCCATCGCGCACGAAGAGTTGCACGCTTTCGCCCGTCTGCTCGTGAAGCCACGCGAGAGCGGGCCGAGACGCCGCCCAAACCGGCACAGCCTCGGCCGCCTCGTGCCCGAGACCGATGAGACGGAGCCCGAGGCAGAAGCGACCGTCGCCGTCACGGCGCAGCAGGCCATGGTCCTCGAGGGCGACGGCGAGGCGGTGAGCCGTCGGCCGGCTGAGGCCAGTGGCCGGGACGAGCTCAGCCAGCGAGCGGGGCTCGGCAGCGACAGCCGCCAACACGATCATCGCCTTGTCGAGCACGCCAACGCCGCTTACACTGTCCATCTGGCGAGATTATCGTCTCAACATGTAAGACCGTCAAGGGGAAGCCAACTCATGTCCAAGACGCTCTCGGAGAAGGTGTGGGATCGCCACGTAGTGCGCAGCGCGCCCGGCGAGCCCGATCTCCTCTACATCGATCTCCACCTGGTTCACGAGGTCACCAGCCCCCAGGCCTTCGACGGCATCCGCCTCTCGGGCCGCTCGGTACGACGTCCTGATCTCACCGTCGCTACCGCCGACCACAACGTGCCCACGGAGAACATCGATCAGCCCGTGGATGATCCGATCTCCGCCAAGCAGCTCGAGGTGCTGGCCACCAACACCGCTGAGTTCGGCATCACCCACTACGGCATGGGCGATCCCAACCAGGGGATCGTGCATGTGATCGGCCCCGAGCAGGGAAGGACGCTGCCCGGCATGACGATCGTCTGCGGAGACAGTCACACCTCCACGCATGGCGCCTTCGGGGCACTGGCCTTTGGCATCGGCACCAGCGAGGTGGAGCACGTGCTCGCGACCCAGACGCTCCCCCAGGTGCGTCCCGGCACGATGGCCGTCACCGTCACCGGCGATCTGCCGGCCGGGTCGACGGCCAAGGACATCATCCTCGCCATCATCGGGCGCATCGGAACAGGCGGGGGCATCGGATCGATCATCGAGTACCGCGGCGACACGATCGCTCGCCTTTCGATGGAAGGAAGGATGACCATCTGCAACATGTCGATCGAGGCCGGCGCCAAGGCCGGCCTGATCGCGCCCGACGATGTCACCTTCGCCTACCTCGAGGGCCGCGCCCACGCTCCCAGCGGAGCCGCGTGGGAGGAAGCGCTCGACGCCTGGCGGGCTCTCCCCACCGAGGCCGATGCCACCTTTGACAAGGAGGTGCACCTCGACGCCGCCGCCATCACGCCCCATGTGTCCTGGGGCACCAACCCGGCCCAGGTCGTGCCCCTGGCTGGCTCGATCCCCTCGCCCGATGACTTCGCAGATCCCAACGACCGCGAGAGTGCGGCCCGTGCGCTGGAGTACATGGGCCTCACCGCCGGCACCCCCGTGCGCGACGTCCCGGTCGACACCGTCTTCATCGGGAGCTGCACCAACTCCCGCATCGAAGACCTCCGCGCTGCGGCGGCCGTCGCCGAAGGTCGGCAGGTCAAGGCTGGCCTACGAACGCTCGTTGTCCCTGGCAGCTTCGCGGTGAAGCGCCAGGCCGAGGCGGAGGGGCTCGACAAGGTGTTCATCGCCGCCGGCTTCGACTGGCGGGAACCGGGCTGCTCGATGTGCCTCGCGATGAACCCCGACAAGCTCTCCGTCGGTGAGCGTTCGGCTTCCACGAGCAACCGCAACTTCGAGGGCCGCCAGGGCCGCGGCGGTCGCACCCACCTCGTGTCCCCTGCCGTCGCCGCCGCCACGGCCATCGCTGGCCACTTCGCACTCCCAGAGGACCTCGCCTGATGGATGCCGTACAGATCGTG
>JANOQG010000012.1:0-4098 GCA_031422255.1 Actinomycetes bacterium | reverse complement strand
GCATCTCGCCGGCGGCGACGACCCCATTGGTCGGTGGGTCGACGAGCATCTCCACGAGGTCATCACTTCCGAGACAGACCACTAGTGCCGTGTCAGGCAACGTTTGCGACGTTCGACGCCGGCCAGGAGCGCCGCTGACTGTGTCCTCGTCCTCGCATTCGCTGGGGGAGTCCTTCGTCCTGCGTCCTTGTCAGCGACGCTCCTGACTCGCCGTCAACCCCCGAACGTTGCCTGACGCGGCACTAGCGTCGGCCGATGGCCGTGCTCGCCGCGATCGATTGCGGCACCAACTCCACCCGCTTGTTGATCTGCGACGGCACCTCGACGCTCGAGCGACGGATGACGATCACCCGCTTGGGCCAGGGCGTCGGTGCCTCGGGTCGCCTCGACCCTGTGGCAATCGAGCGCACGTTGACATCGCTGCGTGCCTACAAGACCGTCATCGACAGCAGCGGCGTGTCGGCGCTTCGAGTCACCGCCACCTCGGCGGCACGTGATGCGTCCAACGCAGCCGACTTCCTGGATGCTGCGGGGGCGGTCCTGGGTTTGCGCCCCGAGACGCTCAGCGGCGAGGAAGAGGGCCGACTCGCCTTTGCCGGAGCGACGGCGGACCTCGACCCTGCCGACGGTCCGTTTCTCGTCGTTGACATCGGAGGCGGATCCACGGAGTGCATCGTCGGCAGCGAGACAGCGGAGGTGGTCCGCTCCTTCGACCTCGGGTCTGTGCGCCTGTCGGAGAAGCACCTGACCGGCGACCCGCCGGCACCCGAGGAGCTGTCGAATGCCATCGCCGAGGCCGCTGACTGGTTCGACGAGCTGATCCGCGAGGTGCCATCCACGGGAACGGTGCAGCAAGTGGTGGGTCTCGCGGGGACCATCTCGACGGTGGCGGCCGTGGAGATCGGCCTTGCCGAGTGGGACCGCGACGCCATCCATCACTTCCGGCTCACACGGGCCGCCGCCGAGGACGTGTTTCGCACCCTCGCCACCGAGCCCCTCGCCGACCGGGTGCACAACCCCGGGCTGGATCGCGATCGAGCCGATGTCATCGTCGGTGGGTGCTGCATCGTTGTGGCCCTGATGCGAACGCTCGGCATCGACGATCTCCTGGTGTCGGAGTCCGACATCCTCGATGGCCTTGTCGCCAGCCTTGCTCGCTGAATCCCTCGTAGGGTCCGGGGCCATGCCCGCAGCCTGGATGCCTCCCGCTGATGCCTGGGCGACCACGCGCGTCGGGCGCTTCGGCAGCGCCCACGGCTACCAGACCTTCAGCGCGTTGCGCGACGCGTCCATTGCCGACCCCGAGTGGTTCTGGGATGCGGTGGTGCAGCACCTCGGGCTGCCGTTCTCCACCCCTTACGAAGCTGTCCTTGACACCTCCGGCGGCATCCCTTGGGCCACCTGGTTCACCGGGGGAAGAACAAACTTGGCGGCGGTGTGCGTCGACCGTTGGGCGCACGAGACCCCTGACATGGAGGCAGTTGTGTGGGAGGGGGAGGAGGGCGTCGCTCGCTCCTGGACCTACGCCGACCTCCAGGCACAAGCCGACGGCTTGGCGCACCTCTTGCGCAATCGTGGTGTGTGCAGTGGGGATGCTGTCGGGATCTTCCTGCCGATGCTCCCGGAGACGATCGCGGCGGTCGTAGCGGTGGCCAAGCTCGGCGCAGTCTTCGTCCCGGTCTTCTCTGGCTACGGCGCGGAAGCGGTGCGAGTGCGCCTCGAGGATGCCGAGGCGGTCGCACTCATCACCGCCGATGGCTTCCTTCGACGCGACAAGTCCATTCCGATGCTCGCGACCGCCTTGGATGCGGTCGCCGACCTTCCCCTGGTGAGCACCGTCGTGGTGGTCGCTCGCGTCGGGCTCGCACCGCCCGCGGATGGGCGAGTCGTGGCGTGGCCGGAGCCGGCTTCGGAGCCCTTCGCCACGCTGGCAGTCGACAGCGAGCATCCACTGTTCTTGGCGTACACCTCGGGTACCACGGGCCAGCCCAAGGGCGTTGTCCACGTCCATGCTGGGTGGACGGTGAAGGTGGCCGAGGAGGGGGCGTTCCAGACCGACATCGCCTCGGGCGATCGAGTGTTCTGGCTCACGGACCTTGGCTGGATCATGGGCCCCTGGCTGCTCACCGCCGGCCTGGCCAACGGTGCCACCGTGCTGCTCTACGACGGCGCCCCAGATCACCCGGGCCCCGATCGGCTTTGGGCGTTCCTCGCGAGGCACCGCGCCACCCATTGCGGGATCAGCCCCACGCTCATCCGAGCGCTGATGGCCAAGGGGGACGAGCATCCGAGTGCCCATGACCTCTCGGCGTTGCGGGTCCTGGCATCCACGGGTGAGCCGTGGAACGAGGACCCCTGGCGCTGGTACTCAGAGATGGTGGGGGGCGGACGCTGCCCGGTCATCAACATCTCAGGGGGGACGGAGGTGGGCGCCTGCTTCCTGTCGCCGCACCCGGTGCACCGGATCAGTCCGATGTCGCTTGGTGGGCCCAGCCTCGGCATGGCGGTAGACGTGTACGACGACGCGGGCCTCCCGCTCCGGGGTGCTGTCGGCGAGCTTGTGTGCACGCGGCCCTGGCCGGGCATGACCCGGGGTCTGTTCCGCAACCCCGAGCGGTACTTGGAGACGTACTGGTCACGTTGGCCGGATGTCTGGGTACATGGCGACTGGGCCTCCATCCAGCTCACCGATGGTGCGGAGGAGTGGTTTCTCCATGGGCGCAGCGACGACACGATCAAGGTCGCCGGCAAGCGTCTCGGGCCAGCGGAGGTAGAGAGCGCCCTGGTGTCGCACCCCATGGTGGTCGAGGCGGTCGCGGTGGGGCTACCCGATGCGCTGAAGGGTGAGCAGCTCTGGGGCTATGTCGTCTTGGCAGCGGCAGCAGTGCCGACCGAGGCGCTCCGAGCCGAGCTCGTCGGCCTCGTGGCCGAGCAGCTTGGTTCGAGCTTCCGCCCATCCGGAATCCGCTTCACCAGGGCGTTGCCGAAGACGCGGAGCGCCAAGGTGCTGCGGCGGGCCGTCCGGGCGGTGGCGGTCGGATCCGACCTCGGGGATCTCTCCTCCCTCGAGGATCCAGCGACGCTGGACGCGATCCGCGAGGCTGACTGACATGAGCACGTTGATCGGCCGGCGGGTCGTGCTTCGTCCCCTGGTGGTCGAGGACTTCCCGGGGTGGTCTGAGGTCCGACAGCGCAACACCGACTGGCTCCTCAAGTGGGAGCCGATGCGCACGCCCGGCGCGCCCGACCCGGTACGCAACCGCGACGCGTTCGCGGTGCGGTGCGGTGCTCGCCACCGGGAGCGGCAGCTCGGCACGGCCCACGGCTTTGGCGTCTTCGTCGACGGCCACTTCCGCGGCGAGATCAACCTGTCGATCGTGCAGCGCGGTCCATTCCAGAGCGCGTACGTCGGCTACTGGATCGACGAAGCCTGTGCGGGGCAGGGCTACACGCCCGAGGCGCTGGTGCTGTTGTGTCGCCTGGCCTTCGAGGAGCTGCGTCTCCACCGTCTCCAGGTGTCGATCATCCCGCGCAACACGGCGAGTCGCCGGGTGGTCGAGAAGCTCCAGATCCGGGATGAGGGCGTCGCGCAGCGCTACCTCGAGATCAACGGAACCTGGGAGGACCACATTCGCTACGCCATGACGATCGAGGAGTGGGACCTCCGCCGCGACGAGCTCATGGCGGCTTGGGTCTCCTAGACCGCTACTTCGAGGTGATCTTGGCCTGCAGGGCGGCCACCCGCTCCTTGAAGGCCGGCTGCTCGAGCGACCAGACCTGGGGCACGAGCTCGCGGTCGACAGCGGCAGCGTGATCGTCAATCGTGGCGACGTCGCGCAGCGTGGCCTTGATGCGCTGTACGAGCTCGTGCGGGGCATTGGCGGCGCGGGCGGCCATCGTGCGTGCGTGGTCGAGCAGCTCGGCATCGGGCAGGCACTTCCAGACGAGGCCGACTCGCTCCGCTTCGGGGCCGTCGAGCACCTCGCCGAACAGCACGGTGGCAGCGACGGTCTGGGGCCCAGCAATGCGATGCGCCATCCAGGTATGACCTCCACCAGGGTGAAGGCCGAGGTTGAGAAACCGGGTGTCGAACCGCGC
>JANOQG010000011.1:0-5569 GCA_031422255.1 Actinomycetes bacterium | reverse complement strand
ACTGCCACATGTGGGGTGCTGGGCGGGTTCAAGGCCGTGTTGCCGAACGCGTCCTTCACCGCGGCAAGCATCTCTGGGCTCATGACCGCGAACCGGATGTGGTCGAAGCCTTGCTGCCGCGCGTAGTCGGCCATGTCCTTGGCATCGAGGTCGGTTTCCACGCTGAGCGCAACAAAGACAGCGTTCTCGCCGGCCTGTTGAGCGGCGGCGTCGGTGTCGCCGAGCTGACGTCGGCAGTTCCCGCACCACGTCGCGAAGTTCTCGACCAACACCGGCTTGCCGACGAAATCAGCGAGGGAGAAGACTTCCCCATCAGCGTCGATCACCTCGATCTTCTGCCACTCGGCCAACTCGACAGCACCGTCGGTGCCAGTGACACCGGTGACGCCGGGGGCTGCTTCGGTGGACGGCTTCGTGCCCGTCCCCGCCGTCGAGTCCGAGCCGCCTCCGCCACAACCGGCGATGACCGCCGCGACGGCAATGCCGACTCCCCATCGTGCAATTGCCGTCCGTGCCACTGGTGAACCTCCCCGGGCCCCATCAGATCGGGGTACGCGCAACGTATCTGGAGGGGAACCCCGTCTCACCCTCAGGACGCCTTACCAATCGCGAAACATCGTCAGCTACCTGTCGGTCCGCACGAACCGGCCCAGACCTCAAGCATCCTGAAGTGCGGGCGGCAGGGCATCGGTGCACGCGCACGTGGCGCCGAGCCCGCGGCCGACGTTGTCCAACGGCCTGGGCCGCTCCTGCTCCGGGGTCTGTTGTCGCACGCGCATGAGGGCAGCGACGACGTGACCATCCCACTGGGCATCGGCATGCTCCCGCAGCACGGCCGCGGCCCGTTCCACCCCCAGCCCCTCTCGATACTGACGATCGTGAGCCATGGCGTCGAAGCCGTCGCACACGCTCACGATCCGAGCGAGGAGCGGGATGCGATCCCCGGCGAGCCCATCCGGGTAGCCGGCGCCGTCAACTCGTTCATGGTGAGCCCTCACGAGGGGGGCGATCTCAGCGAGCACCCGTGATTCGAGAACCAGGCGCTCGCCGAGAGCAGCGTGTCCCTGCATCACCTTGAACTCGTCTGGGCTGAGGCGACCGGGCTTCAGCAGAACGGCGTCGGGAATCTCCAGCTTCCCGATGTCGTGGAGCAGGGCCGCGAGGCCCAGGTTTCGGAGTTGCGTCGCCGGCAGCGCCATGGCCGCGCCAACGGCGAGCGCGAGCTCACTCGTGCGCACGACGTGGTCGCGAGTGATCGGGTCCTTCCGTTCGAGGTCGGCAATGAAGCGATGGACGATCGGGTCGAGCCCGAGCTCCAGAGCTGACGTCGGGTTGTCGGCCACCAACGGTGCGATCACGCTCCGGTAGAACGCGCCTTGTCGATAGGTGGTCCCGGCGTAGATCGCGGCCGCGAGCACACCGCCGATGTCGAGTGCATGGGCGAGCCAGACGCCCACGGTGTAGGGAGCTCTTGCCAGCCAGATGAGGTTCCCAGCCCCGATGAGCGCGAACCCGACGGCGACCATGTAGGAGCCGCTGGCGCGCCCGATCCAATAGAGGCGAAGGTGACGAGCAGACAGCGCGAGGCAAGCGCCAAGCGACCCGAAGGCGACAGCAGCCGCAGCGGGCGACGCCATCTGGGGGAACGGGATGAGGTTCGGCCTCAGGAGGAGCAAACCTGCCAACAGGGTCTGAACGGCGACGTTGATGCCAACCCACGTCCGCCAGCTCCTCAGCAAGGCCGTCTGCGGAGGCGCTGACATCAGAAGCGGTGCGACCACAATCGACGCGATCGGGAGCGCCCAGAAGGCGGCCGCCATCGTGGCCCGGTTCGGGCCGTAGACCACGCCCGGTGTGGTCAGACCGTGAACGAGCGGGAGCACGGACACCGCGTACAGGAAGCCTCCCACCAGGCCGAGCTCCGCTAGCTCGTCTCGAGCGGCAACCCAGATCACGGCGATCGCGGCGACGGCACACATCGTGGCGGCGACGATCACCATCCAGAACAACACCGATGGCTGGAACCAGACCACCGTGTCGGGGATGGCGCGAGCGACGAGCACCTCCATCCCGACAAGCCCCACCCAGGTCGTAATCCAAGCGCCGAGTCTGGGGCGACCGAAACGTGCCTTCTCGTTCACTGAAGTGGCATCGGCCGATCACCTGACGACCTGAACCGCCGCCCGTGTCGAGGCTGCGGCGGTGCTGCGGCAAAGGGCTAGGCCCAACCGCCTGCGTAGGCGACGAACTGGCCGGTCGTGAAGCGGCTCGTGCCATCGATGAACGGCATGCAGAACGAGGCGAACTCCTCCATGGTGCCGAGGCGACCCAACGGCACCTGCTCCTCGATCCGAGCGCGCACGGCGGGGTCGTGTGCTCCCGAGGCATCGAGAAACTCGGGGAAGTCCATGAAGTTGGTGCCCACCGCATTCACTTGCACGCCGTTGCGGGCGACCTCCGCGGCCACGTTGCGGGCCAACATGGTCGCACCGGCACGCGCCGCTGAGTACAGAGGCGCTCCCGGCGTGGGCCGGGCGCCCGCGGCACTCGTGATCAGCAGGATCTGTCCGGCTCCCTGCTCGACCATGGGGTCCACCATGGCCTTGAGGAAGTGGAAGGGCGCCTCGAGGCAGCCAGCCACCACGGTGTGGAGGTCCTCGATCGTCGACTTGGTGAAGCGACCCGTGACGATCTGGCCGGCGAAGGCAACCGCTGAGTCGATGTGCCCGAAGCGAGCCAACGCCGCCGCCACCAGCGTTGGGGCCGACTCCGGTCGGGTGAGGTTGCGCACCTTCGGCACCGCTTCGACGGCGGCACCCGTCGCTTCGAGCTCCGCCACCAGCTCGTCAGACGGGTCACCCAGCACGAGATCGTGACCGCGTGCGGCGAGGTGACGGGCGAGCTCAGGGCCCACGTAGTGGCCGGCATCACCGACGATTGCGACGCGACGTGTCTCAGGCATTGGCTGGCTCCTTCCTTGGTAAGTCCGAGTGCCCAAGCCTGGCGCATGACCGCCTGCCATCCGAACTATGGGTCGGAAACCACCACCGCGGTGACCATGCCAAACATGCCCTCGTCGGTCTCGACGTGGGGGAGGATGTGGCAGTGCCACACCCACGTGCCGGCCTTGTCCAGCTTGACGAGCACCGTGTAGCGCTCGCCCGGAGCCACCGAGACGGTGTCAGCGACGTATGGCTGGTCGAGTGTGTAGCCGTCCTTCGAGATCACGATCTGGTCGAATCGATGCAGGTGCATCGGGTGCACCTGCGACCCTTCGTTGAAGTACGTGAAGGTCACCCAGTCGCCTGTGGTCCCGACGATCGGGGCAGTGGCGGGGAAGCTCTTGCCGTTCAAGCTGTAGCCGATCACACCCGAGTCGTTCAGGACCATCGGGAAGTCCTGGGCGACCGTCAGATCTGCAGGGATCGGGTAGCCGCCGACGGTCTTGCCCCGCGGGAGGGGCACCTCGCCGACGTAGATCGAACCGAACATGCCGTTCGGGAGGCCGATCTGCGAGTGGAAGTGGGGGTGGTACATCGCCACTGACACTTCGTCCGCCAGATACTGATACGAGAACGTGTCCCCGGGCTCGATCACGGGTTGTGTGATGGGGGCTACCCCGTCGTACTGGTTCTCAATGTTGAGCCCGTGCAGGTGCAGGTCGGTGGCGATGGGGAGATCGTTGGTCAACCGGAACTCCACCTTGTCGCCGATGGCGACACGGATGGTGGGGGCCGGCACCACGCCGTTGTAGGTCCACGCATCGACGATGTCGCCGGGGGCCCTCTCCCACTTGGTGATCGCGGCGACTAGATCGAAGACCTTCGTGCCGTCAGCGCGGATCTCGGTTGGGTCCAGGTCGGGGTTGCCGACGCCCTCGGTGGCAGCGGGGTACTCGCTCATCGAGTCGGTCATGGCCTTGGTCATCGCCTCGTAGTCCATGGCCATCGGACCACCCGGGGCGGCCGGACCGCTCGCATCGTCGGCCACCGTCAGCGAGGCCTCCATGCCCGCCTCTCGGTGGCCGGGGATGCTGCAGAACATCGTGTAGTCACCGGCGGCCAGGTCGGCCACGGGCAGCTCTTCGCTCTCCGCGGAGGCCAGGTCCGCCGTGGCGACGTCGGTGCCTTCGACGACGAGGTTGTGGAGTGCGGTGCCGTCGTTCATGACCTGCAGCGATCCTCCGGTGGGGACTGTCGCCGCGGAGATCGAGAACTCCTCGAGCGACACCGTGACTGGCTCGCTCTGCGAGCCTCCCGCTGTCCCGGCGCTGACCTTGCTCTCGTCGATGGCGCGCCAGCCCCAGGAGGCGCCAAGGGAGGCCGTCAGCAGTGCGAGGACGGCAATCACAACGGAGACGACGGGAAGGCTGTCCTGTCGATCGGGCGCGGCGGGGGGTGCGGTCTCATCCATGAAGACAGGATGCGTTGTCGGTGACCAGCTTCGACAGGGACCAAGGTCCCATCGTCCTCGCCGACTGGCCTTGTCCGACAGGGGGCGCTGATCGCCAACCGCCTAGATTCATGAGCCATGGCTGAGGTCGCTGGTCCAAGAAGCCTTCGGCAGCTGCTCGACGCCATCGTTTCGATCGGTCTGGATCTCGACCTGCCGGCGATGCTCGAGCGGATCGTGGCCAGCGCAGTCGAGCTGGCTGACGCCACCTACGGCGCCCTGGGAGTGGTTGACGACGCCGGTACGCGCCTCGCGCAGTTCATCACCGTCGGGATCGACGACGACGCGCATCGAGCGATCGGCGACCTGCCGAAGGGGCACGGCCTTCTCGGGGTCTTGATCCGCGACGCCAAGCCGATCCGGCTCCCTGACCTCACCCAGCACCCCGACAGCTACGGGTTTCCGCCGAATCATCCGCCGATGCGCTCCTTCCTTGGGGTGCCCTTACGAGTGCGCGATCAGGTCTTCGGCAACCTCTACCTCACCGACAAGCGATCCGGGCAAGAGTTCACGAACGCGGATGAGGAGCTGGTGGTGGGGATGGCGGCGGCCGCTGGTGTGGCAATCGAGAACGCCCGACTCCATACCCGGCTCCACGAGCTGGCGCTCGTCGAAGACCGCGACCGGATTGCGCGGGATCTGCACGACACGGTGATCCAGCGGCTGTTCGCCACGGGCATGTCCCTACAGGGAACGGCTCGTATCGTGCTGACCGACCCCACAGCCGCGATCGCTCGCATCGAAGGAGCGATCGACGACATCGACCTCACGGTCAAGCACATTCGCACATCGATCTTCGGGCTCGAACAGCACAGGCCCAAAGGCATGGGACTGCGCGACCGCGTGCTCAGCTTGGTCCGAGAGGCGTCCGGACCGATTGGCTTCGAACCGCGGGTGCTGCTCGACGGACCAGTCGACACCGGTGTTGACGATGTGGTTGCCGGCGAGGTTCTGGCGATCCTCCGCGAGGCGCTCAGCAATGTTGCGCGCCATGCGCACGCGTCCCGCGTCGAGGTGGAGATCACGGTGGCCAGTGGGGAGGTGTGTCTCCGCGTCGCCGACGACGGAGTCGGCCCGCCGGCTGCCGACGCTCCGACCGGGAACGGGCTAAGGAACA
>JANOQG010000010.1:0-17686 GCA_031422255.1 Actinomycetes bacterium | reverse complement strand
CGTACCGGGGGGCGATTGCGTCGAACATCGACCGCACGGCCTCTACCTTCTCCTCGCCCTCGGGCAGTGCGTCGGGCATGGTGAAGCGGGTCATCGCGGTCATGGTAGGAACCCCCCGTGCCGAAGCCCCAACCGGTGATCTTCCTCCCTCCCTCCGAGAGCAAGGCACCCGGCGGCGACGGACCTGCGTGGACGGCGAACGCGATGCTTGACTCGGGGCTGGACCGACACCGCCGCAAGGTGCTCCGAGCGGCTCGCCTCGAGGGCGTCTCACCAAGGCGATCGGGCACGATGCCCGGCATGCAGCGCTACACCGGGGTGCTGTACAAGGAGCTGGCATGGGCCACCCTGCCGTCCGTGGCCCGCCATCGAGGCGAGCGCCAAGTGCGCACGGTGTCAGGGCTCTGGGGCCTGGTGGCGCCTGGCGATGCGATCCCGCCCTACAAGCTCAAGATGTCTGCAGCGCTCCCCGGCCTCGGACGGCTAGCGACGTGGTGGCGGCCGCGCCTCGCCCCCGTGGTGGCCGATCTCGTAGCGGAGCGTGTGGTGTGGGACCTGCTCCCCATCGAGCACTCCGCTGCCATGGACTGGTCACACTCCCACCCGGCGCAGCGGGTCACCGTCCGCTTCCTCACTGCTGAGGGAACGCTCGTGAGCCACTGGAACAAGCTCCTGAAGGGTTCGTTGGTGCGCTGGCTGCTCACCGAGCAACCGGAGGGTCCGGAGGCGTTGGTCGACTTTCGTCATCCACTCGGGTACCGCTTCGACGCGGGGGCGTCAGACCTCAGCGGAGCGGAGGCGACGGCTGTGCTGCGCGCCGCCCCGTAGAGTCTCCGCCGTGTCGGCCCGCCCCCACTTCTCCGTCGCTGGCATCCCGATTCGCGTCGAGCCGGTCTTCTTCATCATCTCGGCGCTCTGGGGCCTCACGTACGTCGATTACGGCATTGACGTCGTCCTCACGTGGGTGGCCTGCAGCTTCGTCTCGATTCTCGTGCACGAGCTGGGGCACGGGTTTGCCCTGAAGGTCTTCGGACAACGGTCAGCCATCGTGCTGCACGGGTTCGGCGGGGTGACGATCAGCGATCGTCGCAGTCAGCTATCGCGAGCCCGAGGGATCGTGGTGAGCCTTGCTGGCTCGTTGACCGCGATGGCTGTCCTGTGGCTCCCCACCCGCGCGTACCTCTCCGCCGCGCTCGATTCGGGGGCGTTGTTCGACCTTCCCAAAGTGGCGATCTTCGGCGTGCAGTTCCTCGCCTTCCAGAACCTCTGGTGGTCGGTCATCAACCTGCTGCCGATCCGTCCGCTCGACGGTGGAAACGTGGCAGCGGAGATCTTCGGTATCCATGCCGCCCGACGGATCTCGATCGGCGCTGCCATCGCTGGGGCGGTCTTGGCCTTCTCTGTCGGCTACAGCTACGCCGCCTTCTTTGCGCTGTTCCTGGCGTTCAACAACTGGCAGGAGATCCGCGCCGAGCAGGTAGGCCAGAACGTCGATGTGTTCGAGGTCGAGTCGCCCGATCCTGGGAGCGGCCCGTCCCGACCGCCGCGTGGGCGCGCCAATCTGAGCATCGTCACGGGTGGCGGCGGGACGGCGCCGACGATGGGCTCCCAGGATCCAGCGCGCGTGCAGCAGGCCGCGTGGACGGCGCTACGAGACGGCGACGCGGCGACGGCCTTGCGGCTGGTCTCCGGGCTGGGGCCGACCGCCGACGCGTTCCTGCGTGCAACCGTTGCGCTGGCCACCGGCGACTCCAAGGCCTTCGAGCTCTTCGATGCGGCGTATCTGGCCGCGCCGAACGGACCGCCGAACCTGGTGGCCACAGAGGTGCTCGCCCGGGCAGGCGCCGCCGCCGCCATCGCCAAGCGGCTTCTCGAGCGCTCCGATGGCAAGGGCCGTGAAGGCGCCGCGACGCTCCAGACGCACCTCCACTACGCCGAGCACTTCCGTGAGGCGGCGGAGGTGGGGGAGGCCGTGTACGCGGCTGGCCCCGCCAGTCGCGCCCAGACCGCGTTCGAGGTGGCCTGCAGCTGGGCCAGAGCAGGCGACGTCGACCAGTCCATGACGTGGCTCGAGACTGCCGCCGACGCCGGGTTCCATGCCCCGTCGGTCGTGGATGCCGAACCTGACCTCGCCACGATACGAAGCGATCCCCGGTGGCCCGTGGTGCGCGCTCGGTTGGGCTGATGACCAAGCCGTTCATCATCGGGGTCGCCGGCGGGAGTGGCAGCGGCAAGACCACGGTCGCTGAGCGCCTAGCCGGGCTCATCGGTGAGCCAGAGCTCGCGCTGCTGCGACTTGACGCGTACTACTGCGATAGCAACCACCTGCCCTTCGAAGATCGGGAGGCCATCAACTACGACCACCCTGATGCGTTCGACTGGCCCCTGCTTCTCGAGCACGTGGCGGCTCTCGAGAAGGGGCTCGCAGTTGAGGTGCCTGTGTACGACTTCGCCACCTACGAACGCCGGGCTGAGCGCGTCAGGGTGGCCCCCGCTCGGGTCGTGGTGGTGGAGGGGATCCTGGTGCTCTACGAGGCGGACCTGCGTGAGCGTTTCGACCTGCGTGTGTTCGTCGACACTGATGCGGATGTGCGCTTCATCCGGCGCCTCGAACGGGACATCACGGAGCGCGATCGCACTCCGGCGAGTGTGATCGAGCAGTACCTGGACACGGTGCGTCCGAGCCACGACCAGTTCATCGAGCCCTCCAAGCGCTATGCGGACGTGATCATCCCGCACGGCGGGATGAACGCTCCCGCTCTCGATGTGCTCCTCGCCAGGGTCCGCGAGCTCCTGTAGCCGCAGGGGGGCCGGGGGCCCGATAGGGCCGTGTGGACCATTGTGCTCGTGCCGCTCCACGGGCAGTCTTGGCCCCTATACGTGGTCCTACAACCGCGGAACGTGGCGATCGGGCAGCCATGAGGGAGCAACCGCCCTCGGTCCGGAGGGCATTCGGAGCACCTATGGACGACACCTCGACCTCCCGCCACCTCACCTGGGTCCGCCGACTGTGGGCCACCGATCGAGCCGGCTCGACGAGCGGGCCCTCGGGGCGAGCCGTCACGTTGTTCCTGGTTCTCGTCCTGGTCCTGGCCGGCGTGGCCCTCGCCGGGCTCAGCCTCGGTGGGCCGTCCCGTGGCGTACCCGACCTGCTGGTCGTGCTCACCGGCCTCATGTCCCTGGCGACGCTCCTGGCGGCGTCAGTGGCGCTGCGCTCCCGTCGGGGGCCAGCGTGGAGCACGATTCAGCACGACCCGTTCCCTGCCTTCGCTGGCGCCCTGGTGATGTTCTTGATCCCGCGGCTGCTGGGTGTGAGCTGGAGCGTCACGGCGGTATCGCTCGATCCTCGCCACTTGGCGGTGGCCGTTGCCGCGGCGGCGTTCGGCGCGCTGGGCTTCTCGATCATGTTCCGAGACGTCGCTCCCGGCCGCGTCTTCGACACGTTCTGCCTGTGCGGGATCGGAGCGCTGGCCGCCGGCCTCAGTGCGTGGGTCGTGGCTGAGCGGTTGTTCCAGAACGGGACACTCCCTCAGGTGCCCAGTGGCGCCGTCCTGCTCCCCGTTGTGCTCGACGTGTTCGTGGTGAGCCTTGGCCTGTGCGCACGCCACCGATGGGGGAGGGCTCGTGCGGGCTTCACCCTCTTTCTCTGTGCATGGATTGCGGTGCTCGTGGCCGACACAGGCGAGCTGGTCCGCACGCTCACCGGTGGTCGGACTGAGGTCGCGTGGGTGAGCAGCGTTTGGATCGTTGCGTTCGGACTGTTCGGAGCAGCAGCGCTGCACCCCAGCACCACGCAGGCCACTGAGGTCGTCGTTGGCCCGCTCGCTCGTCTTCCCCGGGTGCAAGTGATGGTGCTTGCTGGGGTGGTGCTGCTCGGCCCCGGGATCGTTGCGTTCGGCCAGGACGGGACTCGAGCACCGGCACTTGTGATCGCCGCATCGGCAGCGTTGTCGCTGTTTGTGGTCCTCCACCTCGTGCGGCTCGTCCAGGGCCGCGCGGTGTTCGAGCACCAAGCCCACCACGACGAGCTCACCGGGTTGGCCAATCGCACGCTCTTCGAGGAGCGCGTTGGCGCGGCCATCGTCCAGGCGCAGCGGACCGGCGGCCGTACGGCCGTCCTGTTTCTCGACCTCGACCGTTTCAAGAACGTCAACGACAGCCTGGGCCACGCGGTGGGGAATCAGCTGCTGCAGGCGGTGGCGCGTCGGCTGCACGGTGCAACCCGAGGCGAGGACACCGTCGCCCGCCTTGGCGGAGACGAGTTCGCCGTGCTGCTTCCTGATGTCATCGACCCTGAGGAGGCGACCAGAACCGCCGCGCGCATCCTTGACCACTTCCGCGACCCGTTCACGCTGAACGGGCATCGCGTGTTCGCCAGCCCCAGCATCGGGATCTCTGTCTACCCAGGCGATGGCGACGATGCCGACGGGCTGCTCGAGAACGCGGACGCCGCGATGTACCGAGCCAAGGAGCGCGGCCGCCGGACGTTCTGCACCTACGAGCGGTCGATGAACGTGCACGCGCATGAACGACTGGCTTTGGAGAGTCGTCTTCACACCGCCGTGGAGCGGGGTGAGCTGCGCCTGTACTACCAGCCCAAGCTGCACGTGCCCTCCGGCCGGATGACTGGCATGGAGGCCCTGCTGCGCTGGGAGCACCCGGACCTCGGCTTGCTCGAACCCGAGCACTTCATCTCCATCGCAGAGGAGAGCGGACTCATCGTGCCCATCGGCGAGTGGGCACTCGAAGAGGCTTGCCGCCAGAACCAGGCCTGGTGCGATGCCGGATACCAGCCGCTCGTGGTGGCAGTGAACCTCTCCTTGCGCCAGTTCCAGCAGCAACAGATCGAGGACGTGACCGCTCGCGTGCTCCGGGCCACGGGCCTCGATCCCTCGTTGCTCGAGCTTGAGGTGACCGAGAGCCTCGCCCTCCAGAACCTCGAGGTCGTGCAACGCACGCTGTCGGAGGTGCGGGAGATGGGCGTGAAGTGCTCGATCGACGACTTCGGCACGGGCTATTCGGGGCTCAGCCACCTGACCCGGCTACCGGTGGACAAGCTGAAGATCGACAAATCCTTCGTGGCCATGATCAATGCCGACCGCCAGGCTCCGATCGTGGTCGCAGTGGTGGCACTCGCTCACGGACTTGGCCTCGAGGTGGTGGCGGAGGGCGTGCAGACCTACGAGGAGGTCGAGCGGCTCCAGGAGCTCGGCTGCGACGAGATGCAGGGCTTTCTCTTCAGCGCGCCAGTCTCGGCGCGCGAGTTCGAGGAGTTCCTCCTTCTCGAGTCGAGGTACCCCGCGTTCGGTCGACTTGTGGACCCAGACCGACGGCGTCCGAACCGGCTCCACCACGCAGTCCGCTGACGGTCAACGCTCCGGCTACGGGCGTGTGGCGGCCTGTTCTTTGGCCCAGCGGTAGTCCGCCTTGCCGGCGGGGGAGCGCACGATGTGCTCGACGAAGACATAGGACTTCGGGAGCTTGTAGCGGGCCACGTGGGTAGCGGCCTCCGCGGTGAGGTCGGCCTCCGTGGCGGTGCCGCCTTCGCGGAGCTGGACGACGGCCACCACCTCTTGACCCCACCGCTCAGACGGGCGACCGGCGCACACGACGTCATACACGTCGGGATGATGGGCGATGGCCTGCTCGACCTCCTCGGCGAAGATCTTCTCCCCGCCGGAGTTGATGGTCACCGAGTCCCGACCGTAGAGCTCGATGACGCCCTCAGCGGTCAGGCGCGCTCGATCGCCGGGTACTGAGTAGCGCACGCCGTTGATGACCGGGAACGTGCGGGCTGTCTTGTCCGCATCGCCGAGATAGCCCAGGGGCACGCGGCCCTTCTGCGCCAACCACCCCGTCTCCTCATGGCCCGCCTCGAGCGCCGTGGACAGGTCCTCACTCACGATCGCGGCCCCCGGGCCGGGCGTGAAGGTGCCCGTGCTCGCGGACTGTCCGGCGGCACTCATGTGCGACATCTGACTGCCGGTCTCCGAGGCGCCGACCGCGTCCATCACCATGACGGTGGGCAGCTGTGCCAGGAACCGGTCCTTGATGGTGGAGTTGAGCGGGGCGCCGCCGGACACGACCATGAGCAGCGAGGACAGATCGTAGGACTCGCCCTTGGTGGACATGGCCTCGAGGCGGTCGACCAGTGGTCGTCCGAAGGCATCGCCCACGATCAGGAGGATGTTCACCTTCTCCCGATCGATGGTGCGCCAGACGTCGTCGGGGTCAAGGCCGACGGTGTCGTCCTGGATGCAGATCGTGTTGCCCCCGGTGAAGGCGTTGAAGGCCAGCCAGTGGCCGGCGCCGTGCATGAACGGGGGAGCCGGAAGGAGTCGGGCTCCGCCGTTCACGGCCGCGTCCACCACCTGGTCGAGGCTCTCCCATTCACTGCCGGTGGCAAGGTTCCGTCCACCCATGGCGCCCACGAAGATGTCGGCCTGGCGCCAGAGCACCCCCTTGGGCATCCCGGTGGTGCCGCCGGTGTAGAGGATGTAGAGGTCGTCGGGACTGCGCTCGAGGGTGGGGGCGCCGGGATGGCTCGCAGCGAGCGCCTCCTCATACCACGCAGCGCCCTCGACCAGCGGGGCGCCCGTGCCGTCGTCCACCTGAAGCAGCGCGGTCAGGGCGGGGAGGTCGGGGAGCACTTCGCTGACGCGATCGGCGAACGCGGAGTGGAACACGATGGCCTCGGCGCCGGCATCGTTGAGGAGGTAGCGGAGCTCCTCTGCCACATAGCGGTAGTTGACGTTGATGGGGGCCACGCGAGCCTTGTAGGAGCCGAGCATCGCCTCGAGGTACTCGTTGCCGTTGTGCAGATAGCAGGCAAGGTGCGACTGGCCCGATTGGTGCCCAGCGAGCGTCTCTCGTTCGGAGCGGACGCCAAGACCGTTCGCGATCAGGTGGTTGGCCAACCGGTTCGTGCGATCGGCTACCTGTGCGTAGGTGAGCCGCCGGTCGCGCCACACGATGCACTCACGGTCTGGAATGGCCGCGCTGACGGCGTCGTGCACCTGCGCGAGGTTGAACTCCATGCGACCGTGTCCCCCTAGATCCGATGGGTCGAAGCCCCGGACAGTACGCGGGCACGGCTCGCGCGATGAAGTTGGCGAGGAGCGCAGACCCTCCGGACACGCTAGAAGGATGGGCATGTCACTCACGTTCGGTGTGTTCATTCCGCAGGGTTGGAAGATGGAGCTGGCGTCCATCCCGGGCCCGCAGGCCAAGTGGGCCAAGGCCGTCGAGGTGGCTGTCCTCGCCGAGGAGCTGGGACTCGACTCGCTGTGGACCTACGACCACTTCCACAACGTGCCGGTGCCGGCGCACGAGACCATGTTCGAGTGCTGGACCACGTTGGCGGCCATCAGCCAGCGCACCAGCACGATCATGCTGGGCCAGATGGTGGGCTGCGCCCCCTACCGCAACCCTGGGCTCCTCGCGAAGGTCACCTCGAACATCGACGTCATGTCCGGCGGGCGGCTCATCTGGGGAATAGGCGCCGGATGGTACGAGCACGAGTTCAAGGGCTACGGGTACGACTTCCCGAAGGCGTCTGACCGCATCCGTGTGCTCCGCGAAACGGTGGAAGTCGTGAAGGCGATGTGGACCGAACCCGACGTCTCCTACGACGGCAAGTTCTTCCAGCTCGACGGCGCCCAATGCGACCCGAAGCCGCTGCAGCAGCCGCACCCGCAGATCCTCATCGGTGGGGGCGGCGAGCAGCTCACGTTGCGGGTAGTGGCCCGGCTGGCCGACGCGTCGAACTTCGGTGGCAAGCCGCACGAGTTTGCTGCCAAGACCGAGGTGTTGAAGCAGCACTGTCAGGACGTCGGCCGCGATTACGACGAGATCCAGAAGACGTGGTCACCTGAGATCTTCATCCGCGAGACCGAGGCCGAGGTAGCCGCGGCGGGGAGCAAGTCGTTCTGGGGTGAGCCGGTGGAGAGCTGGACCGAGGGCAACCTCGTTGGTACGCCGGAACAGGTGGCCGAGAAGATCCAGCAGTACATCGACCTCGGTTGCACCGGCTTCTACCCCTGGTGCAGCGACTACCCCGAGACCGAGACCCTGCGCCTCTTTGCCGAGAAGGTCGCCCCTCACCTGCGGTAGGCCCGCATGCTCACTCGTAGTAGCGGAAGAGGTTCTCGCTGACGCAGCTCGGCTTGGCCGCGCCTTCGCACTCGAAGGTGAAGCGCATCTGCACCTGGCAGCCGCCCGGGATGTCGGCGACGGAGACGAGGTCGACGCCCACGCGCAGCTTGGCGCCGACTGGCACCGGAGCGGGGAACCGCACCTTCTCTGCGCCGTAGTTCACGCCCATCTTGATGCCCTCGACGCGCACGACCTGCGGCACGAGGACAGGCCCGAGCGACAGGGTGAGATACCCGTGGGCGATCGGCCCACCAAAGGGACTCTCTGCGGCGGCTCGCTCCGGATCGACGTGGATCCACTGGTGGTCTCCGGTGGCATCGGCGAACAGGTTCACCCGTTCCTGGGTGATCTCCATGTAGTCGCTGTAGCCGAGGTGTTGCCCGACGAGCTCCTTGAGCTCGGCGATCCCGTTCACGGTGGTGGTCATGCCCTCGATCATGCCGCACGTGCGAGGATCGCGGCACATGGAAGAGCTCGTAGGGGTGGTGCTGGCGGCCGGCCGGGGCACGCGTCTGCGTCCGCTCAGCCGCTTGCGTCCCAAGGCGCTCTGCCCAGTGGGAAACGTTCCACTGATTGACCTGGCGCTGGATCGCGTCCGGCCTGCCGTCGCTGAGGTGGCGGTCAACCTGCACCACGGCCGTCGCACCCTCGACGCCCATCTCGCGGACGATGTGCACCGGTCAGTCGAAGCGGATCATCCGCTGGGCACCGCGGGGGCCTTGGGCCTCCTGCGTCCCTGGATCGATGGTCGGGGCGTGCTCGTGGTGAACGCAGACGCCTGGTGCCCAGGGTCGCTCGCGTCTTTTGCCGACGGTTGGGACGGCGAGCGCATCCGCCTGCTTCTGGCGGGCGACGACGAGTTGCGTCCGACCAGTCCCGTCGCCGGAGCCCTGATGCCGTGGACAGACGTCGTCGCCATCGAACCCGAGCCCGCTGGGCTCTACGAGGTGTCATGGCGCGCGGCCCAGGCTGCTGGCCGGGTGGAGGCGGTGCGCCACGACGGCGACTTCGTGGACTGCGGGACCCCAGCGCAGTACCTCGCGGCCAACCTGCAAGCCAGCGGCGGGTCCAGCGTGGTGGAGGACGGGGCCCGCGTAACGGGCTCGATCGACCAATGCGTGGTGTGGTCGGACGCGAGGGTGGACGACAACGAGTCGCTCTACCGTGCGATCCGCCTGCGGGGCCGGATCACGGTGCTGGTGCGCTGAGCCGCGTCGGAGTCAGCGCCGGGGCCGAATGGCGACAGGACTGGGCTCGGCATGGGTGGCGCGAAGCTGGCCGCAGGCGGCGTCGATCTCCGTGCCGCGCGTGCGCCGGATCGTCGCATTGATCCCGTTCTCGCGGAGGCGGTCTCGGAACTCGCGCACCCGGCGCGGCGGGGTGCCGCGCACGGCGTAGCCAGGGGTGGGGTTGAGGGGGATCAGGTTGACGTGGGCGGGAAGCGGAAGGCTGCGGGCTCGTTCGCCGAGCAGCTGCGCATCGATGTCTCGATCGTTGACGCCGTCGATGAGCGCCCATTCGAACGACAGACGCCGACCCTTGGCCAGCAGGTAGCCGGAGCAGGCGTCCATGAGCATGCTCAGGGGGTATCGCTTGTTGATCGGCACAAGCTCGTCGCGGAGGCGGTCGTCGGCTGCGTGGAGGGAGACGGCGAGGTTCACGGGCAGGTCCTCAGCCGCGAGCTTGCGGATGCCCGGAACGATCCCCACGGTGGACACGGTGAGGTGACGGGCTGACAACCCCAGATCGGCATGCAGTCGTTCGACCGAGGCCCAGGTGGGGTCGTAGTTGGCGAGCGGCTCGCCCATCCCCATGTAGACCACGTTGGAGAGGCGGCGCCCGTCGTCACGCGCTCGTCGGCTAGCTCGCACCACCTGTTCCACGATCTCGCCCGAGGTGAGGTGGCGGTCGAAGCCGGCCTGACCGGTGGCGCAGAACCCACAGCCCATCGCACACCCAGCTTGGCTGGACACGCACACCGTGGAGCGATCGTCGTAGTGCATCAGCACGGTCTCCACCTGGGTGCCGTCATGCAGCTCCCACAGCCACTTCACCGTCTCGCCGCCATCGCTGGTGGACTCGGCCACCACGTCCAGGGCGAGCGGCAGGGACTCCGCGACCTGAGCGCGGAGCGCCTTCGGCACGGCGGTGAGCTCCGCAGGCTCGGCCAGCTGTTCGTAGAGGCCTGACCAGATCTGGTCGACCCGGTAGCGCGGCTGATCGCCGAGGAGGGAGGCGAGGTCGTCGCGGGTAGCGCCGTACCGGGTCACTACAGCCGGCGTCATGCTGCCGCTACCTCGATCGTGTAGCTGGTGTCGGTGTGGTGGAGCTCGAAGCCGAGCTGCTCGTACAGCCGCGCGCCCCCTGCGTTCCCGTCGTCGACGTAGAGCATCCCCCACTCGAGCCCCGCTTGATGGAGGTGGTCAAGACCGGCAAGGACAAGGCGTCGGCCGAGCCCCATGCCAGCGGCCGAGGGGTCCACGGCGATCACGTAGATCTCTCCCAGCTGCGGCTCCGCATCGCGGTGAACCTTCGTCCAGACGAAGCCCGTGAGCTTTCCGTCTTCCTCATGCAGGAGAAAGCCCGACGGGTCGAACCAGGCCTCGGCTTCGCGAGCGAGGACGTCGTCCTCTGTCCATCCGCCCTGCTCAGGGTGCCAGTCGAAGGCCCGGTTGTTCACCTCGAGCCAGGCCGCCTCGTCCTCGCCAGGCACGAAAGGGCGGAAGATGAGCTCGTACGTCAGATCGACCGGAAGATGCCGCCGGAGCTGGTGGAGCTCGCGCTCTGCGGTGAGCCCGAGAGCAGCCGCAGCCGCTGTCGTGGCGGGGTGGCCAGCCCGCGCCCAGAGACGGGCGAGCCCTCCGCCTTCGTGGGCTACCCGCTCGATGGCGGTGGTCAAGCGATGCGTGGCCGTCGTGTCGTCGGGAGGCTCGTCGAGGTCGATCAGCCATCCGGAGCGGACGCGGTCGAGGTGGGCCGAACCCGAAGGCGAGTTGATCTCGAGGCGCCGCATCGGGGCCACGGTATCGGTGTGTACCCTCGCCGCCGGATGCCCTTGTCCGACGAATCGCCCACCGAACGCCGTCCGCGCACGCCAGCGGGGAGAGCCAAGCGCGCACACCAGCGTCTTGGGGAGGAGTTCCCGGGCACCGCGACCGAGCTGTGCGCCCTCGATCACCGCAACCCCTACGAGCTCCTCGCGGCCACGATCCTGTCGGCGCAGTGCACGGACGAGCGCGTCAACATGGTCACCCCGGCGCTGTTTGCGCGCTATCCCACAGTGGAGCACCTCGCGGCCGCTGAGCCGCTGGAGGTTGAGGCGATCATTCGCTCCACGGGGTTCTATCGGAACAAGACGAAGAGCCTTCTCGGCATGGCCAGCGGTGTGGTGGAGCGCTTCGGTGGCGAGGTGCCGAGCGCGATGGCCGACCTCGTCACCCTCCCTGGGGTGGGCCGCAAGACCGCCAACGTGCTTCGCGGCGTCGCCATGGGCCTGCCCGGGCTCCCTGTCGACACGCATGTGGGGCGCCTGTCGAGACGCCTCGGGCTCACCACCGAAACCGACCCGGTGAAGGTGGAGCTCGAGCTCAACACGATGGTGCCTGCCGCTGAGCGAGGGATGTTCAGTCTCCGGCTCATCCTGCATGGTCGGGCGGTCTGCGTGGCACGAAACCCCAGGTGCGGCGAGTGCCGACTGGCCGACTTCTGTCCGAGTGCCGGCACCGGTTACCCTGGTGGCCGGCTCGGCTGATCGGATTCGTCTGATCGCCAGCCACTGCGACGTCGGGATCCGCCGCCTGACGTCGCCACGAACGAGGGCGCTCCTCCGGGAGTGCCCTCGTCGCGTCCGGCCCTCTACAGCTTCGCCACCAGCGCAGCGAGGCGACGGTTGGCGGCCTTGAGGTTCCGCTCCACATCGAACAGGTCGGCGGCCACGTCCGCTCGAGCGGATCCCTGGTAGCCCTCGGCGAGCTGAGTCACCCGGTGGGTGAGCTCGCCAAGGGAGCTCGAGAGGGAGGAGAGGTGGGCGGCATCCAGGTCCATTCGATCAGCGTGCCAGACCGAACCGGTTTCGGGCCTCTCTCGGCCCGCACCTATCCTCGCCGTCGTGCTCCAACGTCTGGATCTTCGTGGTGTCACAGGCGACCTGCGAGGAGTGCTGCCCCGACCGAAGGCGCAGGTCGAGCCGCCGATCGAGGACGTTCGAGCGATCCTCGCCGACGTGCGAGCTCGCGGCGACGTAGCTCTGCGTGAGATGACCAAGCGCTTTGATCGAGCTGACATCGACGACCTCCGGGTTCCCTCAGCCGAGGTGCAGGCGGCATCCGAGCAGATTGCGCCTGAGGTGCGCGCGGCTCTCAAGGTTGCCCACGCCAACATCACCGCCTACCACCAGGCACAGCGCCATGCCGATGCCGAGCATCGCAACGGCGCGATCACCCTGCGCGAGCTCCAGCGGCCAGTCGATCGGGTTGCTTGTTACGTCCCATCGGCGCTGGCCCCACTCGTGTCCACGGTTCTCATGACCGTGATCCCCGCCAAGGTCGCGGGGGTGCCCGAGGTGGTGCTCGTGACCTCGCCCCAACCGGACGGCACCATCTCGCCTGGGATCCTGGCGGCGGCCGCGCTGGCGGGGGTGGACGAGGTGTATCGAGTCGGCGGTCCCGCGGTGATCGCTGCCCTCGCCTACGGCACCGATTCAATCCGCCCGGTCGACGTCATCGTCGGGCCCGGCAGCGCACGGGTGGCGCAGGCCAAGCGGGAGGTCGCTTCGGCAGGCCTGGTTGGTGTTCCGTCTGCCTTCGCAGGGCCCTCGGAGGTGGTCGTTGTAGCCGACGAAACCACCCCCGTTGCCTACGCCGCGATCGACGTCGTGCTGCAGGCCGAGCACGGTCCTGACGGACTGGCTTGGCTTGTCACCTGGGACGAAGCGGTCGCGGATGCCGTCACAGCCGCAGTGGCCGAGATCGTGCCCCGGTCGCCGCGTCGGGAGCACCTTGAAGCCACGCTCGCGGAGGGTGGCTACGCCGTCCTGGTGGACGGACCAGAGCAGGCCATCGCCGTGTCCAACGCGATCGCGCCAGAGCACCTCGAGCTCCTCGTGGAGGACAGTGACGCGATGTTGGCGATGGTGCGCCACGCTGGTGCCGTGTTCTGCGGACCGTTCGCCCCGGCATCCGTCGGTGACTACCTCGCCGGACCGAATCACGTGCTGCCGACGTATGGCTCGGCGCGCTTCTCAGGCGCCCTCCGGGTCGATGACTTCCTGAAGCACGTACACGTCGTAACCGTCGACCAAGCCGGTCTGGCGGCCGTGGGGGAGCATGTGATCGCACTGGCGACCTACGAGGGTCTCGACGCTCACGCCGAGTCGATCCGGATCCGACAGGGTCCTCGGTGATCGCGCCGCGTGACGATCTCGCGCTTCTCGAGGGCTACCACTCGGCTCAGGTCTCCGTGGCGGTGCGCCTCAACACCAACGAAGCCCCAGAACCCCCTCCGCCGGGTTTCGCCGACGCGCTCGCCGACGAGATGGCCTCGCTGGACTGGCACCGCTACCCCGACCGGTCGTACACGGCACTGCGAACAGCGATCGCCCACCACCACGGAGTGGATCCGGCTCAGGTGTTCGCCGCCAACGGCTCCAATGAGGTGCTCCAGACGCTCTGCCTGGCCTATGGCGGCCCCGACCGTTGCGTGGCGGTGTTCGAGCCCACCTACGCACTCCACAGCCACATCGCCCGCATCACCGGCACCGGCGTGGCCACGGGCGAACGCACCGATGGCCTCGCTCTCGACCTCGACGAGGTGCGCCGAGTGCTCCTCGAGGCGACGCCCGCGATCACCTTCCTCTGTTCCCCGAACAACCCCACCGGGATGGTGGAAGACCAAGCCACCATCCGAGAGGTGTTGGGGCTGGTCCCGGGTCTGCTGGTGGTCGACGAGGCCTATGGGCAGTTCGCGCCCTGGAGCGCGCTCGAGCTGGTTGGTGACGACGTACCCCTTGTGGTCACCCGCACCTACTCCAAGACGTGGTCGATGGCCGCCGCTCGGCTGGGCTACCTCATCGGCCCACGTGCGATCGTGGCCCAGCTCGACCAGGTGGTGCTGCCGTATCACCTCGATGCCGTGAAGCAGGTCGCCGGTCGCCTCGCCCTCGAGTACGGCGACGCCATGCGCTCGCGCGTCGCGTCCTTGGTCGAGGAGCGAGGGCGCCTCATGGCCCGGCTTGCCGAGCTGCCGGTCACGGTTTGGCCGTCGGGCGCCAACTTCGTGCTGTTCCGGCCCGACCAGCGCGACGGTGCGGCCGTGTGGCAAGTCCTGCTCGATCACTCGATCCTCGTCCGGGACTGTTCCTCGTGGCCTCGCCTCGACGGCTGCCTCCGTGTCACGATCGGCACGCCTGCCGAGGATGATGCCTTCCTCGCCGCTCTGGAGGACGCCCTGTCATGAGTTCCACACGATCGGCGAGCAAGCAGCGCTCCACCAAGGAGACGACCATCTCCGTGGCGCTCGACATCGATGGCCCGACCGGTGTGGTGTCCGCCACAACTGGCCTCCCGTTCTTTGACCACATGCTCGACCAGCTCGGCCGCCACGGCGGGTTCGATCTCGCAGTGGTGGCCACCGGCGATCTCCAGGTCGACGGGCATCACACGGTGGAAGACGTCGCCATCACGATCGGTGAGGTGTTCAAGGAGGCACTGGGCGACAAGGCCGGGATACGCCGCTTCGCGAGCGGGCTGTTCCCGCTCGACGAAGCCCTCGTGGAAGTGGCTGTCGACCTCTCTGGTCGCCCGTTCACGGCGTACGACGTGCCCTTCGGTGAGGTGCTCCCACTCGGTGACCCGCCGTTCAACCCCGAGATGGCCGAGCACTTCTGGCAGTCCTTCGCCACAGCGGCCGGCGTCACGTTGCACGTCCGTCTGCGCGAAGGCCGCAACACGCACCACATTGTGGAAGCCACCTTCAAGGCCGTGGCCCGCTGCCTGCGCGACGCTGTGCGGGTCGAGGGCGGCGGCGTGCCCAGCACCAAAGGCGTGATCTGACGCATGCCCCTCATCGCCGTCTTGGACTACGAGATCGGCAACCTGCGATCGGCGCAGAAGGCGCTTCAGCACCTCGGGGCCGATGCGCGGCTCACGGCCGACCCAGGTCTCATCCGAGAGGCCGCGGGAGTCGTGCTACCGGGAGTGGGGGCCTTTGGGCGGTGCATGGAGGCGGTGCGGCGAACAGGCCTCGAGCCGCTCGCGCACGAGGCGGTTGATCGTGGCGTGCCGTTCCTCGGGATCTGCATCGGCATGCAGATGCTGTTCGACGGATCCGAGGAGAGCTCGGGCGCTGCCGGTCTTGGGATCCTGCCAGGCACCGTGCGCCTCCTGCCGGGCGATGTGAAGCGCCCGCAGATGCAGTGGAACGTGCTCCAACGCCGCGGCAATCCGGAGCTCTTGCGCCATGCGCCCGATCCTGCCTGGGCCTACTTCGTGCACTCCTTCGCGGCCGACACAGACGACGCATTGGTGACCTCCACGGTCGACTACGGCGGTCCCGTCGTGGCGTCAGTGGAGCAGGGCTCCGTGTGGGCCACACAGTTCCACCCCGAGAAGTCGAGCCGCACTGGTCTGGCCGTGCTCCGGGCGTTCGTCGAGCGGTGCAACGCGCCCGTTGCCGCGTGATGGAGCTCTACCCAGCCATCGACCTACGCGGCGGAAAAGTGGTGCAGCTGACCCAGGGCGACTTCGCACGCGAGCGCATCCACGGCGACGATCCGGTCGCGGTCGCCCAGGCATTCGTGGCTGCTGGGGCTCGATGGATCCACGCGGTCGACCTCGACGCGGCTCGCAGCGGAGAGCCTGTGAACCGGCACTTGATCGCAGCGATCGCCGCCGGTGTGGATGTACCCGTGCAGGCCGGCGGGGGAGTGCGTAGCGCCGAGGCGGCGGCTGCCCTCGCCGACGTTGGTGTTGCCCGGGTCATCATGGGAACCGCCGCAATGGAGGACCCCGACCTCGTAGCGACGATCGCGTCACGGCAGCCGGTCGCTCTCGGGCTCGACGTTCGCGGGCGCGAGGTTGCCGTGCGCGGCTGGGCGCAGGGATCTGGCATCGAGTGGCCCGAGGCGCTCCGCCGGCTGGCCGAGGCCGGGGCCGAGGCCGTTGTGGTCACCCAGATCGAGGTGGAGGGACTCATGGGCGGGCCCGACACGACCGGGCTAGCGGAGGTCGTGGCGGCCACCTCCCTCGATGTCATCGCCTCCGGCGGTGTGGGCACGCTTGCCGACCTTCTCGCCTTGGACGACGTGGTCGCGGCCGGTCGTCGCCTCGCTGGTGCCATCGTCGGCACCGCGATCTACGAAGGCCGCGTCGATGTGGCCGAGGCCGTCGTCGCCCTGCAAGGGAGTCGAGCGTGAAGACAGCCCGCATCATCCCGTGCCTCGATGTCGATGCCGGGCGTGTCGTCAAGGGCATCAACTTCGTCGACCTCGTCGATGCAGGCGACCCCGTGGAGCTTGCGGCGCGCTACGACGCAGAGGGGGCCGACGAGCTGATCTTTCTCGACATCACCGCGTCCTCAGACGCCCGCGACACCACCGTCGAGATGGCGGCGCGCGTGGCCGAGCAGGTGTTCATCCCGTTCACGATCGGAGGCGGCATCCGCTCGGTGGAGGACGCTCGCCGCCTACTCCGAGCCGGAGCGGACAAGGTGTCCGTCAACAGCGCGGCGGTCGATCGGCCGGAGCTGATCCGCGAGATCGCGGACGAGTTCGGCACCCAATGTTGCGTCGTCGCCATCGACGCCCGCCGTACCGAGCTCGGCTTCGAAGTCTTTGTGCACGGCGGGCGCATCCCCACCGGCATCGACGCGCTGGGTTGGGCGCAGCAGGCCGAGGCACTGGGTGCAGGGGAGATCCTGTTGACCTCGATGGATCGCGACGGCACCAAGCAGGGTTTCGACCTGGATCTCACGCGAGCCATGACCGATTCTCGCCGGATCCCCGTCATCGCCTCGGGCGGCGTCGGCACCCTGCAGCACTTGGTCGATGGAGTCCTGGCGGGCGGGGCCGATGCTGTGCTCGCTGCGTCGATCTTCCACTTCGATGAGCACACCATCGCGGCCGCCAAGGAAGCGATGGCCGAGGCGGGGATCGCCGTCCGCCCCGTCTGAGCGGAGCGCATTGCATGCGGCACGCGGAGTTTCGCCATCCTCGTTGTCGCCCACACCTGAGCCGACGATGCGCCATCATCGGGGTGTGCGCATCATCCGGCTCGACCACGTCCAGCTCGCGATGCCGGCCGGCGGTGAGGCGAAGGCCGTCGTGTTCTACGAGGGCCTGCTCGGCATCCCGCACGTTCCCAAGCCGCCACATCTGGCGGTCCGCGGTGGTTGCTGGTTCGAGCGAGGTGACCTGAAGGTGCACCTCGGTGTGGACGGAGAGTTCCGGCCGGCGACGAAGGCACACGCCGCGTTCGTCGTGGAGGATGTCCGCTCCCTCGCGTCGGCGCTGATCGAGGCCGGGCATCGAGTGGTCGAC
>JANOQG010000009.1:0-14669 GCA_031422255.1 Actinomycetes bacterium | reverse complement strand
GGGATGTTGTGCAGGTTGGGCTGATCAGACGAGAGCCGGCCGGTGCGAGCCACCGTTTGATTGAAGGTGGCGTGAATGCGGCCGTCCGGCCCAACCTCGTGGAGGAGGCCGTCGCCGTAGGTCGAGCGCAGCTTCTCCACCTCCCGATAGGCGAGCAGGTGCTCGATGATGGGGTGCTGGCCGGAGAGCTTCTCGAGGCTGGCGGCATCCGTGGAGAACCCCGTCTTCGTCTTCTTCTGAGGGGCCAGACCCAGCTCGTCGAACAGGACCTCCCGGAGCTGCAGGGTTGAGTTGACGTTGAACTCGTGCCCCGCTGCCGCCACGATCGCGGCGCGGTGACGCTCAACGTCGTCAACCAGCCGGTCGCGCAAGCGCTGGAGCTCCCCGCGATCCACCCCGACCCCGATGTCTTCCATCCGGGCGAGGACGCCAACGAGGGGAACCTCGATGGTGTCGTGGAGGTCCCGGAGGCCCTGCGCATCGAGCGCTGCGAAGAGCGGAGCCACGAGGCGATCGACCGCCAGCGCTCGGCGCGCGGCGATCGTCGACGCGGGAGTGGACGAGCCGTCCAGGTCGAGCTGTCCATCCGCGGCTGCGTCGCCGTCCGGAATGCGAGCCCCGGCGTAGCGGACGGCGAGCTCCTCCAGGAGGTACCGGCTCTCCGCTGGATCGAGCAGGTAGGCGGCGAGGGCCGTGTCCATCACGAGACCTCGCACGTCGACGTCGAGGCTGGTGAGCGCACGCACGAGGGGCTTGGCCTGGTGGGCAGCGAGGGGGCGACCATCCGCTGCGGCAAGAGCGGCAACAGCATCCCGTACGCCCGGCTGGCTGAGCTGGGAGGCGGGAAGCCACAGAACGGCCCCGACCGCTCCGTCGCGCACGAGCGCCAAGCCCTCGAGGGCGGAGCGGCCCTCCTCCCCCTCCCACGCGGCGGCCAGGGCCAGGGGACTCGTGCCCTTCGCGAGCAGCGCGAGCGCATGCAGGGCGTCCTCGGGGCTCACGAGGGCTTCCACCTCGGCCTCCAACATGACCGACTCGGCGGCCGATGGCCCGAGGTCTGCATCGAGGGCAGCGGCCAGTCGATCGAAGAGCGTGTTGAACTCCAGGAACTCGAAGAGGCGTCGCACCTCTTCCACGTCGATCGCAGCCGGATCGAACGCGAGGTCGGCGAGGGCATGGTCGAGTGCGACGTCTCGGACGAGCACCATCATCTCGAGGTTCTGCCGAGCATTCGCCTCGTGCGTCGCGAGGTTCTCCCGGAGCTTCGGGGTCTGCTCGTCGAGGTGGGCAAAGATCCCGTCGAGCCCGCCGTAGGTCATGATCAGCTTGGCCGCCGTCTTCTCCCCCACCCCTGGGACCCCCGGCAGGTTGTCGGACGGGTCACCGCGGAGCGCCGCGTACTGGGGGTAGAGCGTTGGCGGCACTCCGGTGCGCTCGGCAATCCCGGCCTCGTCGTAGAGGGCGTAGTCGGAGACCCCGCGCTTGTTGTAGAGGACCTTGATGTGAGGGTCCTCGACCAGCTGATAGCTGTCGCGGTCACCCGTGACGACGATGACGTTGTCGCCGGCGTCCCGACCCTCGGTGGCAAGGGTGGCGATGACGTCGTCAGCCTCGAATCCAGCGACCTCCATGATGGGAATCCCGAGCGATTCCACCACCTCACGGACGAGCCCCATCTGCTGGCGCAGGATGTCGGGGGCGGATTCGCGGTTCGCCTTGTAGGTGTCGACCCGCTTGTGCCGAAACGTGGGCTCGGGTCGATCGAGCGCCACGACGATCACGTCGGGGTGATGATCTCTGACGAGGTTCACCAGCATCGAGGTAAAGCCGAAGACGGCATTGGTGACCTGGCCCGACGCTGTCGCGAGGTCGGTGGGCAGAGCGAAGAAGGCGCGGTAGGTGAGCGAGTTGCCGTCGATGAGGAGGACGGTGCGCTTCCCCACCGAGCGCTAGCGCTCGGGCGACAGGTCGCCCGAGATCACGTCATCCGCAACCGCGCGCATGGTGCGACGATCCTGCATCGCCCGCTTCTGTACCCACGAGAACGCGTCGGGCTCGCTGAGGCCGTGCTGGTCCATCAGCAGTCCCTTGGCGCGGTCCACCACCTTGCGAGTCTCCAACTGCTCCTCGAGGCTCGCGTTCTGATCGAAGAGCGCCTGGATCTCTCGGAAGCGGCCGAGCGCCACCTCGACTGCGGGGATGAGCTCAGAACGCTGGAACGGCTTCACCAAGTAGGCCAGCGCCCCCGCGTCGCGAGCCTGTTCGATCAGGTCGCGCTGGGAGAACGCGGTGAGGATGAGCACAGCTGCCGAGCGATCGGCACTGATCTCCCGGGCTGCTGCGAGGCCGTCGAGGCCCGGCATCTTGATGTCCAGGATGGCGAGGTCGGGCGAGAGATCGCGCACGAGCTGCACGGCTTCGTCGCCGCGGCCTGTCTCGCCCACGACCTCGTACCCCTCCTCTTCGAGGGTCTCTTTCAGGTCGAGGCGAATGATGGCCTCGTCCTCAGCGATGACGACGCGAGTGCTCACCGTCGGGGTCCTTCTTTCATTGCGGGAGGTGACGATCTGGGTTCACTGCTTTGTCTCAGCGAGAAGCCGATCGAGCAGATCGTCTTGGGTCTGCTCGAGCCGTTCGATCTGCTCGAGGAGGTCGGACCGATGGCGCTGCATCGCATCCGCATGGCGCTGCGCTTCCTGGTGCTCTCGGTCTGCGACGGGGGTCTCGGACACAAGCGACCGCAGGCGTGCGTCGTCCGCCGCCTCGGCAAGGTGGCCGAGCTGCTCGTCGGATACGCCGAGCTCCTCACGGAGCTGGCGCAGACGAGTGCCCAGCTCCGACAGGCGCCTCTCGACGAGTGACCGTGACATGGGGCGCAGCGTACCCCTGGCCGGGCCCCCGCCCCGATCTGACATCCTGCTCCGATGGCACGCACGAGCTTCCCTCTGGTGGCGGCGGCGGCCGCCACCGCGCTTGGCGCCGTGGCGGGATGTGGTGGCGACGCCGGCACAGCCGACGGCTGCGGCCCCATCCTGCGCGAGGCCCTCGATTCGGCCTACCTGGTGCACCTGATCGATGACGACGTCACTGTGGAGTACACGTCGGATCCCCCGACGTCGGGTCCCCACAAGCCCAGCCCCCCCGCCACCGGCGTGGCCCGCCAGCCACTTCGTCGGCCGGTGCAGGTGGGCATTCTCGAACGCGGCGACGTGCTCCTGCAGTACCTGCCGGAGCTCTCCGCTCGGGATCAGAGCACGCTCGAGGCCATGGCGGACTCCCACACCGTGGTCGCCCCGAACCCAGATCTGCCGACCACGATCGTGGCAACCGCCTGGCGGTCCAAGCGGCTCTGTGGCTCCCTCGTCGTGGAGGCCCTCAACGAGTTCGTGGCCAAGCGCTCCGGTCAGGGTCCGTGACCGCCACCGACCGCTGGGGCATCGATGATGGCTGGGTCGACACGGCTGGAACCTGGCACCGGGTTCCGGAGGCCACGGTGGCGTCACTGCGCGCGGCCATGGGCGAGCCCGAGACGGTCCGCCCGGCATGGGTGGTGCGGCCGGGCACAAGCGAAGCGCTGCACAGCCGATGCCATCTCCGGCTGGAGGGTGGCCACGACGTTGGCGAGGTGGACCGGCTGCCCCCGGATCTACCGCTTGGCATCCACGAGCTCGTCCCGCTGGACGGTGGTCCGACGACCAACCTGATCGTCAGTCCCGGCCGCGGCTACCTGCCCAGCGGCCTGCGGGAGTGGGGAGTCACCATGCAGGTGCCCACAACCCGATCCAGGTCGAGCTGGGGCATCGGCGACCTCGGCGACGTCGCCACAGTCGCCCGCTGGGTGGCGGCGCAGGGCGGCGAAGACCTGGCGCTCAGCCCGCTGCACGCCCCCACTCCAGTGCTGCCGGTGCCGTCGAGCCCCTACTCACCCTCCAGTCGCCGGTGGCGAAATCCGCTGCTGCTCGACCTGCGCGCACTCGCGCTGGTTGAGACCGGTCCGCTGGAGCAGCAGGCCCATGATCTGCTCCGATCGCCTGTTGTCGACCGCAACCTCGTGTGGACCGTGAAGCAGGCCGCCCTCGAACAGGCGTGGGTGTTCGAGCGTGGACGGCAGGCCAAGGAGCTGACCCAGTTCCGTTCTGGCCACGGCCCATCGCTGGAGGGATGGGCGCGTTTCTGCGCCTTGGCGGAAGTGCACGGGGGCCACTGGCGGTCCTGGCCCGAGCGGCTCCGGCACCCCCACTCCCCTGGTGTGGCCGAGGCGGTCCGGACCTTGGCCGACCGCGTCGCCTTCCACGCCTGGCTCCAGCTCCTCCTGGACGAACAGCTGCACGCAGCTGCGTCCCACGGAGTGCGTCTGCTGCAGGACCTCGCCATCGGAGCGGATCCCGACGGAGCCGACGCCTGGCTCTGGCAGGACCTCCTCGCCGAAGGCGTGAGCGTGGGGGCCCCTCCCGACGACTTCGCGCCGGGAGGGCAGCGATGGGGCCTCCCGCCGTTCATCCCGTGGCGCCTCCGGGATGCGGGCTACCACCCGTTGGCGGAGCTCCTTCGATCCGCGCTCACGCCCGGAGGCGGTCTCCGGGTCGACCATGTGATGGGGCTGGTCCGGCTGTTCTGGATCCCTGAGGGAGCCGATCCGATGGAAGGCGCCTACGTGCGCTTCGCCGGCCGCGAGCTCCTCGAGGTGCTCGCTCTCGAGAGCGCCCGGGCCGAGGCGATCGTCATCGGAGAGGACTTGGGCACGGTGGAGCCTGGGTTCCGAGAGGAGCTGGCGCGCACCGGCATCCTGTCGACCCGACTGGTGTGGTTCGACGACAACCCGCCTGAGACCTACCCCTATCAATCGGTCGGCATGGTCACGACGCACGACCTCCCAACGCTGGTGGGACAGTGGTCGGGAGCCGACGAGACGGAGCTCGTAGCGCTCGGTCGCGCGACACCGCCCGAGGCGACCGCGGAAGTGCAACGCCGGCTGAGCGAGCTCCTGCCCCATCCCGCACCCACAGACCCAGACAGCGTGGTCGACGAGGTGCACCGTCGCCTTGGGGGTGCGCCCGCCGCGCTCGTTCTGGCCACGCTCGAGGACGTCGTGGGCATGGCCGCTCGACCGAACGTTCCCGGAACCACCGTCGAACGTCCGAACTGGTCGGTTGCGCTCCCCGTGGTCATCGACGATCTGCCGGACGCTCCGTCGGCTTTGTCGGCTCTCGCGGCCACTCGGGGTAGTGCCCGGAGCGGGATTTGAACCCGCAAGCCCTTACGGGCAGCGCAGTTTGAGTGCGCCGTGTATGCCATTCCACCATCCGGGCGTGGGCGACGAGCGTACCGGGCACGGTGTTACCGGACCGAAACTTGCTGCGATCATGAAACGCCGCGCCGTTCGAAGTGGTCGGACCGCTCATGCTCGCATTCACCTTTCCCGGTCAAGGATCGCAGCAACCAGGCATGGGCCGGTCATGGATCGACCATCCATCCTGGGAGCTCGTCGCGGTCGCCTCAGAGGCATGCGGGCGAGATGTCGCCGCGCTGCTGGTCGACGCTGACGCCGACGAGCTTCGCCGCACGGAGAACGCGCAGCTCTCCACCTATGTGCTGAGCCTTGTGGTGCACGACGCCGTTCGGGCACTCGGCGTGCGAAGCCAGGTGGTGGCCGGACACAGCCTCGGCGAGTACTCAGCCCTCACCGCAGTGGGTGCGCTCTCCCTGACCGATGGGGTGCGCCTCGTGGCCGAGAGGGCTGCAGCAATGCAAGCAGCCGCTGACGCTCGTCCGGGCTCGATGGCGGCGGTTCTCGGAGCCGACGACGACCTCGTCGTCGACGCGTGTACCCGGACAGGCCTCGACGTCTGGGTGGCAAACACCAACGGCGCTGGCCAGGTCGTCATCTCAGGAGATGCCGACGCGATCGCCGCAGCCGCGGTCATCGCCAAGGAGCTCGGCGCCCGCAAGGTCCTGCAGCTCCCGGTGGGCGGCGCGTTTCACACCCCCTTCATGGCGCCCGCCTCGGCGCGCCTCCGCGCTGCGCTGGCCGCAACCGCCTTCGCCAACGCCGACGTGCCGGTCATCGCCAACGTCGATGCCCTCCCGCATCAGCACGCCGATCAATGGACCGATCTGCTCGACGCCCAGCTCACGGCGCCCGTGCGCTGGCGCCAGACCCTCGAGCGCATGGTGGCCGACGGCATCACCACCTTCGTGGAGCTCGGACCCGGTTCCGTGCTGACGGGGCTGACCCGACGAGCGGCCCCCGATGGCACGGCCACGGGGGCCGCGGAACCCAGCGACCTCGGCAGCGTGCTCGAGGCAGCCACCGCCGCTGGGGCGCTCGACCACAACGATGGTGAGCACCTGTTCGCTTCCGAGCGGCTGGTGGTGAGCCCCGCCGCCGGCTTGTTCGTGCCAGCGGCCGATGTCGTCGAAGGCCAGCACATCGAGCGAGGGCGCGTGGTCGGCCATGTAGCGGGGCACGAAGTCCGATCGCCGTTCCGTGGCACGGTGAAGGGACTCCTCGCCGTAGCCGGCGAGCGCCTCACCCGCAGCCAGCCGGTGGCATGGCTGCGCACTGCATGAAGAGTGGGTTCCACGCTCCGGTAGGCCCCGGCGATCCAGCATGATGAGCACAGTGATCCCCTCGAGCGCTCGCATCACTGGCTGGGGCAGCGCCCTGCCCGACAAGGTCGTCACCAACGCCGACCTCGAGGACACGCTCGATACGAGCGACGAGTGGATCGTTGAACGGACCGGCATCAGCGAGCGCCGGGTCGGCGGCACCACCACCGGGCTCGGCGTCGAGGCTGGCCGACGGGCCCTGGCCCGCGCTGGGGTCACCGGCGAGGACATCGACCTCGTGGTGCTCTGCACCTCCACGCCTGATGAGTCGATGCCGGCGAGCGCCAGCGCCATTCAGCACGAGCTGGGCGTGCGCGGTGGCGCGGTCGACCTCAACGCCGCCTGCTCAGGCTTCGTCTATGGGCTGGTGGCTGCCGATGGGTTCCTGCGCGCCGGGCTTGAGCGGGTGCTGCTGGTCGGCTCGGAGACCATGTCGCGGATCGTGGACTGGGAGGACCGGGCCACCGCGATCCTCTTCGGCGACGGGGCTGGCGCGGTCGTGATCGAACGAGGCGATGGCCCAGGACGCGTGCTGGGCTTCGACCTCGGATCGGACGGATCGCTCCGACACATCCTCCATGCCGAGGTAGGCGGCACGATCCAGATGGACGGCCAAGAGGTGTTCCGACGTGCCGTGCGGGTGATGGTCGACTCCGCCCAACGAGCGCTCGCTCACGCGGGCGTCAGCGCCGATCAGGTCGCACTGTTCGTGCCACACCAAGCGAACTCCCGCATGATCGCGGCCGCGTGCGCGCGCCTTGGTATCGGCGAGGACCGAACGGTCAGCAACCTCGCCACCACCGGCAACACGTCGGCCGCGTCCATTCCCCTCGGGTTGGCCGAGGCCGCCGATGCGGGCCGACTCGCGGCCGGCGACCGGGTTCTCCTCGTCGGATTCGGCGCCGGCATGTCCTGGGCCTCCGCCGTGGTCGAATGGGCCACATGACCGAGCCCGCTCGCACGATCCTCGTCACCGGTGGCAGTCGCGGGATCGGCCTGGCCTGCGCGCGACTGCTCGCTGCCAACGGTCATCGTGTTGCCGTGACGTCGTCGTCTACGCCGGTGCACGAACCGGGACTCCTCGCGGTGGCGTGCGACGTCACCGATCCCGCCCAGGTAGAAGCGGCCGTCGGTCAGGTGGAGGAGCGCTTCGGCCCGGTTCAGGTGCTGGTCGCCAACGCCGGGATCACGCGCGATGGGCTTCTCGTTCGCATGTCCGAGGCCGACTTCTCCACTGTGATCGACACCAACCTCACCGCAACCTGGCGGATGGCCAAGCGGGTGATTCCCGCGATGATGAAGGCCCGCTGGGGACGGCTGGTGATCGTGTCCTCCGTGGGTGCCTATGTGGGCGCGCCCGGGCAAGCGAACTACGCCGCATCAAAGGCCGGCCTCATCGGTCTGGCCAGGTCCATCGCCCGCGAGTACGGGCCTCGCGGCATTACGGCCAACGTTGTCGCCCCCGGGCCCATCGACACCGACATGCTGAGCGCTCTGCCCGACGACAAGCGCGCCGCGCTCGCTGACGTCGTACCCGTCGGTCGCATCGGCACCCCCAACGAGGTGGCCGCTACGGTCGCCTTTCTCGCCTCCGACTCCGCCGCCTTCATCACCGGTGCCGTCGTCCCCGTGGACGGTGGCCTCGGGATGGGGTTCTGAGCTTCCATCCATCCCCCGATCACAGGAGACAACCATGAGCGACACCTTCGAGCGGTTCCAGGCCCTGACCGTGCAGGTGCTTGCCGTCGAGGCAGACAAGGTCACCAAGGAAGCCAGCTTCGCCGACGACCTTGACGCGGACAGCCTCGATCTCGCGGAGCTCGTGATGGCCCTCGAGGATGAGTTCGACATCACCGTCGAAGAAGACGAGCTCGAGACCATCAAGACGGTCGGGCAGGCCTTCACGATGGTCGAGGGAAAGCTCGCGGCGGCGTCCTAACGATGGAACTACGTCGCGTCGCGGTCACCGGCCTCGGGGTTCTGTCCTCGTGTGGCACCGGCGTCGACGCCTTCTGGCGCGGTCTCAACGCGTCACCGCCGCCAGGAGATCGGCGAGTGCACGACTTTGACCCAGCGACCGTTTTCGACAACCCAAAGGAGTCGCGGCGCGCTGACCGCGTCACACAGCTAGCGCTTGCCGCCGCGACCCAAGCCCTCGCACAGGCGGGCACCATTGCGGTCGATCCTCTCCGGCGAGGCGTGCTCATCGCCACGGGAATCGGCGGGATCGGCACGCTCGAGGAGCAGATCACGCTCTACGCCGAGAAGGGCGCTCGGCGGGTGTCACCGTTCTTGGTGCCGATGATGATGCCCAATGCCCCGAGCGCCACGGTCTCCATGCGATGGGGCTGGCAGGGCCCCTGCCAGACGGTGAGCACCGCGTGCGCCGCAGGCACCCACGCCTTGGTCGACGCGGCGATGTGGGTGGCCAGCGGCCGGTGTGACGTCGTCGCCGCGGGGGGCGCAGAGGCCCCCCTCACCCCCGTCAGCCTCGCTGGGTTCACCAACATGACGGCGATGTCGAACCGCAACGTCTCTGAACCGTTCTCCGCTACTCGCGACGGCTTCGTGATCGCCGAGGGCGCCGCCGTCCTCATCCTCGAAGCGTGGGAGATCGCAGAGGCCCGCGGAGCCACGATCCTGGCGGAGGTGCTGGGCGGTGCCTCCACGGCCGACGCCCACCACATCACCGCTCCGACACCAGGCGGACGCGGCGCGCTGTCCTGCATGGAGATCGCTCTCGCGGCCGCCGGCCTCACCGCGGCCGACGTCGCTCACGTGAACGCCCACGGCACGTCCACGCCGTTGAACGATGCCGCCGAGGCCGAAGCCATGACGACGCTCTTCGGCGTGCCGGGCCCGCCTGTCACGTCCATCAAGGGCGTCACCGGACACTCGCTGGGCGCCGCCGGCGCGATCGAGGCCGTGGCCGTCGTCGAATCGATGCGTCGTGGGCTCATCCCGCCCACTGCCGTCACCACGGTCGTCGACCCCAACCTGCCCCAGATCGATCTCGTCATCGGCGAAGCTCGCCCATGGACCCCAGGCCCAACCCTGTCGAACAGCTTCGGCTTCGGCGGCCACAACGGCACCCTCGTCCTCGGCCCCGCCTGACCGCGCCAGTGTGCCTCACTGGCCAAAGCGGGTCGCTCGAGCAGTTCAAAGCAAAGCGCGCCGACACAATCGGCGGCACAGAACGACCAAACCAGGCCCCCCCTGCCGCAGATACGCTCCCACCAGACACACCGACACAACCTGCGGCACAGAACGCCCGAACCGGACCCGATCTGCCGCAGATACGAGCGTCGCCGCTGCTGACACCCCGAAGCACTCGGCGGCACGGAGCGACCAAGCCAGGCCCGATCTGCCGCAGATACGCGCCCGCCAGGAGCGCCAGCGCAATCGGCGGCACAGAACGACCACACCGGGCCCGATCTGCCGCAGATACGCGCGCTGCGCCCGACGGCGCCTCGTCCGTGTCAGCCCGGAGCAGCCTCGCTTCGCCGCGCCCTTTGCGCAGACCCACCGAGCCGCGTTCAGAACAAGGTCTGGCCGGCTGATTCGAGCTCCAGGAGGCGGACCTTGGCCGGAACGCCTCCGCCGTAGCCGCCTAGCTGGCCACCGGTTCGGAGCACGCGGTGGCACGGCACGACGACGGGAATGGGGTTGGTAGCCATCGCGGTGCCGACCGCGCGGCTTGCCTTGGGGTTGCCGACCATGGTGGCGAGCTCGAGGTAGCTGACGGTGCGACCGAAGGCCACGTCGGCATAGAGCGTCTCAAGGACGGTGCGCCGAAACCCCGACGAGAGGCGCCAGTCGAGCGGCAGGTCGAAGTGGTCACGGCGGCCCTCGAAGTACTCGTCCAGCTCGCGGCGGATCCCGTCGACCCGAGCGGGCATTTCGAGGACACGGGGGCTGATGCGCTCGGCGAGGTCCGCGAGCACGACATCCTGCCCTTCCTGCTCGAAGGCGAGCCGCACGAGACCGTCGGACGTGGCCGCCACGAGGAGCGGGCCGATGGGGCTGTCGGTCTGGGCGTAGCCCACGTCGACCAGTCCCTCGGCGTCCGCCCTGGCGAGCGCTGCGGCCAGGTCGGCCGTGGGATCGGTGGACGAGCCGCGCAGCGCGTGCCTGAGGGAGTTGCTGGTCATCGGGGGACTACCTCCTGGCGAAGCGCGGCGAGGCCGGCCCGCACGTTCTGGCGGGCCGCTGCATCGGAGCAGCCGAGCGCGACACCGATCTCGGCATACGGAAGATCGCCGACGTACCGGAGCGCGATTGCACCCCGTTGCTTCTCGGGCAGTCGACCAACGGCAACCCAGAGGCCCTCATCGGAAGCGGGAGGGTCGGACGTGACTCGTTCAGGCACCTCCGACATGGGCAGCGGTCGACGCATGGTGGCGCGGTGGTGGTCGAGCACCTTGTGGTGGGCGATCGTGAACAGCCACCCCCGGAGGTTCCGGGCATCCGTCAGGCCCGGGTACGCCCGTAAGGCTGAGAGCACCGTCTCCTGAAAGCAGTCCGCTCCGTGGTGCGGTCCAGCCTGAGCGAGGCAGAAGCGATGGAGGTCGGTGCTGTGCGCATCGAGAAGGTGTTGGAACGGCGGCAGGTTCACTGTCAGGTCAACGCACTGGACGGCACGCGCGTGAGATCACGCGTCGACGATGACGAAGAGCAGGTCGACTTCACATGCCGTCTCGCCGCCAACTGATGCGCGCCCGTGGCCCTTCCCCGCCCGCGCCGAGAGGCGGCCCATGTCCACGTGCAAGTCGAGGGTCTCGCCCGGCTCGACCTGCCGCCGGAAGCGCACCCCGTCGATCCCGCCGAAGAGGGGGAGCTTGCCCGCGTAGCGCGGCTCGAGCAGCACAGCGATTGCGCCCACTTGCGCCAGGGCCTCCACCATCAGCACTCCCGGCAAGGTCGGTCGTCCCGGGAAGTGCCCGCCGAAGAAGGCCTCTTCGCCCGTCAGGTGCCAGCGACCGGTGACCGACTGCCCGGCCTCCACCGCGACGAGCTCGTCGACGAAGAGAAACGGCGGACGATGCGGCAGCACGTTGGCCGGAGCCGGGAGGTCAGCCAAGTGTCTTGAGGAGGTTGGCCGGGGTGTCCTTGGGGCTGACCTTGGGCCACGCCTGCTCGATCTTGCCGGCCTCGTCGATCAAGAACGCTGAGCGGATGATCCCCATGTACTTCTTCCCATACATCGACTTCTCGCCCCATGCTCCGAATGACTCCGCTACTGCGTGGTCCTCGTCGGCCAGCAGGGGGAAGCCGAGCCCGTACTTCACGTCGAACTTGGCTTGCTTGGCCGGCGCGTCGGGGCTGACGCCGAGGACAACCGTGTCGCCGATGTCCCCGAGGATGTCCCGCATCCCACATGCCTGAGTGGTGCAGCCGGGGGTATCTGCCTTCGGGTAGAAGAACACAAGCACCTTGTGGCCCTTGAAGTCCTTGAGCTGCACCATCTCGCCGGACTGGTCCGAGAGCTTGATCGCGGGAGCCTTGTCACCAGGGTTGAGCGCCATGGACCGACGATAGATCAGTCCAGCGCGAGACCATCTCGAGTGGATCGCGCCCTAGTCCCTGAACGCTCGGGCCAGCCGGGGACGCAGCGCGGCACCGAGGAGCACGCACGGGATCGCGGCGTAGACGAACCAGCGGGGGGCGCCGACGTCGAAATAGGTGGCCAGCTCCCGGGCCTGGGTGGTGAGGAGCAGGCCCGCCACGGCCAACCCCATGAGGCGCGCCGGGAGGAACCGGACGACGTAGGCGGCCATCGGGGCTGCGATCATTCCACCGGCGAGCATGGCAAGCACCACGCCGACCTCGAGCCCGGCTCCTCCGAGCGAGCCGATGAGGGAGCCCGCGGACACAAGCGCCACGGCCACCTCGGCTGTGTTGACCGAGCCGATGGCATAGCGGGGAGGCAGACCTCGGTGCAGGAGGAAGGGAGTGACGACAGGACCCCATGCCCCCACCATCCCGTTCGTGACGCCGCCGGTGGCCGCTGCCACCTTCACGCCCCGCTCATCGAACGACGGCATCGTAGTGTCGACACCTCCGTCCCCTCCCACGCGCCGCGGAGGCAGCGCCCGGCTGAAGCGAATGAGGATGCGGGTGCCCACCGCGAGCAGCACCAGCGCCAGGATCGGCCGGAGATCATCCCCGTCGACGTTGACGAGAACCGTGGTGCCGACAAGCGCGCCCATCGCGCCAGGGATCGCGAGCTGGAGGACGAGACGCCGGTCGATGTTCCCGAAGCGCCAGTGGGACACGCCAGCGACCATCCCCGTCGCCACCTTGGCCAGGTTGACCGTCGTCGACGCTGCCGCCGGGCTGATGCCACTGCTCAGCAGGATGCTCGAGGAGGTGGGCCCGAAGCCCATGCCGAGCGCCCCGTCGACCAGCGAAGCAAGAAAGCCGGCCAGCCCGACGACGATGAGGTCGCTCATAACGAGTAACCCTATCGAGTTAGTAGGGAATAGGGAACCGTGACTAGCGAGCGTTGACGAGGAAGTCGGCAGCGCTGGCGAAGTAGTCCAGCATCTGCGCCTCGAGCTCGGGTGGCGTGCCGCGCTCCCCCACCACGGCATCAAGCGCCGCTGCCATGTGCCCGAACCAGGCATCGCGCTCGGCCTCGCCGATCACGAACGGCATGTGGCGGCCACGCAGCCGCGGGTGCCCGCGCTCCTCGCTGTAGGTGCCGGGCCCTCCCCAGTACTGCTGCAAGAACAACGCCATGTGCCGCCGCGAGTCGGTGAGGTCGTCCGGGTACAGCGGCCGCAGCAGCAGGTCCGTTCCCACCCGCTGGTAGAAGCGATCAACGAGGTCGACGAAGAACTCAGCGCCACCCACCGCCTCGAACACGCTCGCCTCGTCGCTCACGTTCCCGACGCTACCGGCCCTTGTCGCGCCGGTGGCCGTGGCCGAAGAAGCCTCCGGCTGGTCGGGCGTGGGCGTGGTAGTGGTCGGGGATGTTGCGCATGGTGTCGTCGACGTAGTGAGCCTCGAACACCGAGGCGCTGACGCGAGCCAGCTCGGTCTGCATGTGACCGAGCTCCGCCTCGCTGGGGTCGATGCCGTGCCAGCGCCACACGACCATGGGCGTATCGCAGATCTCACACTCGGCGATCCAGCACACGTCGTCCTCGTGGAACCAGTGCGTGATCTTGGCGGCCTCGCACAGGTCGCATTGGTCGGCCTTCTCCCCCGTGGGCATGCGGCCAACCTACCCACCGCCGCTACCGTGCCCCGATGGATCCCCGTCGAGCCGGCACCGGCTACCTCTCACTTCCCGAGGGCGATCAAGGGCCCGGAGTCCTCGTGCTCCACGCGTGGTGGGGCCTCACCCAAGCGGTGAAGGACACGTGTGACCGACTCGCCGAGGCTGGCTTCGTGGCGCTGGCGCCCGACCTGTTCGACGGGGTCGTCCTGACCACGATCGACGCCGCGGAGGCGCACCTGGCCGAGGTCGACGCCAACGAGCTCGCTCATCGCACGAGGTCCAGCCTGCAGACGCTGCGCGACCTCCCCGCCTCCACTGGCCGGCCGCTCGGGTTGCTCGGCTACTCGATGGGAGCATCGATGGCGTTGTGGCTGGCCGCCAGGGTGCCCGAGTCCATGGCCGGAACGGTCGTCTACTACGGGGGCCAGGACATCGACATGGCCGACGCTACGTGTGCGTTCCTAGGCCACTACGTCGAGGACGACCCCTACGTCGATGATGACGAGCTCGCCCTCCTCGAGGCAGAGCTCCACCTCGACGGCCTCCCGGTCGAGTTCCACCGCTACCCCGGCGCACAGCACTGGTTCGCCGAGCCGGATCGTCCCGAGCACGACCCCGCCGCCGCCGCGCTTGCCTGGGACCGCACGCTCGCCTTCCTCGGCACCCACCTGCTTGCGCCTGGCTAGCTCGGCTGGTCCAGCCCGGCGCGCAGCTCGGCTACGTAGGCGCCGAGATCCTCGGGGCCTGCTCCGTCGAGACGGAGGCGCATGAGGGCCGAGGCGACGATCACTCCGTCGGCCTCGACGGTGGCGGCGCGGGCGTGAGCCACCGTCGC
>JANOQG010000008.1:0-5529 GCA_031422255.1 Actinomycetes bacterium | reverse complement strand
CGATGACGATCACGCTCCTTCTGGTGCTGATGGCGGCTAGCTCGCAGATGCCCATCGCTCCCTTGCACCTGGCCGACCGAGCGATCGAGCTGCTCGCGGTGACCGGGGTAGCCGCGGGCACGGCTGGGCTGGTGCATCGATCGGGGGGAGCGGGCGCCGCACCCAGCGGTGCCGTTGCCGGGCCGCTGTCGGCCCTGCTCATCTCGTCGCTCGCCTTCCGCATCCACGGGCTACCGGCAATTGCGTCCTCGGCAAACCACGGACGCTGGTGGATCATCGCCCTCATGGGCTGGGCGACCGCCGCATGGGTGTCCCGAGACCCGTTCCGGTAGCCGAGGCCCCTAGGCTGACCGCCCGCCGCAGCCGATGATCGAGCGCAGATCGACGGCGGCGCGGAGGCCTACTGCACGAGCCCTCACCTCGGCGCCCGGCCGAACATCAACCATCGCTCGCTGAAGGACGCCGTGACGGCCGCCGCTGCTGACCACACTCCCCACTCCACCGACGATCCCCCCGTCGACGCCGTCATCTTCGAGCGACGTTGGAAGATCCTGGCGGTGCTCTGCACCAGCCTGATGATCGTCATCATCGGCAACACCTCGCTCAACGTGGCCATCCCGCGCCTGGCGCTTGACCTGGAAGCCTCCACCACCGACCTGCAATGGATGGTGGACGCCTACTCCCTCGTGTTCGCCGGCATGCTCTTCACCGCGGGATCGATCGGTGACCGCTTCGGTCGCAAGGGAACCCTGCAAGCTGGCCTCGGCCTCTTCCTCGTCGGCACGCTGATCGCCTCCCTCGGCGACTCGGCCACCACCGTCATCGGTGCGCGTGCCGTGATGGGCCTCGCCGCCGCGTTCGTCATGCCGTCGACGCTCTCCATCCTCACCAACGTCTTTCCTGCCCACGAGCGTCCGAAGGCCATCGCGGTGTGGGCCGGAATAGCTGGCGGAGGCGCCGCCGTTGGACCCGTGGCATCGGGGTTCTTGCTCGAGCACTTCTGGTGGGGTGCGGTGTTCCTCGTCAACGTGCCGGTGATCGTCGCGTCGCTGATCCTCGGCCGGATCCTCCTGCCTACGTCGCGGGACCCAGAGCAGCCGCCGCTCGACATCCCCGGAGCGCTGCTCTCGATCGTGGGCCTCGGTGCGCTGGTCTACGGCATCATTGAAGGCCCCATCCGCGGCTGGACCAGCCCACAGACGCTCGGCACCTTCGGGCTGTCCATCCTGGTGCTCGGACTCTTCGGCATGCGCGAGCTGACAGCGCGACACCCGATGCTTGACCTCCGCCTGTTCGGCGACCGACGGTTCAGCGTGGCGTCCGGTGGCATGACGATGATCTTCTTCGCCATGTTCGGCACGTTCTTCCTCATCTCGCAGTACTTCCAGCTCGTCCTCGGCTACTCAGCCCTCGAATCCGGCCTGTTCCAGCTCCCCATGGCCTTCGTGATGATGAGCCTTTCCCCCCAGGTGCCGAGGCTCGTGGCCCGATTCGGCGTGCACCGGATCGTGCCCACAGGGCTCGGCTCAGTGGCCGTCGGGCTCACGCTCTTTTCCTTCGCGGGCGTCGACACCTCGATCTGGCTCATGTATGGCCCGATCCTCTGCTTGGCCACCGGCATGGCCCTCACGATGACGCCGCTCACCACCTTGATCATGTCGGCCGTGTCGCTCGGCAAGGCTGGCGTTGGGTCAGCGATGAACGACACCACCCGTGAGATGGGCGGTGCCCTTGGCGTCGCGATCCTGGGATCACTCGTCACCTCGGCCTACACGGGGAGCCTCGGGGGTGCCATCGCCGGGCTCTCCAACAGCGACCAAGCCGCCGCCCGATCGGGTCTCGTCGGCGCCTTCACGGTGGCCAGCCGCATGGGCCCTGATGGTGCAGAGCTCGTCGCCGCAGCGAAGCAAGCCTTCGTCGACGGCATCGGATTGGCGACACTCACCGGCGCGGTCGTCGTCGCGCTGGCGGCCGTCGCCGCTCGAAACCTGCTGCCGCGCCCCCAACGCACCGCTGCTGAGGTCACCCCCGGCGACGGAGCGGGCGGCACGGCTCCGGCCTACGCCGACTGAACTCGCGCCTACGAGGGAATGCCGGCGTCCGCGGCCAGCTCAGCAGGCCAGCGGCCTAGCCGGTGCGGGCCGAGGTGCATCCCGGTCCAGGTGCGGTCGGCATGACGGGAGCGCCACGTCAACATCGCTTGGGCCTCTGGCAGCACAACAGAGGGGTCCGTGATCTCCGTGCGCCACGTCGGGTCGGACGCGAGATCGAAGCACTTCCACGAGCCGTTCCCGAACTGCACATAGGCGAGCGAGTCGGTGCGGCGCACCGCGAGGTGCTGACGCTCGAGCCTCTGGTCCCACGGCCATGCATGCGGACCTGCACCGAGCATCGTGTCGCGCCAGTCGAACTCCCAGTGGGCCGCGTCGCGCCACCACGGCGGCTCGTCGCCATGCACGAGCGGCGTGAGCGGAACCCCGTCGCATTGCACGGGAACCTCGATGCCCATGGCATCGCACAAGGTCGGGAACACGTCGACGTTCTCCGTGAAGCGATCGATGACCGTGCCCCGGCTGGCATCCGCCTGTGGCGCCGGATCGCGGACGATGCCCAGCACGTGGTGGCTCTCCTCGAACCACCCAAGCTTCTGCTGTAGCCCATGGTCCCCGAGCTGTTCACCGTGATCGGCCGTCACCACGATGTAGGTGTCGTCCCACACCCCGCTGGCTCGCAGCGTGTCCAACACCCGCCCCAGCTGCTCGTCCACATCACTGATCATCCCGAAGTACTGACGACGGAGGTGTCGCATCTCCACGGGATCGCCGGGCGCCGCGGAGACGGAGTTGCCCAGCGCTGCACGATGCAGCGGATGTGGGTCAGCGACGGGTTCGATCGGATCGCCCACGTCGGCGTCGTCGTAGAAGGTGGACCACCGGCCGGCCGCCGCGTACGGGGGATGGGGCCGGAGGTAGCTGGCGTGAGCGAACCACGGACGGTCCTGTCGTCCGATCCACGCGATGAGCCGATCGGTGAGGAAGGCGGAGACACCGTGCTCGGCGGGCCTATCGGGCTCGGTCTCGAGGGCCGTATCGGCGCTCATCCGCTCGTATCCGAGCTCCTCGAGCCAACGCCGCCACGGGCGGTGGTGGCTGGGCAGGCCAAGCTCGACGTCGAACCCCGGGAGGATGCCCTCGTAGGTGTCGAGCCGCGGATCGTTGGGACCATCGGCATGACGCGGGTCGATCCCCTGATCGGTGTAGCCCCAGAGCGCGGGCTCGTAGCCCGCCCGGAGCGCGGCGCGAGCGACGTTGTCGAACCGGTCGTCGAGGGGAGTCCCGTTGCTCACCACACGGTTGTTGAGCTGATAGGTGCCGGTGTACAGGCATGCTCGCCCCGGCGAGCAAGGCGTGGCCTGGCTGTAGTGCCGTCCGAGCCGAACGCCACTCGCAGCGAGGCGATCGAGGTTCGGCGTACGCACCACGGGATGACCCGCCACCGACAGGCAGTCGCCCCGGAACTGGTCCAACGTGACGAACAGGATGTTGGGACGGGTCACGGCCCGAGTCTGGCCGAGGACCCGGGGTCAGTGCTCGCAATCAACGAGGGCCGCGGGGAAGCAAGAGCGGCGAGGGCCGGCCGTTGCCTGCCCAGGGAGCATGTGTGAGCATCGGCGGGTCGCCGGCGCCGTCCGGCGCAGACAGGAGCGCAGCGTGAACGACCGACCGCGGTTGGCGCCGACCACCGAGGACGACTGGGATGACGAGACACGCCAGCTACTCGACGGACTGGGGCACCTCAACATCTTCGACACCCTGGCGCATCACCCGAAGCTGCTGAAGCGGTGGCTCGTGTTCGGCAACCATGTGCTCGCCAAGTCGACGCTTCCCGAGCGAGAACGGGAGCTGGCAATCCTCCGCACCGGCTGGCGCTGCGGCAGCGAGTACGAGTTCGGCCAGCACACCGTCATCGGCGCGCGTGTCGGCGTCACCGAGCAGGAGATCGCCAGGCTCACGACCGACAGCCTCGCTGGCTGGTCGGAGTCCGACGGAGAGCTCGTCGCTGCCACCGATGAGCTCGTCTGTGACCACGTCTTGAGCGACGCGTCTTGGGCGGCGTTGAACGCACGTTGGAACACCCAACAGGTGCTCGACCTGATCTTCACGGTTGGTCAGTACGTGCTTGTTTCGACCGCGCTACGGAGCCTGGGTGTCGAGGTGGAGGAGGACGCGCCAGGGTGGCCCACGTGAGGTTCGAGGGCCGGGTGGCCATCGTCGTTGGTGCCGGCCAAACCCCCGGATCGACGATCGGGAACGGTCGTGCCACCTCGCTTCTCCTGGCCAGACAGGGCGCGGCGGTGCTGGCAGTCGACCGCGATCTGGCTTCCGCAGAGGAGACCGTGCAGCGCATCACCGCGGAAGACGGCACCGCCTCCGCGCTTCGAGCGGACATCACCGTCGAGGCCGACTGCGAAGCCATCGCCCGCGAGGTGATCGAGCGATTCGGTCAGGTCGACGTGCTCGTCAACAACGTCGGCATCGGCACCGGCGACAGCGGCGCATCACGGCTTGAAGAGGATGCGTGGGACCTGATCCACGACGTGAACCTCAAGGGGATGTGGCTCACGTGCAAGCACATCCTGCCCCTGCTGCGGGCCCAGGGCGCAGGCTCGGTCATCAACATCTCCTCGGCCGCCGCTGTCTGTTCGACGCCCTATCTCGCCTACAAGACATCAAAGGCGGGGGTGAACGCGCTCACCCACCAGCTGGCCATGACGAGTGCCAAGCAGGGAGTGCGGGTCAACGGCATCATGCCGGGGCTCATGGACACGCCGATGGCCATCGAGGGCATCAGCGCCGCGACGGGCGTGGGCGCCGATGAGCTACGGACGCGGCGCGATGCGCTTGTGCCGCTGGGTGCCAAGCAGGGCACAGCCTGGGACGTCGCCAATGCGGTGGCGTTTCTCGCGAGTGATGAAGCGCGCTTCATCACTGGCGTAATGCTGCCGGTCGACGGCGGCCAGCACGCCCGCATCGGTTGAGCTCACCCCGACTGAGTGGCCCTCGCTTCGGGGTCCGACCGCTGATCAGACAGCTCGAGCGGGGTGACAGTGCTGGCAGGCGTCGTTCAGCTCTCCCTCGAAGCTCCGAAACTGCGCCTTGCCGGTTCGCTTGGCCGCGTACATCGCAAGATCGGCGTTTCGGAGCAGCTGGTCGCTCGTCATCCCTTGTCGTGCGCAGGCGATGCCAATGCTGATCGTGGCGGAGATCTGAGCGCTATCAACCGGGAAGGGCTGTTCGAATGCCCTCAGGAGTCGCTTGGCGACCGCCATGACCGCCTCTCCGGAGACCGCATCGTCGATCAGGATCGCGAATTCGTCGCCGCCCATTCGGGCGACGGTGTCGGGATGACGAACGCAACCGGCCAGCCGGTCCGCCACGCCGGTGAGCAACTGGTCCCCAGCTGAGTGGCCGAGGGTGTCGTTCACGATCTTGAAGTTGTCGACGTCGAGAAACAGCACCGCCAGGTGAG
>JANOQG010000007.1:0-3418 GCA_031422255.1 Actinomycetes bacterium | reverse complement strand
CGGCTGTAGAACCAGTGACCGTCCTTTCGGAACGGCACGGAGAGGTCGGTCTCCTTGATGCGGGCCTTGATCTCCGCGAACAGCTCTGCCTGGAGCGACTCCGTGTGGGCGAGTGCTTCACCCACGAATGCGTTTTCAGCGGCGATGTGGGCGAGGACCTCCGGATCGCTGCGATCATCGCTCCGCAGCCAGTACCAGTCATCGATGCGGTCATCGCCGTGCACGCTGATCGTGTGGGGGCGGCGAGTTGCGGACGGTGGCGTCGACGGCATGGCTCGGGATCGTAGGGGACAAGCGCTACTAGGTTGGACCCATGCCTGACGACAAGCCCCATGTGTACGTACCAGCCGGGGAGACCCCGCCGGCCGAACTGGTCACCGAGGACATCGAGGTGGGCGACGGCGTCGAGGCCACCTCTGGCTCACAGGTCGAGGTCCACTACGTCGGAGTCTCGTGGCGCACGCGCAAGCAGTTCGACGCGAGCTGGGATCGCGGAGACACCTTCAAGTTCGGCCTGGGCGGTGGGCAGGTCATCAAGGGCTGGGATGAAGGCGTGGAGGGCATGAAGGTCGGCGGACGTCGCCGAATCGTGATCCCGCCTGGCAAGGCTTACGGCCGGCAGGGCGCTGGCGGCGTGATCGGGCCCGACGAAACGCTCGTCTTCGTGGTCGACCTCATCGGCGTCACCTAGATCGCACGCACGCTGTTGTTGCGCGGTTCGTGCGTGAGCTCGGCCCGCCCGAGCGCCTCCAACAGCGGCGGAACGTACATCCCGAACCTCCCGCGGTAGCCGTTGCGTTGCCCGTACCAGCCCCCCACGGGGTTCTCCGCGGAGCGCCCGAAGGCCTCCACCGTGTCGTCCTTGGCGGTCTTCTTCTCGTCGGCGGCGCCCAGGTCGACCCAGTCGGCCTTCTCGACCAGCCAGTCGTGGAGGTCATCGAGCGATCGAGCCAGATAGGTGAGCTTCGTGGAGCCGACCTGGCACACGAGGAGAGGGGGATCGGCCTGCTCGTCGACGTACATCGTGTACTCCGAGGAGCCGGGCGCCGTCGTGAGCTGCCAGGGATCGTCCTTGGTGCCGTTGCCGTTTGCCATGGCTCGCATATTACGGACTTCGGGGCGGTGGAGGGGCTCCGGTACCCTCGGCCGCTATGGCCGAGCGTCCCGACTTCCGTGCGCCGAAGGGAACCCAAGACGTGCTGCCTCCGGAGTCGGCTCGGTGGGAGGCTCTCCTGGCCACCTTCTCGGCCGTGGCTCATCGATTCGGCTACGGATTGATCCAGTCGCCGATGTTCGAAGACATCGGCGTGTTCCAGCGGATCGGTGAGGGCACCGATGTCGTGGCCAAGGAGATGTACGACTTCCAGGACAAGGGCGGCCGTCACGTCGCTCTGCGTCCGGAGGGCACAGCGCCGGTGGCCCGGGCCTGGGTGCAGCACCGCCCCGCGGTGCCGTGGAAGGTCTGGTACGCCACGCCAGCGTTTCGCTACGAGCAGCCGCAGGCTGGTCGGCTCCGCCAACATCATCAGGTCGGCGTGGAGTGCATCGGATCGGCCGACCCCGACGTCGATGTCGAGATCATCGCGCTCGGGCACGCGTATCTATCGGCCCTGGGGTTGCGGCAGTGGCGGCTGCTCCTGAACTTCATGGGCACGCCCGCCGATCGAGCGATCTACAGCGGGGTACTGCAAGAGTGGCTTCGGGCTCGAGCGGCCGACCTCGCGCCGGCCGACGCCGCCAAGATCGAGTCGCACCCGCTTCGGGTCCTCGACACGAAGGACCCGGTCAGTCGGGCCGTGCTGGTCGACGCGCCGCGCGTGGCCGACCACCTCGACTCGGCATCGATCGCTCATGGCGAGCGCGTGCGGGCCGGCCTCGGAGCACTGGGCATCGCCTTTGAGATCGACGAGTCGCTGGTGCGGGGGCTGGACTACTACACCCACACCTTGTTCGAGTTTCAGAGCTCAGCCCTCGGCAACGCGCAGTCCACCATCCTCGGTGGCGGGCGCTACGACGGGCTCATCGAGCAGTTGGGGGGGCCGGCCACGCCGGGCATCGGCTTCGGGAGCGGCATCGAGCGGGTGCTCCTCACCTGCGACGCGGAGGGAGTGTTCGACCCACCGGCGCGTCGGCTCGACTGCTACGTGGTCGATGTCATCGGAGGCATGGCGGCGACCACGCTCACGCAAATGCTTCGACTCGCCGGGCTTTCCGCCGACCGATCCTTCGACGGTCGCTCCATGAAGGCGCAGGTGAAGAGCGCTGCAAAGTCGTCCGCCCGCTTCGCGTTGATCGTGGGGGAGCAGGAGGAAGCCGACGGCACCGTCAGCGTCCGCGATCTCGACAGCGCCCAGCAGACCACCGTCGACATCGCCGATGTCGTCTCCCAGATCAGGAAGGTTCTCGACCGATGAGCGATCGCATGCGCACCCACATGTGCGGGGAGCTGCGCGAGGAGCACGCCGGGAGCACGGTGTCCGTCTGCGGCTGGGTCGGTCGTCGACGCGAGCATGGTGAGCACCTTGCCTTCATCGACCTGCGCGACCACACCGGCATCATCCAGTGCGTCGTGGACGGTGCCGCCGATCTGCGCAGCGAGTACGTGGTCCGGATCACCGGCATCGTGCGGCCTAGACCCGAGGGCACCGTCAACGACGCACTCTCCACCGGGCAGGTCGAGGTGGGGGACTGCACAGTCGAGATCCTGTCGACGGCCACCCCGCCCCCGTTCCCGATCGACGAGCGAGCGGATCAGGTCGACGAGCTGATCCGGCTGAAGTACCGCTACCTCGACCTTCGACGCGAGCGCATGCAGAAGAACCTGAGGATTCGGGCAGCGGTCATGTCGGCCATCCGTCGAGCGATGGAGCGGCAGTCCTTCATCGAGGTGGACACGCCGATGCTGGTGGCGTCCACCCCCGAGGGTGCCCGCGAGTTCCTCGTGCCAGCGCGTCAGGTGCCAGGCAGCTTCTACGCACTCCCGCAATCGCCTCAGCTCTTCAAGCAGCTGCTCATGGTCGGCGGCGTTGATCGCTACTTCCAGATCGCCCGCTGCCTCCGGGACGAGGACCTCCGGGCCGACCGGCAATACGAGTTCATGCAACTCGATGCGGAAGCCAGCTTCGTGGATCAATCGGAGGTGCTGGCCTTCATTTCCGAAGCGGTGCTGGACGCCGCCGAGGCCGCGTTGCACGCGCGTCCGGAGGAGATCGAGCAGATCACGTGGCACGAGGCCATGGATCGATACGGCACCGACAAGCCCGACCTCAGGTTCGGCCTCGAGCTGATCGAGCTGACCGAGGTCTTCGCTGCCACGGAGTTCAAGGCGTTCGCGTCGGCCGAGGCGATCAAGGGCATACGGGTGCCGGGGGCTGCTGCCGACTACGGCCGCAACAAGCTCGACGGCCTCACCGACCGC
>JANOQG010000006.1:0-15659 GCA_031422255.1 Actinomycetes bacterium | reverse complement strand
CGGCGGCCAGCGCGACGCTCAGGACGAGCGGGAGGAGGAGCACCGCCAGGCCGGCCGCGCGGCGTCGAGCCCGGAGGCGCAGACCCCGCTCGACGACATCAGGTACGGAGGGCAGGGATGCCTCCAGCCGGTGTGCCGTTCGTTGGACATCGTGGCCGGCGCGGTGGCCGAGGTCGTCAATGGTCATGCTTCCCCTTCTTTCGCAAGTCGGTCGGCGAGGGCGTGGCGTGCTGCTGCAAGCTGCGCCCGAACCGTTCCTTCGGCGATCTCCATGACTCGGGCGATGTCGCGGGTGGTGAGATCCTCGCCGTAGTACAAGGCTGTTACCTGGGCCTGCCGACGCGGCAGGGAGCGAACGAGGGCCCAGAACTCGACCGATTCGGCGGCCATCACGCCCTCCGTACGAGGCACCCTGGCCTGGAGGCGGAGCAGCCCACGAGCCTCGACGACGACGCGCCGGAAACGGGAGGTGGCCAGGTTGAGGAGCACTCGCCGAACCCACGCGCCAGGGCGATCGAGCTCGGCGACGCGGGCCCAGTTGCGATGGGCTCGCAGGAACGCCTCCTGCACAAGATCCTCGGCCACGTTCACGTCGCCGCTCAGCGCGAGCGCCACGGAGAGCATCCCTCGTCGCTCGCGCTCGTAGAGCTCCTCAAAGCTCATGGCGCGGCCGAGAGTGACCGATTCAGACTCGTTGCCGCCCTCATTGGTGGCATCGAGATCGTCGGCCATCTTGCTCACCTCATCACACACGCTCGGGTAGCGCCGTGCGCTTGCTCGCCTCTGCAAGGATTCCTGGGATCTCGGGGCGGCTGCCGGGGGATTCGGGACAGCCTTCGATCGACCACGTCAAGGCCGAGGTGCTCAACGCCGACGATCTCCGATGTCGGATACTGCCCAGCGCCGGACGAGTGCAGTCCGTAGTGGCCTCGACCGCTCGTAGCGGCCGAGGACTGCCGAGACCAGCCGGGCCGATACTCTGCGGCCGTGCCGCCGCCCGTCGACGATGTTGCCGCGATGTCCCTCGCACTCGATGAGGCTCGCGCGGCCGGCGCTCGCGGAGACGTGCCAGTGGGAGCCGTGGTCATCCGCGATGGGCAGGTGGTCGCCCGGGCAGGCAACGAGCGCGAGCTGCGTCATGACCCAACCGCTCACGCTGAGGTGCTGGCCTTGCGTGCCGCCGCTGAGGCGCTCGGGTCGTGGCGGCTCGATGGCACCACCCTCGTCGTCACGCTCGAGCCGTGCCCCATGTGTGCCGGTGCCCTCCTCGGAGCCCGTGTGGCGCGCGTCGTGTTCGGGGCGGCCAACACGGAGAACGGGTCCTGCGGCACGCTCTACAACCTGTGCGTCGACCCCCGCCTGAACCACGAGGTCGAGGTGGTGCACGGCGTCGAGGCAGAGGCCGCCACCGCCCTGCTCGATGAGTTCTTCGCTGCCCGCCGCCCGTGATGCCTTGGAGTGGCCGGGGGGCCTCCGAGTAGCGTCGTCGACGGAGAGCTGCCAGAGCGGACGAATGGGACGGTCTCGAAAACCGTTGTGGGTTTCGGCTCACCGTGGGTTCGAATCCCACGCTCTCCGCCAGAAATCGACGCTTCATGAGCCGCCTCGGCGGCTCGTGTCGCGTCTGGGCGCTCAGCCGGCGGGGAGTGGGCCGCCCTCGGTCGCTGCCACCTCAGCCGGCTTGGCGCGCACGTCTGGGTGATCCGTCGGAGGGCGCGGAACGACGTGGACGATGCGGTGTCCGATCCGCTTGGCCAGCCCTACGATCCCGAACGGTGCCACGAACATCATGAGGACGAGCAGAGCCGCAAACACCAGCGTGGCCAAGTTGGGCCGACCCTGGAGGAAGTCGCGGAACGTATCGGGCAGCCAAGTCTTGTCAGGGAGCTCACGGCTCACCTGGTCGACCCGGTAGTACACGAATGCTCCGACGATCGGCCCGAGCAGGCTGCCTGCTCCGCCCACCACCATGATCACCAGGAAGATGATTGCGCCGAGAACCGTGAAGTTGACGTTCTCCGGGGTCGTCTGCGTCTGCCGCAGCGCAAACGTGCATCCGGCCACCCCGGCCAGTGCGGCGGACAGCCCGAACACCATCGTCTTGGTGAAGGCGACGTTGACCCCCATGACGGCCGCCGCCGTGCTGTTGTCGCGCACCGCCACCATCGAGCGCCCCACCCGACTCTTCACGAGATTGCGCACCAAGACGTAGCCCAGCACCAGGGTGCCAAGAGCCAGCCAATACATCCACTCGGCTCGCCCGCGTCGACCCGGTTCGAGGCCCGTCCACGAGGGGGCGTCGTAGCGGAGGCCACCGATGCCCTGGGAGCCCCCGGTGAGGTCGTCGAACTTCCGGACCAACGCCGGGAAGATCTGGGCGAGCGCGAGGGTGACGAGCGCGAGGTACAGGCCCTGCAGTCGGAGGGCGGGAACGCCAACGAGGACACCGACGACGAAGCACAGAAGCGCGGCCACCACGTAGGTCCACCCGGGCGACCAGCCGTGGTCGGCGACGAGGACAGCCAGGGTGTACGCCCCGATGCCAAAGAAGGCGGAGTGGCCGATGGAGATCTGCCCCGTGAAACCGATCAGCAGGTTGACCGACACGGCGGCCAAGGCCAGCACGGCGATGTCTGTGAGCTCGCCGAACTCGCTCGGCGTGAGGTCACCGAAGACCGGCGAGAGGGCGATGTAGGCGATCACGAGCGCCCCGGAGGCGCGCAGCGCCCAGTGCGGCAGGCTCCCCTGCGCAAGGCGGATGGGCATCAGACCCTCTCCACCCGTTGAGACCCGAAGAGACCGGAAGGCTTGACGAGCAGCACCACCAGGATCACCCCGAGGCTCACGACGCCCTTCAGCTCCTGGCCCACGAAGTCGGACTGGTAGCCGGCCACCATGTTCTCGAAGACCCCCAGCGTGAGACCACCGAACACCGCGCCCAGGAGGCTGTCGTAGCCCCCGAGGGTGGCCGCCGCCGTCGCCGCGAAGAAGATCGTGAACATCATCGAGGAGTCGACGTTGCCGCGGAGCGACGCCACCATCGCTCCCCCGATGGCCCCCACCGCCGCCGCCATGCCCCAGGAGACCGCGAGAACCTGGCCGGTGCGGATGCCCACCAGTGGCGAGGACTCCGGGTTGCTGGCAACCGCTCGCATCGCGAGACCGAAGCGGGTGCGCTGGAAGAGGAGGTAGAGCACCGCCACCGTCACCCCGAGCACCGCCAGCACGCCGATGCTCTGCTCGCGCCACTCCGCGCCACCAATGCGCACGAAGTCGGTGGGCTCGTTCGGGAAGAGCGACTCGAAGGCCTCAGGGATCGTGACCTTCCACGCGAACGGAGCGAGGGCGTTGAAGCCCAGGAACAACCCAATTGCGGCCACGACCACAGCGAAGGAGCTGCGCTGGCCGATGGGCCGGATGATGAAGCGCTCGATCCCCAGTCCCACGATGAATGCCGTCGCGGCAGACACCGCGACGGCGATCCAGGGGGAGAGCCCCATGTCTGCGTACCACCACGCGAGGAAGGCGCTGATCATCGCCATCTCACCCTGCGCGAAGTTCAGGTGGCCCGAGCCTCGGTAGATGATCACGAGCCCCAGCGCGAGGAGCGCGTAGATCGAGCCCTGTGAGATGCCATCGAAGAAGTACTGGAGGAACCGTTCCACGTGTCTCCTAGTCGCCCAGGTATGCCTTGCGAACGGCATCGTCGTTGCGAATCGTCTCAGCGTCGCCTGCCGCGACGATCGTGCCCGTCTCCAGGACGTACGCCCGGTGCGCCAGCGCCATGGCGAGGTTGGCGTTCTGCTCCACGAGCAGCACCGCCAGGCCCTCCTCTTCGTTCAGCCGACGGAGGATGTCGAACAGCCCCCGCACAACGAGCGGGGCCAACCCGAGGCTGGGTTCGTCGCAGAGGAGAAGCTTGGGCCGGCTCATCAGAGCGCGGGCAACGGCCAGCATCTGCTGCTCCCCGCCCGACAGGCTCCCGGCGCGCTGCGTGCGGCGATCGGCCAGGCGGGGGAACGTCTCGTACCAACGAGCGAGGTCGGCCGCGACGCCATCGTCTCTGCGGGAGTAGGCACCGACGCGGAGGTTTTCGTCCACCGTGAGGTCGACGAAGGTGCCGCGGCCCTGCGGCACCTGCGCCACCCCAGCCCGCACGATGGCGTCGGCGCTGGCCCGCGCGATGTCCTCACCGGCCAGCAGCACGGCACCGCGCCGCCGGATCGTGCCGCTGATCGCTCGCATGGTGGTGGTCTTCCCGGCACCATTGGCGCCCAGGACCACCACCACCTCGCCCTCCCCCACGGTGAGGTCGATGCCCTGCAGCACTTCCACAGGTCCGTACCCGGCGTGGAGGCCCGTGACCTCGAGGAGTGCGCTCATGACGTCCCCAGGTAGGCCTCGACGACCGCGGGGTCGGCGCGCACCTCGTCGGGAGTGCCCTGGGCGATCATGCGGCCGAAGTCCATCGCCACGACGTGATCCGAGATGCCCATCACCAGCGCCATGTGATGCTCCACAAGCAGGACGGTGAGCCCGAACTGGTCACGGATCTGCGTGATCGTCTCGCCCAGCTCATCGACCTCTTGGTGGGTGAGGCCCGATGCGGGTTCATCGAGGAGCAAGAAGCGGGGGGCGGCGGCGAGGGCACGAGCGATCTCCAGGCGCTTGAGCGTGCCGAACGGCAGCCCCGCGGCGGGTCGGAAGGCGAACGCGGCGAGGCCGAGCTGCTCCAGCAGCGCGTAGGCCCGCAACCGCGTCTCCTTCTCCTCCTTCCAAGGCGGGAGGCGAAGGCCAGCCCGAGCGAAGCCCACCGATCCCTTGCTGTGCGCTCCGACCATCACGTTCTCGAGGAGCGTCATCGAGGGAAACAGGGCGAGGTTCTGGAACGTGCGAGCGATCCCCACCCTGGCGATGCGGTGGGCGGGAAGGCGAAGCAGGTCCTGCCCCGCGAACGTGATGGCGCCTCGCTCCGGCTGGTAGATCCGGCTAACCACGTTGAAGCAGGTGGTCTTGCCGGCGCCATTGGGCCCGATGAGACCACAGATGTCGCCCTCGCTGATGCTGAAGCTCAGCTCGTCGAGGGCCACGACACCGCCGAAGCGGAGCGTGACGTTCCGAATGTCGACGAGCGGCGGCGAGTCGGCCGCCGGGCCATCCGTGCGCTTGTCACCCTCGTCCGACACCCGGTCCTCACCACCTTCTCGCTGCGCTTGTGGTGATGCCCCGGCGCTGCGCCGGGGCATCAGCAACGACTACGGCTAACCCGGGAGCACCGTCTTACCCTCGAAGTCGGTGACGAGCCCGCCGATGTCGGTGTAGGTCTTCTTGGTGGCGTCGTACTGGACCACCTGCATCGACTCGAGACCGTACGCATCCTCGGCACCCTTCAAGGTGAAGCGCACACCGGGTCGGGCCAGCGCAGGCACATAGTTCAGCGAACGGGCGGCGTTGAGGATCGACGCACGGGTGAGCCCATCTTCGGACTCGGCCGCGATGCGCAAGACCTCGACGGCCATCTCAGCGTTGGTCCAGCCCACCGCCGCCGTGGCGAAGTCGCCGTCGGCCGGGAACCCGAGACCGCTGATGGCGGCCCGGTAGGCCTTGACCTGCGGGTCCTCGAAGTTCGCCGGGTCGTTGGAGTCCTTGGAGGTGACGATCGTGTAGATGCCGTCAGCAGCCGCACCCGAGATGGCGAGCAGCAGCGTGCTGGCACAGGTGCTGGTGATGTAGACCCTCGGCTCCCAACCGGGGTTCGCCGCCTTCGCGTTGGCGATCTCCGACAGGAACGCCGGGCACTGGGCGCCCAGCGGCACGGCCAGGATCACGTCGGGCTTCTTGCCGGCGATGGCGCCGACCTGCGCGGTGGGCGGGTTGGAGTCGGCCGCCTCGATGGTCTGCTCCTCGACGATCTCGATGCCGGCGTCTCCGGCGAGACCGGCGAAGGCCTCCTGGTAGGCGTCGCCGAAGTCGCTGTTGACGTGGAACACGCCCGCCGTCGTGCCTTCGGGGAACTCCCGCTGGATGTCAGCGACGTAGATCGCCGTCTCGGTGTTGTAGGGAGGGAGGCCGCCCATCGTCCACGGGAAGCTCTCCGCATCTCCCCACAGGGGAGAACCGGTGTTGGCGAACAGCTGCGGGTAGCACTCCTCGTTCAAGAGGTCGCGCACGGCCTGGTTGTTGGCCGTGCCGATCATGCCGGTGAACATGTCAACCTGGGTCTCGTCGATGAGCTTCTCGACGGCCGGGGTGGTGAGGTTGGCGTTGAACTGATCGTCCTCGATGGTGAGCTCGATGGTGTATCCGGGGAGGAGCTCGTTCTCGTTTGCGTACTCGATGTACTTCTCCAGGCCCTCCGCCACGGGGGCGAACGCGGCGGCCGCCGCACCACCGGAGAGGGGGACCGTGGTGCCTATCTTCACGGTGCCCTCGATCGGCGCGGTGGCCTCCTCCGGGCAGTCGCCGGTGTCTACCGCCCAGGCGCCGTCGCCGGCGCCGCCTCCGTCGGTCGCCTGGGTGGTGCTGGATGCGCCGCCGTCGTCTCCGCCGCAGGCCGCCAGCAGCAGAGCGAGGGTGGCCAGGGCGACGAGCGGCGTCCGTGTGGCACGGATCATGAGGTTCTCCTATTGCGATCTGGATCGGTCAGGCCTCGTCACATCGAGGCCCCACGCAGGTTAGGCGTCTCCGAAGCATCCGTGGGTGGTACTGCGCGCTGTGGCAATCAATCGGGCTCGGCCAGCTGCCCCTTGCCTCGTTGGTGCGGCGAATCCGTACGCTGCCGAGGTGCGTCACGGAGGACCTCACAGCATGATCGGGAGCGACCCCTCCGAGGTGGAGGGGAGGCACCTGAACCGCGTCATCGTGCGGCGGGTTTGGCGATTCGCTCGGCCGTACCGCCGAGCCCTGTTGGGCTTCCTCGCGGTGATCGTTGCCTCGGCACTGGTGAGCCTGGCCCCCCCTCTCCTCTTCCGAGCGATCATCGACGACGCGATCGACACCAAGGACCGAGGCCTCCTCCATCTCTTGGCGGGCCTCGTGGTGGTCGCGGCAATCGCCGACGCGGTGCTGGCCCTTGTTGAGCGTTACGTATCGTCCCGTATCGGCGAAGGGGTGATCTACGACCTGCGGGTCTCGCTGTTCGACCACGTGCAGCGCATGCCGATGTCGTTCTTCACGCGGGCACAGACCGGCGCGCTCACCAGCCGCCTGAACAACGACGTGCTGGGTGCGCAGCGGGCGCTCACTGGCACACTCGGCTCGGTGGTCTCGAACATCGTGGCCCTCGTCGCGAACGGCACCACGATCGTGCTTCTCGAGTGGCGGTTCGCCGTGATCGCCATCGTGTTGCTTCCGCTCTTCATCATCCCGGCCAAGCGGGTAGGCCGTCGGCTCCAAGAGCTCACGCGTGACCAGATGAACCTGAACGCGTCGATGAACACCACGATGACCGAGCGCTTCAACGTGTCCGGTGCCCTGCTCGTGAAGCTGTTCGGCCGCACTGCTGACGAGACTGCCGACTTCGCTCGACGCGCCGACGGGGTGCGCCAGGTCGGGGTGCGAGCCGCCGTGTATGGGCGCACGTTCTTCGTCGCACTGGGGCTCGTTGGGGCCCTCGCGGGAGCCGCCGTCTACTGGATCGGTGGGCAGCTCGCGATCTCGGAGACGATCAGCGTCGGGACACTCGTTGCCCTCGCCGTGTTCATCGGCCGTGTGTATGGCCCGCTCACCTCGCTCACCAACGCGCGGGTCGATGTGATGACGGCGTTCGTGAGCTTCGAGCGGGTGTTCGAGGTGCTCGACACGCCAACGCCGATCGCTGATCGACCGGGCGCGGTCGACCTCGTCGACCCGCGCGGCCGCATCGAGTTCGACAACGTGCGCTTCGCCTACCCAGACGAACCAATCGTGCCCAGCCTCGAGGCGGTCGGCCCCAGTCCGGCACCCGCCGGACCGCCCCCGCTCGTGATCGACGGCGTGTCTGTAGTGATCGAGCCGGGCCAGCTCGTGGCGCTCGTGGGTCCGTCAGGGGCCGGCAAGACCACGCTCTCACAGCTCGTGCCCCGCTTGTACGACGTCACCAGTGGCGTCGTCCGAATCGACGGACACGACGTGCGAGACCTGACACAGGACACGTTGCGCCGCTCCATCGGCGTCGTGAGCCAAGACGCCCACCTCTTCCACGACACCATCGGCAACAACCTGCGCTACGGGCGGCCAGAGGCCACCGCGGCCGAAGTGCGTGAGGCCATCCGATCTGCGCAGATCGAGGACCTCATCGCCTCGTTGCCCGCCGGCCTCGACACACTCGTTGGGGAACGCGGCTACCGCCTCTCGGGCGGCGAGAAGCAGCGCCTCGCCATCGCGCGGATGCTCCTCAAGGACCCGGCCATCGTGATCCTCGACGAGGCCACCAGCCATCTCGACTCCGAGAACGAGCAGCTCATCCAGCAAGCGCTCGCGATCGCTCTCGTGGGCCGCACCAGCCTCGTGATCGCCCACCGGCTTTCCACGATCCAAGCCGCCGACCTGATCCTCGTGCTCGACGGCGGTCACCTGGTGCAGCAGGGCACCCACCTCGAGCTGCTCGATCGAGGGGGCCTCTACGCCGACCTGTATCGAACCCTGATCCGGGCCAGCGATAGCGTCGCCCAACATGATCTGTGAACGGATACGTCCGCATATCGGACGTAAGCGTTCACAGAACTGGAGAACCGTGTGACCAGCCTCCCTACTCCTCCCCCCGGACGCGCCCTGCTCGCCGGCAAGGTCGTGCTCGTAACGGCTGCCGCGGGCACCGGCATCGGCAACGCGACGGCACGCCGCTGCCTTGAGGAGGGGGCAACCGTCGTCCTGAGCGACGCGCACGAGCGACGGCTCGGCGAAGCCGCGGAGGAGCTCACCACGCTCGCTGGCGGCACCCGACCAGACACCTTCGTGTGCGACGTCACCGTGGAGGCGCAGGTGCAGGCCATGGTCGACGGCGCCGTCGCGTCGCACGGGCGTCTGGACGTTGTCGTGAACAACGCCGGCCTGGGCGGCACCGCCGAGCTCGTCGACATGACTGACGATCAGTGGAACAAGGTGCTCGACATCACGCTCACCGGCACCATGCGCTGCATGCGGGCCACGCTGCGCCACATGTACGAAGCCGGCGGCGGCGTGATCGTGAACAACGCGTCGGTACTCGGCTGGCGAGCCCAAGCGGGCCAGGCGCACTACGCGGCGGCCAAGGCCGGCGTCATGGCCCTCACGCGATGCGCGGCCATCGAGGCTGCGCCGCACGGCGTGCGCATCAACGCGGTGGCTCCGTCGCTCGCGATGCACGCGTTCCTCGCGAAGGTCACCAGCGACGACCTGCTCGACGAGCTCACCCAACGCGAGGCGTTCGGGCGGGCTGCCGAGCCGTGGGAGATCGCAACGGTCATCGCGTTCCTCGCCAGCGACTACTCCACCTACATGACCGGTGAGGTTGTGTCCGTCTCGAGCCAGCGCGCCTGATGACAACGACCTTCGAAACGCTTGACGAGCTGCGCGGTGCCACCGGCCAGCACCTCGGCTGGACGGAGTGGATCGACATCACCCAGGAGCGGGTGAACCTGTTCGCCGACGCCACCGGCGATCAGCAGTGGATCCACGTCGACGTGGAGCGTGCCAACGCGGAGAGCCCCTTCGGTGGTCCGATCGCGCACGGGTACCTCACACTGGCCTTGTCCAACCTCTTCCTCCCTGAGCTCCTGGCGGTGCCAGGCGCGTCCGCTGGCGTGAACTACGGCACCGGCAAGGTGCGGTTCCCGAGCCCCGTGCCGGTGGGCTGTCGCGTGCGCGGCGGTGCGGAGATCACCGCCATCGAGGAGATCGCCGGTGGCGTGCAGACAACGATCACCATCACGATTCAGGTGGAAGGTCAGGAGAAGCCGGCCTGCGTGATCGAGTCGCTCAGCCGCTGGCTGGCCTGATTTCCCCGATCTGTGAACGGATACGTCCGCATAGCGGACGTATCCGTTCACACATCGGGTTTAGGTCGTGAGGAGGACGGCGCTTCCGTGGCCGAACAGACCTTGGTTGACCGTGAGGCCGGCTGAGGCGCCTGCGACCTGGCGGCCTTCGGCCTGGCCTCGGAGCTGCCAGGTGACCTCGCAGATCTGCGCGATCGCCTGGGCGGGCACCGCTTCGCCGAAGCAGGCGAGCCCGCCGCTGGGGTTCACCGGGATGCGCCCGCCGATGGTGGTGTCACCGTCGGTGAGCAGCTTCTCGGCCTCACCCTCCTTGCAGAGCCCGATGTTCTCGTACCAGTCGAGCTCGAGAGCCGTCGACAGGTCGTAGACCTCAGCCAAGCTGAGCTCGTCGGGGCCGATGCCGGATTCCTCATACGCGCCCGCCGCGATCGAGTCGCGGAAGCTCAGCTCGGGTGGCGCCAGCGCGGCCGCCGAGTCGGTGGCGATGTTGGGCATCTCGATGACCGTGTTCGGAAAACGAGGGGTGACCGTGGACACCGCTCGGATGCGCACGGGATTCGTCGCATGCTTCTTGGCATAGGCCATCGACGTGAGCACGACGGCCGCTCCCCCGTCGGAGGTGGCGCAGATCTCCAGGAGTCGGAGCGGGTCGGCCACCATGGGCGACGCCAGCACCTCGGCCTCAGTGACCTCCTTGCGGTACCGCGCGTTGGGGTTGTGCAACCCGTGCCTCGCGTTCTTGACCTTCACCCGAGCGAAGTCGGCATCCGTTGCACCGTAGAGGTCGACCCGACGACGGGCGTAGAGCGCGAAGTAGGCCGGGTTGGTGATGCCGAACAACCGGAACCGGAGCCAGTCGGGGTCGTCCCACCGCTCACCGGCGACCGGAGCCAGGAAGCCCTTGGGCGTGGTGTCGGCGCCGACCACGAGGGCGACGTCGCACAGGCCGGCGAGGATGCGCGAGCGTGCGGCGTCGAGGGCGGTGACCCCAGAGGCACAGGCGGCATAACAGGAGGCCACCCGAGCACCGTTCCAGCCGAGGGCCTGCGTGATGGTGGCGGCCGCGACATAACCGGGATAGCCGTTGCGCACGGTCTCGCCGCCGGCCACGAACTGAACGTCGGCCCAGTCGACACCCGCATCGTCGAGGGCAGAGAGGGCTGCGTCGACGCCGTACTCCGCGAACGGTCGGCCCCACTTGCCCCACTGGTGCATGCCAACGCCGAGCACGGCGACGCTCTCGGGTGCGGTCATGCCATCACCGGCTTCCATCGGTAGATGAGGTGCTCGACGCCGTCGATCTCGTACAGCGGCTCGATGACCAGCTCGACAGTGGCGCCAACGGAAAGGTCGTCGACCCCGAAGCCCTTGGCCACCTGGCCCAAGATCACGACCTGCTCGTCGGCCAGCTCCACGGCAGCCAACGCGAAGGGTTCGTAGTCGCCGCTCGCTGGGATGTACGGGGGCGGCGGCTGGTACTGGGCATCCGTGTAGCTCCACACGGTTCCGGTGCGGGAGAGCTCGACCTCGTCGAACTCCCGGCCGCGGCATGCCGGGTTGCGGCAGAAGCCACTGGCCTTCGGGAAGAACACGGTGCGGCACGTGATGCAGCGCGTGCCCAGCAACCGGGGTTCGTCCGTGGTGGTGAACCACCCCTCGATCGCCGGTACAGACGTGGTGGACATCGTTGCTCCTGACATCTGACGAACCGTCAGGTCAGCATCGCACGACGCTGACCCCCAACACCCGTTTTGCCTGGCACGGGCTTACGTGATGGGATGAGCGCGCTTTGTGCCACCCCAGGCCAAAGCCAGGATTTCGACGGACCAAAGAACGACTGACGCGAGCTGTTGGACGACACCCTCACCAAGTCTGAACGAGAGGCCCTCAAGGCCATCTACCGTCTCACCCGCGATGGGTCCGAGGCGCACACCGGCGCGCTGGCGGACGTGTTGGGGCTCTCCCCCGGCACCGTGACCACCACGGTGAAGCGGCTGGCCGATCGAGGCTTTGTCGATCATCGCCCGTATCAAGGCGTCACCTTCACGCCCCTCGGCCAACAGACCGCCATCTCCGCCATCCGCCGGCACCGCATCGTCGAGCGCTTCCTCGCCGACATGCTCGGCTATGCCTGGAACCAGGCCGACAAGCTCGCCATCGGCTTCGAGCACGAGCTGCCGGACGAGGTGCTCGAGCGCCTGTACGTAGCGTTGCACCGGCCCGACACCTGCCCGCACGGCTTCCCGATCCCCACCTCCCTCGGTGCCGACCTGCCGGCCACTCCGGATCTCTATGCGCTGGAGCCGGGCGAGGTGGCGGAAGTCGCCCTCTCCGGGAGCACCGACCCTGAGCTCGTCACCTTCCTCGGCACCCTCGGGCTCGTTCCCGGCGTCGAGGTGGTGGTGTTGGAGAAGCATCCCTTCGACGGCCCCCTCGTGGTCACCGTCGACGGACAGGACCGCACCCTGGGCGAGAAGGTCGCCCGCCAGATCTACGTCAACCGCCGCGCCCACCCCACGGGGGAGCCTGGCATGAACCAGAGGAAACCTGCATGAACCTCATCCTGGCCGCTGAAGGCGGCTACCAGGACTTCGTACTTCGCGGCGGTGAGTTCGCCATCCTGGCCATATCAGGCCTCTCGGCGCTGCTCGCTCTTGCCGTTGGCTTCATCCTGATGAAGGAGGTCCTGGCCGAAGACCAGGGCACGCCCAAGATGATCGAGATCGCCTTGGCGATCCAGGAAGGCGCGGCTGCATACCTCAAGCGCCAGTTCCGCACCATCATCGTGGTCCTCATTCCACTGGCCTTCGTCGTCTTCATCACCTCCCAGGAGGTGCTGAAGCCCGACGGCGAGACCGTAGCCCTGTCCTTCGGCATGTCCGGGTTGTCGCGCACGCTCGCCTTCATCGCGGGTGCGTTCATGTCTGGCCTCACCGGCTACATCGGCATGACGCTGGCCACACGAGGCAACGTCCGCACGGCGGCAGCCGCCAAGCGCAACTCGCTGCCCGACGCCCTCAAGGTGGCGTTCCGCACCGGCGGCGTGGCCGGCATGTTCACGGTGGGCCTGGGCCTCCTCGGCGCCACCGTCATCATCGCCATCTTCCAGAACACGAGCTCCGCGATCCTCGTGGGCTTCGGCTTCGGTGGCTCGCTGCTGGCACTGTTCCTTCGGGTCGGCGGCGGCATCTTCACCAAGGCCGCCGACGTTGGCGCTGACCTCGTCGGCAAGGTCGAAGCGGGCATCCCCGAGGATGACCCCCGCAACCCCGCCACCATCGCCGACAACGTGGGCGACAACGTGGGCGACTGCGCTGGTATGGCCTCCGACTTGTTCGAGAGCTACGAGGTCACCCTGGTTGCCTCGATCATCCTCGGCGTGCCTGCCTTCGCTGCTGCCGGCCTCAACCCGGCCCTCGGCCTTGTGTTCCCGCTGGCCGCACGCGCCATTGGCGTCATCGCGTCGATCTTCGGCGTCTACGCCGTGAAGGCGAAGCCGGGCGAGACCGATGCCCTGAAGCCGATCAACCGGGGCTTCCTGACGGCCGGCATCATCACCGTCGTCGGTGTCGGGGCACTCGCCCTGTTCTACGTCAAGAACCCGACCACGGCGTTCGAGGACCCCTCGCAAGCCGTCACCATCACCAACGTCGGCTGGCGTTGCTTCGGTGCCGTCGTGATCGGCCTCATCCTGGCCCAGGTGGTCAGCCGCCTCACCGAGTACTTCACCGCCACGCACCACGCACCGGTGAGGGAGATCGCAGAGAGCACCCGCACCGGACCCGCCACGGCGATCCTGTCGGGCACGGCCTCCGGCATGGAGAGCTCGGTGTACGCCATCATCGCGATCGCCCTCGCCATTGGCGTGTCGCTCGGCCTCGGCGACGGCAACCTGCAGTTCTCGCTCTACCTCGTTGCCCTGTGCGGCATGGGCATGCTGGCCACCACCGGCGTGATCGTGTCCGAGGACACCTTCGGCCCGGTGTCGGACAACGCCGCGGGCATCGCTGAGATGTCTGGCGAGTTCCACGGCGAGCCCGAGCGGATCATGGTGAGCCTCGACGCGGTGGGCAACACCACCAAGGCGGTCACGAAGGGCTTCGCCATCGGTTCGGCGGTCATCGCCTCCGTGGCGATCTTCGCCAGCTTCATCGAAACCGCGGTGGACGAGATCGTCCCCACCGGGATCGCCGACGCCGCCCGCGAGACCAGCCGTGGCGTCTTCGACCTGCTCCCGATCAACGTCGCCGATCCGAAGGTCTTCATCGGCCTCCTCATCGGCGGTTCGGTGCCGTTCCTCTTCTCCGCCCTCGCCATCAACGCCGTGTCCCGCACGGCCGGCGTGGTGGTGCAGGAGGTCCGTCGCCAGTTCGCCGATGGCAAGATCATGAGCGGCGAGAAGCTGCCCGACCACGGTCCCGTGATCGACATCTGCACAGCGGCCTCGCTCCGCGAGCTCGTCACCCCGGCCCTCCTGGCGGTGCTCACGCCCGTGATCGTGGGCTTCGGCATCGGCTTCACCGCCCTGGGAGCGTTCCTCGTAGCGGTGATCCTCGTGGGCCAGCTCATGGCCAACTACCTGAGCAACGCGGGTGGTGCGTGGGACAACGCCAAGAAGTACATCGAGGACGGCAACGAAGGCGGCAAGGGCTCCGACTCCTATCGAGCCGCCGTCATCGCTGACACCGTCGGTGATCCCTTCAAGGACACCGCCGGCCCGGCCCTCAACCCGCTCATCAAGGTGATGAACCTCGTCTCCCTCCTCGTCCTGCCGGCGATCATCAGCCTCACGGACATCAAGGAGGTCACACCCGGGAACTTCACGGCGACCCCGAACGGCACCAGCATCCTCATCGCTGCCGTGGCCCTCGTGATCCTCGTGGGAGCGATTGCCTTCTCGAAGCGCAAGAAGGAAGCCTTCGGCGGGGATGACGCTCAGTTCGCGTCGGCTACCGCCGTCGACTGATCCAATCCACCCTCTGAGGTGAACAGCGCCCCGGCCTCGCCGGGGCGCTGTCGCGCTCAGGCCCGGATCAGCCCTCCGCCGCGCGCAAGAACGCGGGCCATTCGCCGCCGCCGTGGACGACGAGGTTCGCTCCCGAGGCGTAGCTCGCCAGCGGGCTGGCGAGGAACGCGACCGCGTTCGCGACATCGGTCGGTGTGCCGAACCGGCCAGCGGGCACGGTGGCTGCAACTCGGGCCAGGCCGTCGGCGCCGCCGTAGTGCTCGAGGCTGTCATCCGTCGCGACGAAGCCGGCAGAGACTGCGTTCACGCGCACCTTCGGGGCCCACTCCACTGCCAGTGTCTGGGTGAGGTTGAGCAGCCCGGCCTTGGCAGCGCCGTAGGCCGCCGTGCCGGGCGAGGGCCGCAGCGCGCTCACGCTGGCCACGTTCACGATCGTGCCGCCAGCGTGCTGCGCTTGCATCACTCGGTTGGCGGCCTGGGCCACGTGGAGGGGTGCGAGCAGGTTGAGCCGGATGATCGCCTCGCTGAACCGCGGCGACGCGTCGTCGGCGTCCGCGCTCGGGGAGCCGCCGGCGTTGTTCACAACGATGTCGAGATGACCGTGCGTGGTGACGATGTCGTCCACGAGCGCGGCGACCTGGTCTGGGTCGCGCACATCGCACGCGTGGAACGCGTGGGAGGGATGCGGCGGCGATGTGCGGCCGCAGACCACCACCGTGGCGCCGGCCTCCACCAGC
>JANOQG010000005.1:0-4377 GCA_031422255.1 Actinomycetes bacterium | reverse complement strand
GGACCGCTGTGGAGAAGGGCATCGAGGCCGCCGCGGAGGAGCGCAACGACGTCCGCCCCCATGAGGAGCCCCGGCACGATCCCGAACAGGGAGAGCGCTGAGTAGCGACCGCCGATGTCGCTGCGATTCTCGAACACCTCGGCGAACCCGCGCTCACGTGCCAACCGACCGAGCTCGGATCCGGGGTCGGTGACGACCGCGAAGCGACCAGCACCTGCCGCTCGCTCCCACGCCCACTCGAGGTGGCTCCGGGTCTCGATCGTGGACCCAGACTTCGACGAGGCCAGGTGCAGGGTGCGGTCGGGCGGACACGTGTCGGCGATGCGCTGGATGGCCGCCGGATCAGTGGTGTCGAGCACGTGCAGCCGAGGCCGACCTGGCGCCGGCTCCAGCGTGCGCGCCAGCACCTCGGGGAAGAGGCTCGAACCACCCATGCCCATCACGATCACATCGTCGATGTCATCCACCAGCGCATCGCACCGAGCGGTGAGGGCTGTCAGATCAGCGACCATCTCCGCCACGACCGGGATCCAACCCATGCGGTCGGAAAGCTCAGTCGGGTCTTCGCTCCAGAGGGTGTAGTCGGCCGCGTAGAGGCGGCGCACCGCGTCACGCGCTCGTAGATCGGCGTGGACCGCGTCCCTCGCAGCCGTGAAGTCGATCATCGTCATGCGGAGAGGGCCGCGGCCGATGCGTGAGCGATCGCACCGATCTCGTCGATCGTCTCATCGGTGTGGGCAAGGCCGGGAAACATGACCTCGTACGCGCCCGGGGCGAGGGCCACTCCGCGGGACAGCATCTCGTGGAAGAAGGCCGCGTAGCGAGCGCTGTCGGTGCGCTTGGCGCTTGGGTAATCGGTTGGGGCCTCGTCGCAGAAGAAGAGACCCACAAGCGCATCAACCTGAGGCACGATGGCCTGGATGCCCGCGTCGGCGAACGCGGATCGCAGATGACCGGCCAACCGCTCGGCGCTCAAGCAGATGCGGGCGTGCGCCGCGCGATCGAGCAGGGACAGCGCCGCCAACCCCGCCGCGGTGGCGAGCGGGTTCCCCGACAGGGTGCCAGCTTGATACACGGGACCGAGTGGGGCCACCTGATGCATGACGTCCGCTCGGCCGCCGTAGGCGCCGATGTTGAGGCCGCCACCGATCACCTTGCCGAACGTCGTGAGGTCAGGCGTGATGCCGGTCTTCTCCTGGGTCCCGCCGTACGCCATCCGGAATCCAGTGATCACTTCGTCGAAGATGAGCAGGGCGCCCACGCGGTCACACTCGGCGCGCAATCCCTTGAGGAAGCCGTCCGAAGGGGGGACGAGGCCCATGTTGGCAGCCACCGCCTCGACGATGACGCAGGCGGTTTCATCGTCGAGCTCGGGAACCTGGTTGTAGGGCACCACCACGGTGTCAGCCACCGCGGCATCCGTGACCCCGGCGGATCCTGGAAGCCCCAGCGCCGCGAGCCCACTTCCAGCCTCGGCGAGCAGGAGGTCGCCATGGCCGTGATAGTTGCCTGCGAACTTCACGACCTTGCGGCGACCCGTGTGCCCCCGGGCCACACGCACCGCCGACATCGTGGCCTCCGTCCCGGACGACACGAGCCGAACCATCTCGACAGAGGGCACGCGTGCCGCGATGGCCTCCGCGAGCACCACCTCGCGCTCGGTGGGAGCGCCGTACGACGTGCCGTCGACCGCCGCTTTCTGGATGGCTTCCACGATGACCGGGTGAGCGTGGCCGTGGATGATCGCGCCGTAGGACTGCACGAGATCGAGGTATCGGGTGCCTTCGACGTCCCACACGTAGGCGCCCTCGGCGCGGGCCACGAAGTAGGGCGTGCCCCCAACGCTCTTGAAGGCGCGCACCGGGCTGTTCACGCCACCGGGAATGACCCGCTGCGCCCGATCAAACAGCTCCTCGTTCGTCATCCCCACTACCCGCGGCCCTGAAGCCGCTCGGCCACCTCGCGGGCGAGGTAGGTGAGGATGACGTCGGCGCCGGCTCGTTTGATGGCGGTGAGGTGCTCCAGCGCGACGGCATCGCCATCGATCCAGCCACGTTCGGCGGCGGCCTTGATCATCGAGTACTCGCCCGACACGTGGTAGGCGGCCACCGGCAGGTCGGTCTCCGCTCGGGCGGCGGAGATGACATCGAGGTAGGCAAGCGCGGGCTTCACCATGATGATGTCGGCGCCCTCCGCGATGTCGGCGCGGATCTCGGCGAGCGCTTCGCGAGCATTGCGAGGGTCTTGCTGATAGCCCTTGCGATCCCCGCCATCGGCGATCGACACATCGACCGCGTCGCGGAATGGCCCGTAGAGCGCGGAGGCGTACTTGGCGGCGTAGGCGAGGATGGCCGTCTGCGTGTGACCAGCCCCGTCGAGGGCAGCGCGAATGGCCGCCACTTGGCCGTCCATCATCCCGGAGGGAGCGGTGATGTCGGCGCCAGCGTCGGCCTGGGCCACCGCTGCCTGCGCGTAGAGGCGAAGGGTGGCGTCGTTGTCCACCTCGCCGTCCGCTGTGAGGACGCCGCAATGCCCGTGATCGGTGTACTCGTCCACGCAGAGGTCGGCGATGAGCACGAGCTCGTCGCCGACCTCGGCGCGCAGGTCCTGGAGCGCGAGCTGCACGATCCCCTCCGGGTTCCAGGCGCCAGAGCCCTCGGCATCTTTGTGGGCCGGCACTCCGAAGAGGATGACGCCGGGCACACCGAGCGCGGCAAGCTCGCTGACTTCCTTGCGGAGCGATTCGCGCGTGTGCTGCACGACGCCCGGGAGGCTCGGGATGGCATGGGGCTCGTGGATCCCCTCACGCACGAAGAGCGGGGCGACGAGATCGTCGACGGTCACTCGGGTCTCGGCCACGAGGCGCCGTAAGGCGGGGGTGCGGCGAAGGCGTCGAAGCCGGCGCTGAGGGAAGGCCACGCGGGTGAGGCTACCGGCCGCTCAAGGCGACGAGGGAGGCGAGTCGATCGGTGGTGACGTGCGTGAGGTCGTGGACGACGAGATCGGCATGGGCGAAGTCGTTGTGGCGCGTGATCTGGCTGGGCACGGCGACGGCGGTCATCCCGGCTGCCTTGGCGGCCGAGACCCCGTGGGCCGAGTCCTCGAGCGCGACGCTGTGCGTCGGGTCGGCCCCGAGGTCCGCGCAGGCCTTGAGGTAGACCGCGGGATCAGGCTTGCCCACACCACCGACGGCGTCGGATCCGACGACGGCGGAGAAGCGTGCGCGCAGGCCGAGGCGGTCCAGGTGGCGGTCCAGCCATGCGGTGCTGGACGACGACGCGATGCCGATCGGCACGCCGGCGACGGTGAGGCTGTCGACGAGTGCCTCGACGCCAGGCAGCGCGGGGAGGTGGTCGGGGTTGGACCGATCCTGCGCCTCGTAGGCGGCCGTGTAGTCCGCAACGTCGAACGCCTCGACGCCAGCCGCTTCCAGCAGCAGCCGCCACGCGTGGTCCTCGGCGTCGGACCCGAGCCCGACCGTTGTCGCCCAAGCGGACACGGTGAGCTCGTGGCCGTGGATGGCGAAGGCCGCCTGGGCACGTTCGTAGATCACCCATTCGCTGTCGACGATGAGGCCGTCGAAGTCGAACACCACCGCCTGCAACATCACGGTGTGGCCCAATCGAGCAACCCCGACACCAAGCCATCGATCGTGTGCACCGATGCCTCGATGTCGACTGTGAGCCCGCGCTTGCGCGCTGTGCCCGCTGTTATGGGACCGATGCAGGCAACCGTGGGAGGGAGGTCCTCAGCGCCGACGGCATCCAGGAACCGTTCGACGGTGGATGACGAGGTGAACGTGATCACGTCCGCTCCGCGCATGGCGGCCCGCTGCTCATCTGTCACGACGGCCGCCACCGTTCGGTAGGCAGCGACCACGTCCACCTCCCAACCACGAGCGCGCAGGCCATCGGGGAGCACGTCGCGCGCCACCTCGGCGCGCGCCAGGAGGACACGGCCGGGACCCGTCGGGAACGCGTCGAGCAGAGCCTCCGCGACGAACTGGTCAGGGACGAGGTCGGCGCGGATGTTGCCTGCCGCCAAGGCCGCGGCCGTTCCGGGACCGATGGCTGCCACCTGCGAGGACCCGAAGGCACGAGCGTCGGACAGGGCGGCCAGCAACCGACTTGCGCCGTTGGGTGACGTCAGGACCACCCAGTCGTAGGTGTCGAGTCGCACTGCGGCGGCCGCCAGGCCCGCTCCCCCGTCGGACGGCTCGACGATCTCGATGACGGGTACCTCGATCGGCACCGCGCCCAGCTCACGAAGGGCGACGGAGAGCTGCGACACCTGCGCGCGCGTGCGGGTGACAACTACGCGGCGACCCGACAGCGGGCGCCGCTCGAACCAGGCGAGATCAACCCCGGCCACCTCGCC
>JANOQG010000004.1:0-7091 GCA_031422255.1 Actinomycetes bacterium | reverse complement strand
CTCCAGCACGTAGATGCCGGCGCCGAGCAATCCAGTGTGCACAGGGCGCTCGCCATTCGCCGTGTCGTCGATGTTCACCGAGTCGATCCCCACCAGGGCAGGTCGCTGTTCCACGAGGAGGTCGACAGCCTCGGGGGTGAGGTGGGGATGACCGCCGGCGCCGTAGGTGTCGGTTCCCCAATGGCGGTCCCAGCCGGTGCGCAGGAGGACGGCAGAGCCGCGCAGGTCGAGCCCGACGAGGGCCTTGGTGCCGATGGGGGGACCGGTGGCATCGATGACGACACCGGGCACCCCGGCCACTGCCTCGAGGGGGATGGCCGCGAGATCGTGCCCGTCGGGGAACCGGTGGAAGGGCGTGTCGAGGTAGGTGCCCGTGTTGGCCACCATGCTGATGCGGCCGATCTGGAACTCCGTGCCGGGCGCGTAGCGCGCTCGTGAATCCGCTCGGCTGAGGTGGTCGGTGAGCTCGGGGCCGGGGATGCCCGGATAGGTGATCATCCCGTGGGACACGGTGTGGCTGAGGTCGACGAGTCGCGAGGCCATGGGCGTGACGCTAGCCAGGGGAAAGTAGTTGCATACGCAAGTTCTAGGGGTAGGATGTCGCCATGCCCGTCACCCGCTTGAACCATGCCGTCCTCTACGTGCGCGACATCGACCGCACGCGGGAGTTCTACGAACAGGCGTTGGGCTTCGAGACGCTCATCTTCGTGCCAGGGCAAGCGGCGTTCTTCCGGGCCTCGGGTTCAACCAACGACCACGATCTCGGCGCGTTCCAGGTTGGATCAGGGGTGGGCCCATCGGGTGCCGGCCGGTCGACCGTCGGGCTCTACCACCTCGCATGGGAAGTCGACACCCTGGCCGAGCTGCAACGCCTGCGCGATGTCTTGACGGAGCGCGGGGCCCTCGTGGGCGCCTCCGACCACGTCACCACCAAGTCGCTCTACGCCCAGGACCCCGACGGCCTCGAGTTCGAGGTCTGCTGGATCCTGCCGGCCTCCGCGCTCACCGAGGAGCTCACCGCGAGGGCCAAGGCCAGCCCACGCCCGCTGCCCCTCGACATGGAGGGCGAGATCGCCCGCTTCGGCGCCGACACCCCCGGCGGCATCGGGGTGTCGATCCCCGCTCCCGCCTAGCCAGCGCCCGGTCGCGCTGGCGGCGGGCACGATTGGCTTCCCGTCCCACAAGCGTTCACCCACGGTTCAAGAGCGAGACAGACAGCCCACTTATCGTCCGGTCATGCCCACCTTGGACGCCGCGCACCGCTGGCTCGGTCCCGCCCCGTGGGAGGACGAGATCCCCGCGTTGGCAGGGTGGGCCGAGGGGCACACGACCCAGCTCGACTCGCTTCGGCCCCGTCCTACCGAGGCTGCTGAGGTGTCGGCCCTCAACGCCAGCCGGTGCCGCGACGATCGGGCTGCAAGCGACCTCACCCCGCTCGTGGAAATGATGCTCAGCGCCGCGATGGCCCGATTCGACGCGGAGGTCGGGGCCGCCCGAGCCGAGGCCGCTGCCGCCGTCGCGGGTGTGATGCGCCGAGTGGCCGACGGACGTGCGCTCGACCGCCCGGTTGTCGCGACCGGTTGCCCGGAGCCCGACCTCAACGAGCGCTGCGGAACGGAGGCCAGCGAGCACGTGTTCGGCCCCGAGAGTGAGGAACTCCGGGAGCCAGCCCAGGTCTTCGAGATGTTCTGGGCGGATGCCACCAACGATCGGGCCGTCATCGGTCGGCTGCGGCGCTGGGTGCAACGGGAGGACTGGTGACGATGGACGGCTCGATGCCCTCGACCCCCGCCGATCTCCGGTGGAGCCTCTCGTACGACCGTGTCAGCGTCGATCGGTTCCTCGCGGACATCGAGGTGCAGCGACGGGCGCTGCAGGCCGAGATCGAGCGAGCGGTGCAGGCTCGTGAGGTGGCGGAAGCGGCCGCGGCCCGGCGCCACGCCGCGGGGAGGACCGACCTCGGCGAGCGGGTCGTTGCCGCGTGGGGGGAGCTGGATCGGCTCGAGGCCGAGCATCGGGAGATCGTCACGACGATCCGAGAAGCGGCGGAGCGGGAGGCCACGCGCGTCTTGGCAGCGGCTCACCGAGAGGTCGCGGCCATGCGCGAGTCCACGGCGACCCTCGCAGCACTGGTGCACCCGATCGACACAGTTGACATCGAGGAGACGAGCGACGGCGACGACACGGCGGGCCTCGACGACGTCGCACCAATGGCGGTCGACCGCTCGGAGGCACGGGATCATGCCGACGCCGGCTGAAGCCCCCCCGACGGTGCCGCGCCTGTCTTCGCTCGAACCGGTCGAGGTCGCTCGGGGCGAGGAGGTGGACCAGGTGGTTCGCACGGCTCGTGCCGGGATCGCGATCCTGTCGCTGCAACTTCGCTCGGTGCAGCAAGCCGCCAGCGTGGCGGAGGTGCAGGAGGCTGAGTGGTCCGTAGACGCCGTGCGCCAGTTTCTCGGGTCGAGCCTCGAGTCGCGCCTGGCGCGGCGACGAGACGAGATGGCGCGCGAGCTGGAGCGGGTCCGGTCCGAGGCTGCTCGGCTCGTGCTGGCGACGCGGGCCACAGCGGCCGAGCTCGTCGCCCAAGCGGGCGAGGAGACGTTGGCGGTGCTCCTGGCCGGGTCAACGCCGCTGCCAGCGGTACCGAGTCTGCGGATCATCACTGAGCGGCCTTACCCCATGGACGAGCCCGGCCGACGACCGGAAGTCTTGGCGCCCGGTCACCCCGCGGTGAGGAGCGATCCGGCGTTCACCGCAGTTCCTCCGGTGGAACGGTCCGTGCCGGATTCGCCTCCGGTGGCCGCCATCCACGAGGTCGCGGTGATCACGCTCCCCGAGACCACCACTGCAGCGCCGGTGGTACCGCCAACCGTCGTACCCGCGCCCGTCGTCGTCGCCGCCAATCCGGCGTTGGTGTCGGAGGCCACGCGCCCCTCTCGCGTGTCCCGGTTCCTCTATGCAGACGTCCTCCTGCCAATGGTGGCCGTCCTGTTGCTGCTCGTCCTGTTGCTTGCCTGGGTGGGCTGACCCCGTGACCATGACGACGGTGTACGCCGCTCCGGCGGCGGACCTCCCGGCAGCGAGGCCGCGGCGCCTCACCGCCCCGGTGGGTCTGGGGGACAAGATCTTCAAGCGCGGCTCCCTCGCCACCGGATGCATCGTTCTGGCGATCATGGCCGCCGTCGGCCTGTTCCTCTCGATCGAGGCAGCGCAGGCGCTGCGCGCCACCGGCGTGTCGTTCCTCACCACCGCCGAGTGGCAGCCGGATCGGGGCCAGTTCGGCATTGCCGCGGTGCTCACGGGCACCATCGCCATCGCGCTGGTGGCGGTCACCATCGCCCTGCCGGTCTCGATCGGCACCGCGCTGTTCATCACCGAGGTCGCTCCGGCGGGGCTCCGGTCCACGCTCATCGGGCTCGTCGATCTCATGGCGGCGGTGCCGAGCGTGGTCTACGGGCTCTGGGGCCTCTTCTTCTTTCAGGGCCAGGTGATCGGCCTCTCGCGTTGGATCTCCAGCTGGTTCTCCTGGATCCCGATCTTCCAGGTCACCGGCTCCGATCCGGGCAGCCCGCTGTCGAGCGAGACGGTTTTCACCGCATCGACCTTCATCGCCGGGATCGTCGTCGCGCTGATGGTCATGCCGATCCAGTGCTCGATCATGCGGGAGGTCTTCTCACAGGTGCCGATCGGGGAGCGCGAGGGAGCGTTCGCGCTCGGTGCCACCCGATGGGGAATGATCCGCATCGTCGCCATCCCGTTCGGGCGCGGCGGCATGATCGGCGGGACGATGCTCGGCCTGGGCCGGGCCCTCGGTGAGACGATCGCCGTCCTCCTCATCATCTCGCCCCGCTTCGACATCAACTTCCACGTCCTCGAGGCGGGAAGCAACTCGGTGTCGAGCCTGATCGCGCTGCGCTACAGCGAGGCCTCCGGCTTCGGGCTGTCGGCGCTGATGGCGGCCGGGCTCTCGCTCTTCGCGCTGACGCTCATCGTCAACTTCACCGCGTCGGCGTTCGTCGCTCGATCCCGATCCGGCGCGAGCAGCGAGGCCTGACGTGACAGACCTGATCGATCGACCCGAGGTGCATCCGTCGCCCGCCGCCACCACGGTGGTCGTGCACCGGGATGCGAGCCCCGCACCGGCGCAGGTGCAGCGGACGCTCCGCGGCGTCGCCAAGGAGGACCTGCTCACCCTCGGGGGTGCCCTTGTCAGCGCGGTGTGCACGGCGCTGCTGCTGTTCGGGCGGCTGGCGCCCGTCTCGGGATCCTTCGGCTTGGTCCTGGTGGCCTACGCCCTCTTCGTGGCCATCTATGCCCTGCTCGTGTTGCTCAGCGAGGAGCGCCCCGCCGTCGTCGACAAGGTGATGGCAGTGCTCATGGCCACCGCCGCGCTCGTCGCGGGCATCGCGCTGGTCTCGGTCGTGGCCTTCACGCTGTGGCGTGGCCGCGTCGCCCTCGGGAAGACAAACCTCTACTACCAGGACATGAGCGCGGCCGGGCCGGCCGACCCGCTGTCGGTGGGCGGGATCGGGCACGCGATCGTCGGCACCCTCGTGATGATCTCGCTTGCTCTTCTGCTCACCGTGCCGCTGGGCCTGGCGTGCGCCGTGTTCCTCAACGAGACGCGCAGCCGGGCGGCGGGCATCGTGCGCACGATCGTCGATGCCATGACGGCGTTGCCCTCGATCCTCGCGGGGCTGTTCATCTTCGCCACCTGGATCCTGATCCTGGGGTTCGAGCGATCCGGGCTGGCGGCGTCGATCTCGATCAGCATCATGATGCTCCCGATCATCATCCGATCCGCCGATGTGGTCCTGCGGTTGGTGCCGGGAAACCTTCGGGAGGCCTCGGCGGCGCTCGGCGCTCCGCAGTGGCGCACGGTGCGCCACGTGGTGCTCCCGACCGCCCGCTCTGGGCTGGCCACGGCCGTGATCCTGGGGGTCGCTCGAGGGGTCGGAGAGACCGCCCCTGTGCTGTTGACCGCCGGCTTCACGTCCACCCTGAACGTCAATCCCGTCAAGGGTCCCATGGTGTCGTTGCCGCTGGCGACGTTTGAGTTCGTGCGGTCGCCTCAGCCTGCCCTGGTGGCACGAGGGTTCGCGACCGCGGCGGTGCTCATGGTGGTCGTCCTCATCCTCTTCGTCGTCGCCCGCATCGTGGGGGGCCGGCCGGCGGGGCGAGTCTCGAAGCGTCAGGCAGGGCGATTGGCAGCTCGATCGGCTCGGGACCGCGAGCGGTTCGACGCTCTCGACACCCGTGAGCTGGAGGTCTCCGCGTGATCGGGGCCCGCTCCGCCCGACTGCTCGCCGGCATCGTCGCCATGGGCTTCGTGATCGGGAGCGCGCCGGCCGACGCTGCGCAGCGTGGGAGCTACCAGCGCATCTCGGGCGAAGGCTCGTCGTGGGCGGCCGGCGCGATCGATGCCATGCGGGTCAACGTCAAGCAGTTCGGGATCACCGTGGACTACAACCCGAGTGGCTCGAGCGCAGGACGCAAGAACTTCCTGAACGGCACCGTCGATTTTGCGGCATCGGACATCCCGTTCCAGTTCCGCCCCGAGGACGGCTCGGCTCCGGAGAACCCGGCTCGGGGGAGCTACGCCTACATCCCCGTGACCGCGGGCGGTACTGCTTTCATGTACAACCTGAAGATCAACGGCCAGCGGGTCACGAACCTGCGGCTGTCGGGCGAGAACGTGGCCAAGATCTTCACCGGGGCCATCACGTCGTGGAACGACCCGGCCCTGAAGGCCGACAACCCGGGCCTGACGCTGCCCGCCCGCAAGATCGTGCCGGTGGTGCGGTCCGACGGCTCCGGCTCCAGCGCGCAGTTCACCCGCTGGATGATCAGCCAGCACAAGGGGGTGTGGGACAGCTACTGCAGCCGGTCGGGTCGAGCGCCAGCGTGCGGGTTCACGTCCTTCTACCCCACCGTCGCCGGGATGATCGCCCAGTCCGGCGACCTCGGCGTGGCGGGCTACGTCGCTCAGAGCTTCGCCGAGGGGGCCATCGGCTATGTGAACTACTCCTACGCGTTGGGGGCGAGGTTCCCGGTGGCGAAGGTGCTCAACGCTGCGGGCTACTACACCGAGCCGACTCCGGAAAACGTGTCGGTATCTCTGCTGAAGGCCGGGATCAACACGAACGAGGGTTCCGACGAGTACCTGACCCAACAGCTCGACGGCGTGTATCGAGACACCGACCGCCGCAACTATCAGCTGTCGTCCTACTCGTACTTCATCCTCCCGACGAAGGTCGGTGGACAGTTCAACGAAGCGAAGGGCAGGACGCTCGGCGCATTCGCGTACTACGCGATGTGCCAGGCCCAGCAGCAGTCGGCATCGCTGGGCTACTCGCCGCTGCCGATCAACCTCGTCCAAGCCAGCTTCGACCAGATCCGCAAGATCCCTGGCGTCGTGGTGCAGGACATCAGCATTGCGCAGTGCAAGAACCCCACGTTCTCGGCTGATGGCACCAACGTCCTCGCCCGGAACGCCCCCCAGCCGCCGGAGTGCGACAAGCGGGGCACCACCCAGTGCGCCACCGGTACCGGCGGCGTGAAGTCGGTGGCCACGCCGACGGCGGGGCCCGTTGCCGCGCCCTCCGGTCAGACACCGGGTGGGGCTTCCGACGGCCCCGCGGGTGGCAGCACGGGGGACGGCGATCCGACGAGGGCCGACGGTGGCGCCACGACGGGCGTGACGGTGTGCGACCCCGACACCGGCGTGTGCACGGCCGGTTCCGCGGGCGACGGCGGGCTGGCCGCCACCGGGGGGGTCGAGGGCGTGGTGACCACCACGCTGCTCGCGGGTTCCTCGGGGTGGTCGCAGGCGCAGACGCTCATGCTGGTGGTGTTCGGCCTCACGCTGCTGCTGGTGTTCGCGCCCGCGGTGGCGTGGCGCCACCTCTCCCGGAGGAATCCCAGGTGATGGGGATCGGGCCCTCCGTTCGGCGCGCCCGGAGCGTCGTGGTGGTGGTGGCCGCGCTCATGGTGGTGGCCCTCTTGGCTTCGCCCGCCCGGGGGCAGACGGACCCCTCGCCGGGTAGCGCCGGGATCGACACCTCCCTTCCAGCGACCGACTCCCAGGTCAC
>JANOQG010000003.1:0-6902 GCA_031422255.1 Actinomycetes bacterium | reverse complement strand
TGGTGACGACCGCCTGGTTGATGTCGACGCAGAACGTCTCGACGCTGGCCGGGAGGCAGTTGCCCACGGCGATGGCGTGCAGTGTTGAGGCGAGCATGAGCGCCACCGCCACCCCCGGCACATGCTCGCGCATGGCGTCGGCGGCATCTGCCGTGTTCACGAACACATCAGGCAGCGGGCCGTCATCACGAATCGAACCACCCAGAACGAACGGCACGCCCTTGCGCACGCAGGCGGCCATGGCCCCCTCCACGACATAGCCGGCGGCTACCGCTGCGGCGATGGAACCGTGGCGACGCACCTCGTTGATGACCCGGAGGTGGTTGCTGTGGCCGCCTTCGGTAAGCGTCCCCTCCGTGAGCAGGACGCCCAGCGACGTACCCAGCACGTTCGACTCGATGTCGTGCGTGGCGAATCCGTTGCCGGCGAAGAGCACGTCGATCCAGCCGCTCTCGATCAGGCGTGCCACGTCGGGGGCGCCGCCGGTGTGCACGACCGCGGGGCCGCACACCGCGAGCACCTTGCCGCCGGAAGCGTGGGCGGCGCGGATGCGGTCGGCTACCTGCTGGACGATCAGCGCCTTGGGCTTCTCAGAGGACACCTCGCTGTTCATGAACTCGAACGCGGAGGCACCTCGCTGCTTCGCGGGCGCATGCACTCGCACGCCGCCACTTCCCACCACGATCCGATCGCCGACCCGCACCCGATGCATCGGGATCGTGCGGACCCGTCCGTCGGCGACGACGAGCGCACAGTCCATCTCTGGGTTCTCGACCGACACCCACTCGTCGGCGAGGAGAACATCAGTGGCGAGGTTGGTCGTCGAGTAGAAGCCAAGGGGTAGCACCCCGGCGAGATCCGCCGCGACCAGGGTGGTGACGCCGGAGGACACGCGGTTGGCGCCGTGTAGCTGGAGCGCATCGACGAGCCGGTCGAGCTCAGCCTGTTCGCCCTCGATCGCGATCCGGGCGGTGCTCGGGTCGGTGTTGGTGCGACCGATCTCCACCTCGACCAGCTCATAGGTGATGCCAGCCTCGACGATGGTGTCGAGCACCTTGGCCAAGAGGAGCGAGTCGACGATGTGGCCGGTCAGCTCGATGGTCTCGTTCGCCATGGCTCGTGCCTCCTCGAATCTGGTGGTGGGCTTCAGGGTGCGCCCGCCCCATGGGTAGCATGCCGCCACCTATGGGCCAGCCGATCACCGTCGTCGAGACGCAATCCACCACCAATCCCGCCATCGTGCGGTTCGAGACGAACCGCCCACTGTCGGGGATGGGTCACGACCGCTACGAGTCGGCGCCGGGTCCCCTCCGCCTGCGCTCCGTCGACGAGCTGGCCCGCCGGCTGTTCGCCGCTGGTGGCGTGGAGAAGATCCACATCAACGGATCGGTGGTCACCGTCACGCTCGGTGGCGGTCAGACGTCGGCCGGCCTGGGCGACGTCGTTCGCAACCTCTTCCTGCACTACGGCGATGCCGTGCCCGACCACCCCGAGGGTTCGGCCGCCGACGCCACCCCAACCGAGGGCTGAGATCGCGCAACCCGCGGTCGTGCTCGGCTGAGGACGGGGAGGATGCACGTGCTCGAACGATTCAGGGGGCGTCAGGAGTGGCAGCTGGCACGCGCCCTGTGGCGAGCGGATCGGCGGCTCGCTCGGTGGTGGTGGGCGATCCTCGTGCTGCGCGGGGCGCTGCCCGCAGCGTTCGCTGTGGCGATGGGTCTGCTCGTCGGCGCCGTCAACGACGGTGAGTCGCTCACACGCCCGCTCGTGGGCATGGGGCTCGTGTTCGTACTGCTCCAGGTGCTCACCCCGCTCCACCTGGCAGTGGGCTACAACCTTGGCGACCGCACCGCAGCATGGCTCTACGACGTGCTCACCGACGCTTGCGTGGATCCTCCGGGCATCGGACACCTCGAGGACCCGGAGCTCGGAAGCGACCTGACCGTTGCCCGGGAGTTCGACCTCGGGATGACAGGGCCACCTCTGTCGATCTCGATGGACTTCATCGCGGGAAGCCTTGTGGAGATGGTTGCGGGGCTGGCCTCGGCCGCGGTGCTGGTGGCCTACGCGTGGTGGGCGCCGATCGTGCTGAGCGGTGCGTGGCTCTCCACGCATTGGCTGCTTCGCGAGAGCGCCGTGTGGCGAGACCGCAACACCGATGAGGTGCGCAACGCGCAGCGCGATGCGGACTACGCCTACCGTCTGGCCGTCGACCCGCCCGCCGCCAAGGAGCTACGCCTGTTCGGGCTGGCGGGTTGGACGGTCGCCCGCTTCATCGACCGCCGCACCACGTTGCACCGCCTCCAGTACGAGGCCACCAAGCTGCGGGAGAAGTCGGTCGTCACCAGCCTCGTGATCGTGGCGTCTGCCAACGTGGCCGTGTTCTGGTCGCTGGCCCTCGCCGCTAGCGACGGCCGGGTCGAGCTCGGGGCCACGGTCACCTTCGCCCAGGCCGCGGTGGGCGCATCGCTCATTGCCTTCGGGGGCCTGAACTGGGCGTTGGATGGAGCGGCGGCCCCGGTGGCGGCCACGGGAAGGCTGAAGTCGGCGATGGGCCCAGCGGGCGCACTGTCGCCCGGCGCTCGATCGGCTGCTGGCCTACCCGCGGCTGAGATTCGATTCCGAGATGTCACGTTCGCCTACCCAGCGTCGCCCGCGGACTTGGTGCTCGACCGGTTCGACCTCACGATCCCCGCGGGCACGTCCCTGGCCATCGTCGGCCAGAACGGCGCCGGCAAGACGACGCTGGCCAAGTTGCTCTGCCGTCTCTACGACCCACAGTCGGGGTCCATCGAGATCGATGGGATCGACCTGCGTGACCTCGATCTCACGAGCTGGCGAGAACGCATGACCGCCGTGTTCCAGGACTTCATCCGGTTCGAGCTCTCCTTGCGCGACAACGTGGCTCCCGCTGGTGCGCCCGACGCTCCGATCGAGGCCGCCCTCGGGCAGGCCGGCGCGCTCGATCTGGCGACACTCGACACCCCGCTGGCCAAGGGATACGAGGGCGGCACCGACCTCTCCGGCGGGCAGTGGCAGCGGGTGGCCCTCGCGCGAGCCCTCTGTGCAGTTGAGGTTGGCGCGGGCGTGGTGCTGCTCGACGAACCCACTGCCCAGCTCGACGTGAGGGGTGAGGCGGAGATCTTCCAGCGCCTGCTCGCAACCACGCGTCACTGCACCACGATCCTCATCTCCCACCGGTTCTCCACGGTGCGCCAGGCCGATCGCATCTGCGTGCTGGAGCACGGCCGCGTGGTGGAGCTGGGCTCGCACCAGGAGCTCATGGCCGGGGGCGGCCGCTACCGCACCATGTTCGATCTGCAGGCCGAACGCTTCGCAGGTGAAGCCGAGGAGGGGGTGACCCTTGAATCCCTCAGCTGATGCTCAGCGCGACGCCGATCTACCGCCCGCGCTGTCCTCGATGTGGCGCCTGTGCAAGCTCGGCTACCAGCGCGAACCCGGCCTCATGGCCGTCGCGTTTGGGTCGGCGCTCGTCGCTGCCTTGCCCGATGCGCTGATTGCTCTCTGGCTGAAGCTCCTAGGCGACGGAGTGATCAACGGCGACGGTGGCCTGGTCCGGGTCGCGGCGATCGGGCTTGGGGTATCGGCGGTCGCCACCTGGTTCCTGCGCACAGTGTCCACCCGGCTTCAGCGACGCTTCCGCGACAAGGTCACGATCGCGCTCGAGTCGCATGTCGCCAGGCTGCAGGCGTCGGTCATCACCATCGCTCACCAGGAACGGCCAGCGCTGCTCGACCGCCTCTCCGTGCTGCGCAACCAGGTCTTCGTGCTCGATCACATGTACATGTCGGTGTTCTCGATGGCGGGCTTCGTGCTGCGACTGGCGATCGCTGTTGTGCTGTTGGCGTCGGTCCATCCGGCGCTGCTCCTGCTCAGCGTGTTTGCGCTTCCGACCGTGTTCACGTCGACATGGCGTCCCGGAATCGAGCGGCGCGCCGAGGAGCAGGGTGCGGCCTCGAAGCGACTGGCGTCTCATCTCTTCACCACCGCCACCACAGCGCCGCCGGGCAAGGAGGTGCGCGTCACCGGGATCGGCCCGCGCCTCATCGTTCAACGCCGAGAAGCGTGGGAGAAGTGGTACGGCCCGGTGGCCAAGGCTCGTCTGCGTTCGGCGCTCTGGCACAGCCTGGCCTGGGCAGTCTTTGGTGCGGCCTACGTGGGAGGCGTGGTGTTCGTGGCATCGGGCCTTGGTGCGCCAGCGAGCGACGTGCTGCTGGTCCTGGCGGCGGGCTCTCGTCTCTCCGCCTACATCGGAGCAACGGTGGGGGAGGTCGGCTTCCTTCGTGGCATTTGGATGGATGGATCGCAGCGTCTCGCCTGGCTCGAGGACTACGCGGCGGCGCTCGATGCTCAGGCCGACCTGCCCGTGCCCGATCGCATCCACGATGGCATCACCTTCGATCACGTGTCGTTCGCGTATCCGGGCACCGACCGGCTCGTGCTCGAAGACGTGTCGCTCACACTCCCGGCCGGCGCGGTGGTGGCGGTGGTGGGAGAGAACGGGGCAGGGAAGAGCACCCTCGTGAAGCTCCTCGCCAAGCTCTACGAACCCACGAGCGGGCGGATCCTCGTCGACGATGTCGAGCTGTCACGCGTGTCGGCAGAAGGGTGGCGCGGTCGGCTCGCCGGTGCCTTCCAAGACTTCTTCCGCTTCGAGCTCCAGGCGAAGCACAGCGTCGGCCTGGGCGACGAGCCACGCCTCGACGACCTCGCTGCGATCGAGTCGGCCGTGGGGCGAGCGGGCGCCGATGACGTCGTCGACAAGCTGGCGGCGGGTCTCGATACACAGCTCGGGCCAACCTGGCCGGAGGGGGTCGAGGTGAGCTTCGGCCAGTGGCAGAAGCTCGCGTTGGCCCGCGGCTTCATGCGTGATGATCCTCTCGTCCTGGTGCTCGACGAACCTACGGCCGCGCTCGACGCCGAGACCGAGCACGCGCTGTTCGAGCGCTACGCCGCGGGGGTGCGCCACTCCGGTGACGCCGGCCGCATCACGATCCTCGTGTCCCATCGCTTCAGCACCGTCAGGATGGCCGACCTCATCGTCGTGCTCGACGGCGCACACGTGGCCGAGGTGGGCGCCCATGCCGAGCTGATGGCCAAGGGCGGCCAGTACAGCGAGCTCTACGACATCCAAGCCGCCGCGTACCGCTGAACGCCTGGGGCCTGTCCCATTCTTCCGGATCCAGTGACATCCGTCACATGCCGGGCGTCCGCGGTGTACGTTGCGCACCGAGTCCGGCCAAGCGGGCCAGGCGGAACCAACCGGGGGGTTGCACATGTTCGGACGTGTCACACGTCGTGCTCGGATCGTCGCGCTAGCGGGGGTGCTTGCCGCGACCGCGGTCGCCACGACCGCCGGAGCTCCGGCCGCCGCGGCCGATGGGCCGGGGGTGGGGAGCCCGTGGGTCATCAGCCTGGGCGACTCGGCAATCTCCGGTGAGGCAGGCCGCTGGGCAGGCAACACCAACAACTCGTCGAACAACATCGACGCCGGCGGCTCCGACGCGTACTTCGACAACGCCGCCAACACCGGCGAGCAGATCCCGGGCTGTCACCGTTCGGAGTCAGCTGCCATCGCGATCGGCACCGTCAACTCGCTCAACCTTGCGTGCTCCGGCGCCAAGACCTTCACGTCGGGTGGCGGCAGCTCGGACTTCAAGCCCGGCATCGACTTCTACAACACCAGCTACGGCAAGGGTCAGGCGCTCGCGCTCCAGGAGTTCGCAGCGACCCACAACGTGAAGATGGTCACGGTCATGATCGGCGCCAACGACTATGGGTTCGCCGACATCCTCCAGACCTGCTTCCTCAACTGGTACCTGTCGCCGTCGTGGTGGCCGAACTACTGCTACGACGACAGCGCGATCTCCTCCCGGTTCACGTCCAGCAACATCACGGCCAAGACGACGGCCATCCGAGGCGCGTTCCTGAACGTTCGCCAGGCGATGACCAACGCGGGCTACACCGACTCGCAGTACACCATCGTGGCCGACACCTACTGGTCGCCCATCCCCAATGGCTCCGGCAACCGCTACTCCCAGAGCGGCTACACCCGCCAGACGGTGGGCGGCTGCGGCATGTGGAACAAGGACGCCGACTACGCCAACAACACGATCGTCCCGGCGTTCAACACCTCGGTGAAGAACGCCGCCAGCTCGTCGGGGATCACCAACATCAAGGTGCTCGACTTCCAGTCGTCGCTCAACGGTCGCCGGCTCTGTGAGAACACGGTTGGGTTGCTCGAGGAGAAGGGCGTAGCGAACTGGACGTCGGCCGGCGCGGTCGACAAGACCGAGTGGGTCAACCAGCTCCGCACCACGAGCACGCTCATCGGTCCGTACCAGGTCCAAGAGAGCGTCCACGCGAACTACTGGGGTCAGCTCGCCATGCGGGCCTGCATGCGTCTCGCCTACAACGGCGGCGCTCCCAGAAGCGGGAACTGCGTCCGATCCGCCAACGGGCTGAACGCCTACGGAGAGCCGAACATGGCGCTCCAGTAGATCGCGACCTCGTCCCCGGTGCGGCTCTCAGGGCCGTACCGGGGTGAGGGAGCGCCACCTCAGGCATCGGGCGGGGTACAACGTAGGGCAGACGCCGACACGACTGAGGGGGAGGCACGCCGATCATGCCCGCCGACGCATGGCAGACCGTGCTCGACCGGCTCGAGGACGCGGCGAACCTTGCGGGCATCGATCCGGACATCCATCAGCTGCTGCGCACACCCGCGCGGGTGCTCGAGGTGGCCGTGCCGGTGCGGATGGATGATGGTCGCATCGAGGTGTTCACCGGCTGGCGGGTGCACCACGACACCACTCGGGGCCCCGGCAAGGGCGGGATCCGCTTCCATCCCGACGTTGATGTCGACGAAGTGAAGGCGCTGG
>JANOQG010000002.1:0-4968 GCA_031422255.1 Actinomycetes bacterium | reverse complement strand
AGCTGGCCGGGCAGATCGCCGCGGGACGGCCTTACAGCGATCCCGAGGACCTGGCCCGTCGAGTGTCGCTCAAGCTCCCGCAGATCGAGGCGCTGGCCACCAGCGGTGCCTTTGCATGCTTTGGCATGTCACGGCGGGAGGCGATCTGGGCAGCGGGAGCCGTCGCCCAGAGCGGTCCCGACCGGCTGCCTGGCATCGTCACTGGCGTTGCTGCTCCGCAGCTTCCGGCGATGACCGGCGACGAAGCAGCCCGGGCCGACCTGTGGTCCACCGGTGTGAGTCCTGAGGGTCACCCCACTCGGTTTGTGCGGGCGCACCTCGCGGCTCGAGGCGTGGTGACGTCGACGGGCCTGGCTGGTATCGAGCCGGGTACCCGAGTGCTGGTGGGTGGGGTGGTCACCCATCGCCAGCGGCCGGCCACCGCCGGGGGCACGCTCTTCGTGAACCTGGAGGACGAAACGGGTCTCATCAACGTCGTTGTGTCGAAAGGGTGTTGGGTGGCCCATCGCAAGGTGGCTCGCTCTGCGCCGGCCATGCTCGTGCGAGGCCGCCTCGAACGCTTCGAGGGCGTCACCAACGTGATTGCTGACCGCCTCGAAGCCCTGCCGCTCGCGGCGCCCACGAAGAGCCGTGACTTCCGCTGAGGGAGGATGAGCACGTAGACGCCCGCCTTCGCTGACTTTCTCAGTCCGGACTGGCCACTAACCTCGGCCACCATGTCGACGAAGCGCCAACCTTCCAAGCAGAGGCGTCAGTCCCAGAACCGACAGCAGCGCGCTGCTCTGCAGGCCAGGCGAGCTGCGGCAGCTGCCACCGAGGCACCGACGAGCAAGGTCGGCGACGCCGCGTCGACCCCGGGCGGGTCCGTACTGTCTCGGCTCACCGCCACGGGATCATCGGGTCGCCGCACGAGATCAGCGAACAAGGGGAGAGCGGCTGCGGGCCTCCCGGTCGGCCATCGCTCCGCGCTCACCTCGGTGATGCTCGCCTCCGCCTCGGTGCTCTTCGTTCTGTTCGGCTTTCGAGTGCCCATCAGCAGCGCCACGGGAGACGCCATCGCCACGAAGCCGGAGCGAGTGGCCGAGTGGTCGCTCGCGGCCCTGGACGCGGCGCGAGGGCTCGGCACCGAGGCCACGGCTGCCGAGGTGCGCGACGCCGTCGAGGTCTGGTCGCCGGGGGGAGACGAGTCCTACCTCACTGCCTTCTGGCCGTACTCGCCGTCGGTCTTCCTGCCTGTGCTGGGAGCGGGACTCGGCTTCCGGGCCGTCCGCAACCGCGCGTCGGCCCGGCTGATCAGCCGGACGATGTACATCACGCTCTTCGGCGCGCTGCTCACGAGGGAGCTCCTGATCTTCTTCCTTCCCGCGGTCGTGGCGATGGCGATTGCGGCGTTCCAGGTGCGCAAGGCCGAGGTCGCCTCAGCTCCGACGGCACAAGACGATGTCACCGACGAGGACGACATCATCGACGTGGACTCCGTGATCGAGGACGAGCCGACCCGCTGAGCGGGGCCGATTCAGCGCAGCGACTGAGCCAGCTCACCCAGGATCCGCGCCATCTCCACGAAGGCAGGGTCGGGGTCGGTGGGGGTTCGGTCGGCCACCTGTTCTGCCAGGCGCCGCAAGGTGAGGGCGACCACGTCGGCCTCGGCTCGGGTGACGTCAATGCGGTCGGCCCGCAGGAAGCCGGCGATCTGGTCTTGTTGCAGGGCGAGCGTGCGCGCGCCAACCGCAGGAGCGAGGCGGTGCTCGAGGACGGCTCGAGCCGTCTCGGTGATGATTCGCACGCGCTCGCTGGGGTGCATGGTCAGCTCAGGCTTGACCTGATGCGACGCTCGGCGGCCCCGCGTCGCGGATGACCGCGTCGAGTTCGAAGTAGTCGCGGCGGTGGAATCCAAAGAGGCGTGCGATGACGTTCGACGGGATCGACTGCACCCGCCGATTGAGCTCCCGGACATCGGCGTTGAAGATGCGCCGGGCTGCCTGGATGCGGTCCTCGGTCATCGCCAGCTCCTGTTGGAGCTCTCGGAAGTGGGCGTCGGCCTTGAGGTCGGGGTAGGCCTCGGAGAGCGCCAGGAGCGACTTGAGCGAGCGAACCAGGGTGTCCTCGGACCCGGCCTGCTCGGCTACCTCGCCGACGCTGTCCACGGCCTCCTGACGTGCCCGAACCACCGCCTCGAACACCTCGCGCTCGTGCGTGGCATAGGCCTGCACGGTGCGCACGACGTTGGGAATGAGGTCGTAGCGACGGCGCAGCTCAGTGTCGACGTTGGACCACGCGTTGCCAATGGCCTGCCGCTGCTCGACGAACCGGTTGTGCGAGATGACGATGAGCAGTGTGACCAGCACCACCACCCCACCTGCTGCCGCCACCGCCTGCACGCCCTGCACAGCCTGCACGCTACCCATGGATCCGATGGCGTTCACTCAACGGAGTAGGTGACGATGAGTGTCGCCTGCGTGACGGATGCCTGCTCGATCAGGTCGGCGGTGGTGGAGCCGTCTGACCCAGGCAGTACCCCGAGCGACCCGGGAAGCGCGTGCAAGGCGAACTCGTAGAAGTGCACACCGTCACCTGCGGGTGGGCACGGCGGGGACCACCCTGTGACCGCCGCGCCGTTGACAGCCTCGACGGCGCCTTCTGGGAGCCCGGACTCACCAAAGCCAGTGACCGTTGGGTCGATGCCGGTCACGACCCAGTGCAGGAATCCGTCGGCCGTGCGATCGCGCACGACGAGAGCGAGCTCGGCGGTGCCGGCGGGGGTACCGGTCCAGGAGAGGGCTGGCGAAAGACCGGACCCCTGACAGCTGAGCTCAGCGGGGATGGCCTGCCCACCCACGAACGAGGCTCCGATGAGCGTGAACGCCTCGCCGGGCACAGTCTGGATCACGGGGGTGCTTGGAGTCGTGGTGGTCTCGAGGGCGTTGGGAGGCGGGAGCGTCCGCCCGTCGGTGGACGAGCAGGCCATCGCGAGGCCAACGATCAGCAGCGCGAGCCCGAACGGGAGGAGGCGGCGACGGAGCACGGGGGACAGTGTGGACCAGCGCTGACCCCAGTTCGTGGCACAGGCATGCTGCGGGCGTCCTATCCTGCCCAGAACCAGATGGATGCCAGACCCCGAAACCTCAGGGCCATGCTCGCCGAAGCGAAGGACCTTTCGGAGCTCATGGTCGACCTCGCCTACGCCGCCCTCTACTTCGGCGACCCCGACATGGCGGAGGAGGTGGACGAGCTCGAGGATCAGATGTCTGATCTCGTGCACGAGATGCGGGCTGTGTCCGTCCTCGCCGCCCGCCACCCGAAGGAGGCCGAGGCGATGGCGTCGGTGCTTCAGGTGGTCTCGTCGATCGAGCGCATCGGCAACGCCGCTGTCGACATCGCACGGATCGTCACGCATCGTCTCGGCATCCCGCGTGAGCTGGTAGCCGACCTGTCGAACGCAGAGGAGGTATCCCATCGGGTACGGATTCGAGAGGGATCCCACCTTGCTCGCCGTCCGCTCGCTGCCCTCGAGCTCCCCGTGCAGATCGGCATGCGCGTCATGGCCATCCGCCGCGACCGCGACTGGATCACCCACGTCGACGGTGATGCCATCTGCTTGCCGGGCGATGTGATCTTCCTGCGGGGCTCACCGGCCGGCATCTCCCGACTCCGTGAGCTGGCGGCGGCACCGCATTGGGAGCCCCCCGCTCCGCCAGAAGACGGCACGCTTTCGGACCTCGACCGCGCCGTCGACGTCCTGGTCGAGATGAAGAACATCTCCGAGGCCGCGGTGGGTCTCGCTTACTCGGCGCTCGTGCTGCGGGACCAGGGATTGGCCGCCGAGGTCCGTCAGCTCGAGGACCGGCTCGACGAGATGAAGGACCGCCTCGAGCTGTGGGTGCTGCGCGCCAGCAATGACCGCATCGACCCGGCTCCCTTGCGGGGTCTCCTCCACCTCTCGCAGGCCGCGGAGGACCTCGGCGATGCCGCTCAGCAGATGGTGTGGCTCATCGAGGAGAAGGAGGAGCTGCACCCCATCCTGTCGATCGCGCTGGGCGACTCCGACGAAGTCGTCGTGCGCGTGCCAGTGGCGCTCGGGTCTGAGGCTGAGGGCGCATCGCTCGCCGAGCTGCAGCTCGACATCGAGCCCGGATTCCACATCCTCGCTGTGCTGCGCGGCGGCCGCTACCTGTACCGCCCCAGGGGTCACGTGCGTCTCGAGGCCGAGGACGGGTTGATCGCGTCCGGTCCGGACGAAGGCCACGCCTTGCTCGCGCGCCGATGCGGCTGGCATCTGACCGAAGACGACGACACGGGCGAGCACACCCTTGCGCCCCTGCGGCGAGCCCCCGCCTGAGCCGATCCTGTGACCTACTCCATCGTCGCCCGCTGTCCGGACACGGGCCAGATGGGCGTCGCCGTGCAGTCCCACTTCTTCGCGGTCGGAGCGGTTGTCCCGTGGCTCAAGGCTGGAGTGGGGGCAGTGGCCACCCAAGCGACGGCCGAGATCGCCCACGGTCCCGACACGCTGGATCGCCTGCGAGCCGGGAGCAGCCCAGCGGATGCCATCGCTGCCGTGTTGGCCCCCGACGAGCATGCTGACACTCGCCAGCTCGCTGCCGTCGACAGCTCGGGGAACGCGGCCGCTCACACCGGTTCGTCCTGCATCGCGGCAGCGGGCCACGTGGTCGGCGATGGGTTCACCGTGCAGGCCAACATGATGGCGCGCCCGGGGGTGCCCGACGCCATGGCAGCGGCGTTCCGGAGCTCATCGGGGGCCTTGGCCCTCCGCCTTGTCGACGCCCTCGACGCTGCTCAGGCGGCGGGTGGCGACATCCGGGGCCAGCAGTCCGCATCACTGATGGTCGTGGACTCCGTTCGGTCCGAACGGTCCGGGCACGATCAGCTTGTCGACGTCCGCGTGGATGACCACCCGGACCCGCTCGTCGAGATCCGGCGCCTCGTCGGCCTCAGCGTCGCCTACCG
>JANOQG010000001.1:0-7867 GCA_031422255.1 Actinomycetes bacterium | reverse complement strand
CTGCTCCATCTCGGCCTGCATGGCCTCGAGCTGGGCCTGGTCCTCGGGGGAGAGGTCTTGGTGTTCGGGCGCCCCTCCGGCGGGGGGTGCCTGCCCGCCGCTCGGGGGGACAGGATGGTCGCCGTCGGGCGTCCAGAGGCTCATCGCCAGGCTCCTCGGGTTGTGGCCGGTCGGGGCATGGCCGTACCCTATGCGCCACAACTGAAATCGGAAGCGGGGCTCCGCCCCCACCCGTCCATCGTTTGAGGTGCGTCGGGTCGACCAAGGTCACCGCCAGGAAGGCTCTGCCTTTCCGGCGCGCGGCGGATGTCGGCTTCTCCGGCATCCGCTCTCTTCGTTTTCGAGGTCGGTTCCGGTCGGTCACCCATTCCGCGCCCAGGAGGTAGCAGCGCCTACATGAACAGGATTCCCCGATAGCCACGCCACCGGCCAACGGCGAGCCACGGATCAACGATCGGATCCGGGCACGCGAGGTACGACTGGTGGGGCACGACGGGCAGCAGATCGGCATCAAGCCGCTGCCCGAAGCGCTTTCTCTTGCCCGGGAGCTCGATCTCGACCTCGTCGAGGTCGCCGCCCAGGCGAACCCACCCGTGTGTCGGATCATGGACTACGGCAAGTACAAGTACGAGGCGGCCCAGAAGGCGAAGGAATCTCGCCGGAAGACCACCAACGTCGTCATCAAGGAGATGAAGTATCGCCCCAAGATCGGTGGCGGAGACTTCGACACCAAGACCCGCAAGGTGGAGCACTTCCTCACCGAGGGCCACAAGGTGAAGGTCACGCTGACCTTCCGTGGTCGTGAGGTGGCCCATCCCGAACTCGGCCGAAAGATCCTCGAGCAGGTCGAGGCAGCCGTGAAGGACGTGGGTCGCGTCGAGATCTTCCCCCGCATCGACGGACGCAACATGACGATGGTGCTCGCCCCTGACAAGAAGGCGCAGGCAGCAGCAGCGAAGGCAGCAGCAGCGGCCATCGCGGAGGCCGAGGAGCTGGCCGCCGAGACACCGGTTGCCGATGCGGTCGAAGCCACTGAAGTCGCCGAAGCAATCGACATCGTCGACACCCCCGAGATCACCGAGACGGACGACGAGGCCAGCGAGGCTTGACGCCCCGCCCGCCCGACGAAGAGAGACCAACCAAATGCCCAAGATGAAGACCCACAGCGGCGCCAAGAAGCGCTTCAAGGTCACCGGCACCGGCAAGCTCCGGCGCCTGCAGGTCAACAACAACCACATCCTCGAGAAGAAGGCCCCGAAGCGCAAGAAGCGCCTCAAGGGTGAGACCAGCGTCGCCCCAGGTGACGCCGCTCGTATCAAGCGGATGCTCGGCCTCTAGGCCGGATAAGGGAAGGAACGACTTATGGCACGGGTAAAGCGCGCCGTCCACTCGAAGAAGAAGCGCAGGGCAACACTCGAACGCGCGCAGGGGTACTACGGCAACAAGAGCCGCTCCTTCAAGTCCGCCAACGAGGCGGTGATGCATGCCGGGCGCTACGCCTTCCGCGACCGTCGGGCACGCAAGGGCGACTTCCGCTCGCTGTGGATCCAGCGCATCAATGCGGCTTGTCGTGAGAACGGCACCAGCTACAGCCGGTTCATCGCCGGGTTGCGCATCGCCGAGATCACGGTCGATCGCAAGGTCCTCGCTGATCTCGCTGTGCGAGAGCCGGCGGCCTTCACCGCGCTGGTCCAAGCCGCCACCGAGGCCTCGGCCAAGGAGAGCGCCTGAATCAGGATCGAGGGCCGATTGGCCCTCGACATCCCAGCATGCAGCAGCTGCGGCGCCTCTCGGGGCGCCGCTCTGCGCGTCTGGAGGAGGGGGCCTTCGTCATCGACGGACCAGTCCTCATCCGCGAGGCGATGCGGGCGGACATCGAGCTGCGTGAGGTGTTTGCTGCGCCTAGTGCAGACCCCAGCCTGCTTCCCGAGCTCGCCGCGGCGGGGGTGACGGTGCACGAGGTGCGCGAAGACGTCCTGGCTCGGGCGGTCGACACCGTGAGCCCTCAGGGCATCGCCGCGATTGCAGTCCGTGTCGAGGTGTCGGTCAGCAGTGCGGTAGCGGCAGCCGCTGCCGGTCCGATCGTGCTCGTGCTGGTCGACGTGAACGACCCCGGCAATGCCGGAACCCTCCTGCGCGCAGCGGAGGCATCCGGGGCCGCCGCCGTGTTCTTCTGCGGTTCCTCGGTGGATCCCACAAACGCCAAGTGCGTGCGGGCATCGGCCGGCGCGTTGTTTCATGTCCCGGTGGCCAGCGCTCTCGACACGCTTCCTGTGATCGAGCAGCTCCGCTCGGCGGGCGTGCGCACCGCGGCGACCGTGGTGCACGGCGGCACGCCGTATGAGGCGGTTGATCTCACCGGCCCGATCGCCGTGGTGCTCGGTAGCGAGGCGCATGGACTGCCCACAGCGGTGGTCGCATCGGTCGACGAGCGGCTCAGCATCCCGATGGCCGGTCGATCCGAGTCGCTCAACGTCGCGATGGCTGGGTCCATCCTCGGCTTCGAGGCGCTGCGTCAGCGTCGGCTCGCCGCGGAACCGATTGGCGACCTCCCCGGCTGACCGGGGAGCATCCTCTCCATGCTCGACGAGATCGCAGCCATCGAGGCCGCCGCGAAGCCGCAGATCGCGGCGGTTGTCACCCTCGACGAGCTCACGGTCCTCGATCAGCAGCTGCTCGGCAAGAAGTCCGACCTCTCCACGCTCAAGGCGAAGCTAGGTGGGCTCGACCCCGATGGCCGACGCGCGGTCGGGGGGGCGGTCAACCGGGCGCGGGACGCGCTGACCGGGGCGTTGGGCGCCCGGCGAGCCGAGCTCGAGCTCGCAGAGCGCCTGGTCCGTCTCCAGGCTGAGCGCCTCGACCTCACAGAGGTGCCTCCGGCGACGGGTGCCGGCCACCTGCACCTTGTCACGCAAGCGATGGAGACGCTCGAAGACGTCTTCGTTGGGATGGGCTTCACCATCGCCGAAGGACCAGAGGTGGAAACCGACTGGCACAACTTTGGCGCGCTCAACTTCCCGCCTGATCACCCCGCCCGCGACATGTACGACACCCTGTACGTAGAGATGGGCGAACCCGGCTCCACGGTGCTGCGAACGCACACGTCGCCCGTGCAAGTGCGGGTGATGAGCACCCAGGAGCCACCGATCTACATGGTGATGCCCGGGCGGGTCTTCCGCCAGGACACCCCCGACGCCACGCACATGCCCGTCTTCCACCAGATCGAGGGCCTGGTGATCGACCGGGACATCACCTTCGCAGACCTGGCCGGCACGCTCGACGCGTTCACGAAGGCGTTCTTCGGCGGCGAGTTCACCTCGCGCCTCCGCCCGTCCTACTTCCCGTTCACGGAGCCGTCAGCCGAGTTCGACATCCAACGCCCCGACGGTTCCTGGCTCGAGCTCGGAGGGTGCGGCATGGTGCATCCAAACGTGCTCCAAAACTGCGGTATCGATCCCGAGGAGTGGCAGGGCTTGGCCTTCGGGTTCGGTCTCGATCGCCTCGGGGCAAGCGCCCACGGCGTTGCCGATCTCCGCGATCTGTTCACCAACGACATCCGCTTCCTCAACCAGTTCTAGGACGACCCGATGAAGGTGTTGCTCTCGTGGTTGCGCGACTTTGCTCCGTTCGAGGGCGATCCCGTCGCGCTCGGCGAGCAACTGAGCGATCTCGGCATGGCCGTCGAGGATCTCCAACGCATCGGCGACGGCCTGTCGGGCGTCGTCGTGGCTCGCGTGCTCGAGACGCGTCCGGTCGAAGGGGCCAACAAGATCCACCTCGTCGTGGTCGACGCGGGCGACGGCCAACCGCTCGAGGTCGGGTGTGGTGCGTTCAACATGCAGGTGGGCGACCTCGTTCCCCTGGCCACCATCGGCACCACGATGCCCAACGGCATGGAGATCGGCCGGCGGAAGATGGCCGGAGTCTGGTCAAACGGAATGCTCTGCTCCGCACAGGAGCTCGGGCTCGGCGAGGACAAGGCGGGCATCTTCATCCTGCCTGCTCATCTTGAGCCGGGTGCCCTGTTCACCGAGGCCATGGGCATCGAGGCAGACGTCCTCTACGACCTCGAGATCAATCCCAACAGACCCGACGCGATGTCGGTCGCCGGCGTTGCCCGCGATCTCGCCGCGCGCCTACGCATCCCGTTCAGCCTTCCTGATCCTTCACCACTGGTGATCCCTGCAGAGGCCATCGGGAGCGTCGCCGTGGAGATCCTCGCTCCGGAGCGATGCGGCCTGTTCGAGGCGCGCGTTCTCCGAGGTGTGACGGTCGGACCGGGCGAGCCGAAGCTGGCGACCCGGCTCGCTCTTCTGGGCATGCGATCGATCAACAACGTGGTGGACGTGTCCAACTACGTGATGCTCGAGCTGGGCCAGCCCAACCATCCCTACGACCTGGCCAAGGTGCCTGGCCCAGGCTTCCGCGTGCGTCTGGCCAGCGAGGGCGAGCTCCTCACCACGCTCGATGGTGTGGAGCGTCGTCTCACACCCGATGACCTGCTCATCTGCGACGGCGGCGACGCTCCCGTCGGCCTCGCCGGAATCATGGGGGGTTCAACCAGCGAGATCGATGCCACGACCAGCGACGTGCTCCTCGAGATGGCGTGGTTCCACCCGATCGGGATCGTGAAGTCCTCCCGCCGACACAAGCTGCGTTCCGAGGCGTCCGCCCGCTTCGAGAAGGGGGCGGACCCGGAGGTCGTGGATCTTGCGATGCGCCGATTCGCCGACCTCCTCGGAGCATCCCTCGAAGACGGTGCTGCGGTGGCTGGCGGGGCCCTTCCTGCCCAACCTCCGGTCCTCGTGCGCCCGGCACGAGTGGCGAAGCTCCTCGGCACAGATCTGGGACGCGAGCGGATCGCCGAGCTCCTCAACCCGATCGGGTTCCGCTCTACCGCCAAGGGCGACGATCTCGAGGTGCAGATCCCTTCGTGGCGGTATGACTCCGCCACTGAGATCGACGTGATCGAGGAGGTAGCGCGCCACCACGGCTACACCGCCTTCGGCCGCACCCTGCCCCGAGCCGCCACCACGGGCGCCCTGTCACCGCGCCAGAGCGATCGACGCCGGCTGCGGGCCACCCTCATCGGGCGGGGCATCTCGGAGGCCATGCCGATGCCCTTCCTTGCGCCCGGAGAGCTGACTCGCTGCGGGCTCCCCGACGACGGCATCACGATCGCCAACCCCCTCGTCGCCGAGCAGTCGGTGCTCCGCACCTCACTCCTCCCAGGCCTGGTCGGAGCGGTCGCCTACAACTGGTCGCATCGCAACCATGGGGTGCGGCTGTTCGAGATCGGGCACACCTTCAACCGGGCTGCCGATCCCGCAGCTGGGCTTCCCGACGAGCGTGAGGTGTTCGGCGCGGTCCTTGCTGGGCTCGACGCCAGCGACGCAGTGTCGCTCTGGCACGTTGTCGCAGAGGTCCTCGGGTTCGAGACCGTGCGGATCGAGAACGCCGAGCGACCTGGGCTGCACCCCACTCGTGCAGCGCGTCTCCTGCTGGGCGACAGTGCCATCGGAGCGCTCGGCGAGGTGGACCCTGGCGTGCTCGATGCTCACGGCATCGGTGAGCGGGTGGCGTATCTCGAGGTCGACCTCGACACGCTTCTGGCCGAGGCACACGGTGACGCCACGTACCGCCCGTTCAGCCTCTACCCGAGCAGCGACATCGATCTTGCCTTCGAGGTGGCCGATGCGATCCCGGCGTCGGCGGTTGAGGATGTCATTCGGGCCGCGGGCGGCGAGCTGCTCTGGAGCGTGCGACTGTTCGACGTGTACCGCGGAGCCGGCGTGACCGACGGCCGCCGCAGTCTCGCCTACGGCCTTCGCCTGCAGGCGGCGGACCGCACGCTCACCGAGGCCGATGTCGCGCAGGTTCGCACGGCGATCATCGACGCCGTCGAGCAGTCCCTCCCGGCCACGCTCCGGGGCTAGAAGCGCCCTCGAGGGCCCCTACGGATCACCCGGTTGGTTGGTCAGTCGTCCGGGGTCTCGTTGAGGCCGCCGTCGCCCATCTGTCGGTAGAGGTCGTAGATCTCCTTGCAGGTGCCGCACAGCGGGAGCTTCTTCGGATCCTGTTGGGGGACGAACCGCTCGCCACAGAGTGCCTCGACCGGGTACCCGAAGATCCGGGCCTCGGTCACCTTGGCCAGCGCTGACTCGCCCGGGTCGGTCTTCACGATGTGAGCCGCTTTCGGAGGCGCTGTCTCGAGATCTTCGTCGGTGCGTCGGTCCAGATCTGGATCGATGGTCGTCACGGAAGGGTGGGAGGGGAGCACCATGCGGTGACGACCGTACGTCAGGACCCGTACGACCGGCCGATCCGACAAGTTGCATGATCATGCAGGATGATGCATTATCGTCCGATGGTTTCGGTCGGCATCATCGGTGCTTCGGGCTTCACGGGCGCGGAGCTGTTGCGGCTGAGCGCGGGACACCCCGACCTCGACGTGCGCGTTGCCACGGGCGATTCCCAGGCTGGGACTCGGGCGGGGGAGCTCTACCCGAGCCTCGCGGCGGCCTATCCGGACCTGGTCTTCGCTCCCTACGATCCCGCCGAGGTGGCTGGGCTCGACCTCGTCTTCCTGGGATTGCCCCACGGCGCGAGCCAGCGGATCGTCCCCGAGCTGATCGGCAAGGTGGGACACCTCGTCGATTTGGCAGCCGACTTCCGACTCCAGGACGCGAGCCTCTACCCGCAGTGGTACGGCCAGGAGCACACCGCTCCAGTGCTCCTGCCTGACTTCGCCTACGGGCTGCCCGAGCTGTTTCGCGACGAGATCAAGGCCTCCACGCACGTCGCCACGCCCGGGTGCTACCCGACCGCCGCTGCCTTGGCATTGGCTCCGCTTGTGCGGAGCGGCTTGATCGACACCACCGGGATCATCGTCGACGCCGCCTCCGGTGTGTCTGGAGCCGGCCGGCCGCCGAAGTCCACCACCACGTTCTGCGCAGTCGACGAGGACTTCACCGCCTACGGCCTGCTCGACCATCGCCACACTCCGGAGATGGAGCAGGTGCTGGGCGCAACCGTGCTGTTCACCCCTCACCTCGCTCCGATGAATCGAGGGATCCTGGCCACCTGCTACGCACGCCCGACCGGCGCTACGAGCACGGCCGCTGTGATCGAGGCGCTCCGCTCGGCCTACGCCGACGAGCCGTTCGTGGTCGTCACGGATGGCTCGCCGTCGACCAAGGCCACCCTCGGCTCCAACTGCGCCCACGTCACTGCGCGCTATGACGAGCGCACGGCCCACGTCCTCGCCATCGCGGCGATCGACAACATCACCAAGGGCGCATCGGGCGCTGCGGTCCAGTGCGCCAACCTGCTCCTCGGCCTCCCCGAGACAGCGGGCCTGCCCATCGCAGGGGTCTACCCGTGAGCGGTGTCTCATGAGCGTCACCGCCGCCGCCGGCTTCAGCGCCAACGGGGTTGCCTGCGGCATCAAGCCGTCGGGCGACCTCGACCTCAGCCTCGTCGCCACCATCGATGGGCGACCTGTAGACGCGGCAGCAGTGTTCACGCAGAACAAGATGACGGCGGCTCCGGTCGTCACCACCAACGCCCACCTCACCCTCACCGGCGGTCGGGCGGCCGCGGTCGTGCTGAACAGCGGCTGCGCCAACGCCGCCACCGGGCAGAGGGGGTTGGCGGACGCTCAGCGCATGACCGAGCTTGTGGCCGAGGGACTGGGGTGCGCGGCCAACGACGTTCTCGTCTGCTCGACGGGGCTGATCGGCTATGAGCTTCCGATGCCGGCCATCGAGGGCGGCATCAGCGCGCTGGTCGCCGGCCGCCAGGCCACCCCCGAGGGAGCCATTGCCGCTGCCGAGGCCATCCGAACCACCGATACGCACCGCAAGGA